>JBCDAS010000228.1:0-7129 GCA_039185235.1 Pseudomonadota bacterium
ATGGTGGCGGGGGAGGGACTCGAACCCTCGACCTCAGGATTATGAGTCCTGCGCTCTAACCAGCTGAGCTACCCAGCCGCCGGAGCCGTGCTATAGGCGCATGCCCGCTTTGCCGTCAAGCCCTGCAACAGCGATTGGCGGCGCTTTCGCCGCATGCTAGCGATTGAGGAAACTGCCGAGGTTTGTGAGATGGATGAGACCACCCCTGCCCCCCTGACCATGCCGCTAGAAGATCCCTGGCAAGATCTCCGCGATGGGGTATCCAGGATCTGTGCCGAGTTCCCAAACAGCTATTGGGCGGATCTCGACCGCGATCAGGCCTATCCAGAGGCCTTCGTCCAGGCGCTCACCGAAAACGGCTATCTCGCGGCGCTTATCCCCGAGGAGTTTGGTGGTGCTGGCCTGCCCTTATCGGCCGGTTGTGCGATCCTCGAGACCATCCATGCCGAGGGCTGCAACGCCGCCGCCTGTCATGCGCAAATGTATACGATGGGCACAGTCCTTCGCCATGGCAGCGACGCGCAGAAATCTGCATACCTTCCCGGCATCGCCAGTGGAGAACTCCGCCTCCAGGCCTTTGGCGTCACCGAACCCACCACCGGCTCCGATACAACCCAACTGAAAACCCGGGCCGAGCGGCGCGGCGACAAATGGGTGATCAATGGCCAAAAAGTGTGGACCAGCAGGGCGCTCTACTCCGATCTGATGGTTCTACTTGCCCGCACAATGCCGATCGATGAGGTAGAGAAACGCTCCCGCGGGCTGAGCTGCTTTCTTGTCGATATGCGCAAAGCCCAGGGCAACGGTCTCGAAATTCGACCGATCGAGACCATGATCAACCACAACACAACCGAGATCTATTTCGACGATCTCGAGATCCCGGGCGATGCCCTGATCGGCACCGAGGGGCGCGGCCTCCATCACATCCTCGACGGCATGAATGCCGAGCGGATCCTGATCGCCGCGGAATGTATCGGCGATGCGCGGTTCTTCCTCGATAAAGCTTGCCAATACGCGCGCGAGCGCATCGTCTTTGGCCGCCCGATCGGCCAGAACCAAGGCATCCAGTTCCCACTCGCCCGCGCCCATGCTGAGACCGAAGCCGCCCGCTTGATGGTCGCCAAAGCAGCCGCCCTGTTTGATGCTGATCAGCCCTCAGGCGAGGCCGCCAACACCGCCAAACTTCTCGCCTCGGAGGCAAGCTGGCACGCAGGCGAGGCGGCGATGCAATGCTTCGGCGGCTTCGCCTTTGCCACCGAATACGGGATCGAGCGGAAATGGCGGGAGACACGTCTCTACCAAACCGCACCGATCAGCACGAACCTCATCCTCGCCTATCTCGGCCAACATGTGCTCGGTCTTCCGCGCAGTTACTGAACCGCGAAACAAACCCTTTTCCACATACGAGTATTCGCGCACCGCTCTGCCCTTGGGCATAAACGAGTGGCTTGATTCACCGGCTTGCAGCCCGGCTGTCCTGAGTGGCTTTGCTACGGTTCTATCTTTACCGCCGGACGTGGATCTACTCCGAAGAGTGCTCTCAAGACGACGGTACAAAACCAAGTTTGATCCCATTAACAGTCCTGTAGCAGCAGTCACGGACGATGCGCCTCGTCTTTGCTCTAATGATCAGATCAAACGTAGAGGAGAAAGCCATGACGACCGAGAAGACGACCAATCCGAATGAGATTAGCGAGACCAAAGGCAATATCATCCTCGAAGACAATATCGACCCGATGCACCTGGTCATAGGTGATCGCGCAGCGCAGAAACTGATCGAGTTTGAGGTCGAGCTCTAGCGTATCACCAACGATCGCAAGCGCCTGGTGCGCAGTCGTTTGATCTTGCATTCTTGGCTCCAATTATTTCGATTTCTGGATCTGAACATCGTTAAACGCCAAGTTGAAATTACACAGCTTGAAACAACGCTATGTCACGCGATCAGATCCGTCCAGTATAAAACTGTAAGGAAAGTTTATTTGAACCGTCGTACAATAACGGAGATCTGACCATCCGAGAAAAATATAACCCTTGAATCCGGCCAGTTACGAGAACGATTTCAAGTGGTTTTCTTCTTCCAAAGCGCGGAAACTTGGGGGAAATTAGGTCGAGTTACCCGCGACAACACAGTGTAGCCATAGTATACTTGTTCCGATTTGAAACAAGTATACCTGCCTGTCCGACAGTAATTGTGTTCAAAATCAGCCCAGGAAGACCCTGAATCTAGGCCCGGCCAGCCGCTCAGGAGCCTTCCCGAGACTTCTGATCAAGGGCGCCCGACGAGATAGAGCGCCCAAGCAGGTTTACCCGCGGCCCTTCCAGGGGATCAGCCATTTCTCCGCCTGGCGCATCAGGATATCGATGCCATAGCCGATGATGCCGATCAGGATAATGCCCATGATCACGATATCGGTGAGTTGGAACTTCGAGGCGACCATGATCATCATGCCGGCCCCTTCATTCGCGGCGACCAGTTCCGCCGCAACCACCGTACCCCAGCAAACCCCCATGGCAACGCGCGCGCCGGTGAAGATATCCGGCAGCGAGTTCGGCACGATCACATAACGCATGATCTGCCATTTCGAGGCGCCAAGCGAATAGGCCGCGTGGATCTTTGAGATCTTGACCCCGGAGACACCAGATCGCGCCGCGATCGCCATGATCCACAAAGCTGCAAGGAACAGGAGGATGACCTTACCCTCTTCGCCAATCCCGGCCCAGATGATCACCAGCGGGATCAGCGCCAGCGGCGGCACCGGGCGCATGAATTCGACGATCGGATCGAACCAGCCACGAAACCACGAGCTCAGCCCCATCGCATAGCCAAGCGGTATCCCCACCAGCGCCCCCGCGAGGAAGCCGGCAATGACCCGGAAGAGTGACCAGCCCAGATGCTCCAGCAGGGTCGAGTTCTGGTAGCCCTCGGACGAGATCTCGGCCAACCGTCCAACCACGGCCTCGGGTGCTGGCAACCAGATCGGCTCCATCTGCCAGCCTTGGGCAGGTTTGAAATTCGGCGTCCCCTTGGCCGATAGCGTCACTGCGCCATCAGAGGTCTCGACCGTGTCGCCCGGCGCGATCGGCTTGCCATCAATGGCGACGATCTGGGCGCCGTCCTTCTTGCTGATCTCATCGTTGTTTTGCACCTGGATCAGCTTCGAGCGCCACGCACCGATCTCGGCTGTGTCGTTCTTGGCAAACCCATCGCCCGGCTCGATCACCGGCGTCTCGGGCGTTGTGCCAACTTCAAAGACCCGAACCGTCACTTCACCGTCATCGCGTGACCCATCGGGCGCCTCGACCGTGTAGGTGAATTTGGTATCGCCGACAAAGGGTCCCGGCGCATGGATCGGCGCGAATTGCGAGCCGGTGAACGCCCCCCAGATCAAAAAGATCGTCAGGACCGAGATGATCGAGGCTGCCCGGTTCGCCGTCACCGCACTCTCATCGCCAAAGGTCACCGTTTTCAGCGAGGTGAAATCGCGGGCCTTGTCGAGCTGGCTGGCGATCAGTTTCACCGCAAAGAAGGCGCCCACAAACAGCGCTGCATAGATGATGAGGATGATCATGCCGCGCTCTCCGTCCGGCCCATAATCTCTTCTTCCATGTCCCAGATCATGCCGAGGATCTCCTCTCGTGTAGGCCCGAAATCAGCGTGTTTCTTGACCTCCCGCAGATCCGCACCAACGCCGAGATCGGCGAAGGGCAGGCGGTATTCCTTGTGGATCCGGCCAGGGCGCGGCGCCATGACCAGAAGCCGCTCACCCAAAAGCAGCGCTTCCTCGACCGAGTGGGTGATCAGGATGATGGTCTTGCCGGTCTCTTTCCAGAGATCCAGGACCAGGCTCTGCATTTTCTCGCGCGTGAGGGCATCCAGCGCACCCAGCGGCTCGTCCATCAGGATCACGTCCGGGTCATTGGCGAGACAACGGGCGAGTGCCACGCGCTGTTGCATGCCGCCCGAAAGCTCGTAAATCGCCTTCTGTTTGAAGTCCTTAAGCCCCACGACCTCGAGCAGGTGATCAACGATCTGGTCCATCTCGCCCCTGGGCATGCTTTTCATGCGCGGGCCAAAGGCGACATTCTCGCGGACATTCATCCACTCAAACAACGCGCCTTGTTGGAAGACCATGCCACGCTCCGCATCCGGGCCCCTGACGTCATGCCCGTTCAGCACCAGCTGGCCTTCGGTCGGTGCCAGAAAGCCCGCAACGATATTCAGGAGTGTGGTCTTGCCGCAGCCCGATGGCCCCAGGACCGCCATCAACTCGCCTTGCTTGATGTCCAGCGAGACGTTCTTGAGTGCCTGGACCGCCTCCCCATTCGGCAGGTCAAACCGCATCGAGACATCGTTAATCAATAGGCCTGACATGGCCGTCCCCCGTTTGCTTTAGCCTCCAAAGAAATCGGCCCGGGCGCTGTTGCGTCCGGGCCGTTGGTCTTGGCTCAGTTTGTCGGAGAGCCGATCGTTGAGAGCGGCCCGGTATTCACGGCCGCGTCATAGGTACTCAGCGCACTGTCGATCGAGCCTGCCTCGACAAAGACATCCGCGACCCCTTTCATGAAGGTCTGCGCGTTGCCGCCCAGCCACTTCTCAGAAAGCTGATCGTCGACGCCTGGGAAGACGAACGTGTCGATGGTCTGCTTGGTGGCTTCCTCATCCATGCCAGCGTCTTTTGCGATCACAGGCAGCATCTCGGCCACACCAGATCCGTCGTTCCAGGCTGAATTCGCCTCGGCAGTCACTTGCAGGAACTTGGCGAGAAGCTCCGGCTCTTCGGCGACAAAGCTTGCCGGTGCCGAGGTGACGTCAAAGACCAAAATGCCCAGATCGGTTTTCTCGGCCCCGGTGAGCAGCACATTGCCATGCTCTTTCATCCGGCGCAGCGAGCCACCCCAACCGCACACCATGTCGAGATTGTCCTGCGCGAACGCAGCCGCGCCATCGGGCGGTGCCATGTCGACGATTTCCATGGTTGAGATATCGACGCCGAAATGGCCCATCTGCTTGAGGAAGCCATAATGGGCCGCAGTGCCGATCGGCACGCCGACCTTCTTGCCTTCCAGCTCCTTCACCGAGTCCTTGTCGATCTCCAACTCCGCCTGAACGACGCAGTTGTCATTATCGGCATAGGACACAGCGACATCGACGATCTGAAGGTCTTGGCCCGCCGAGGTGGCAACCACAAAGGGCGGCACCCCTTGGCTCACCGCGATCTGCACATCGCCCGAGGCCATCGCAGCCGACATGGCAGTCCCGGTGTCAAAGCTGACCCAGTTCACCTTGACGCCCATGGCTTCGTCATAGGTGCCTTTCACCTTGGCGTATTGGAATGGCATTGGCCATTCGAGGAAATAGGCCACCGTGATCTCATCCAGCGCTTTGGCCGGAACCGAGGAGACCGCCAGCAAAGCGGCAGCGGCGACCGTTGTCAGAGTTTTCTTCATCATATCATTCTCCCTGTTGGCGTCCGGATCAGAGTGCAGGTGCGAAGGTGCAATGCTGCTCTGCATCCAAAGTCCATCCAGCAACCTTTCGCCCGGTCATCGAAATGTCAAACAATGCGTTCGCTGGCCCAGGAAAATACTCGAACTGGACTCGTTGCAGCGCAGCAAACGAGATGGCTTGCGGTGTCACCCAAGATTTCTTATATTTCTGTCATGACAGAAACAAACGAACGCACAGCCCACAAGGCTCCGAGGATCCTCAGATGACCCCAGACGGCACCCCAGATCCGCGCATCCTCTCCCAGGACAAAGCGCCTCGCGGCCCGAAAGCGAAGCTCAAGCGGGTTCTGATCATCGGCGCAACCGGGGTTTTCGGCAGCCGTCTCGCCCAGCATCTGGCGCGTGATGCCCGGTTCGAGCTCCTGCTCGCCTCCCGCGATCTCGCGCGTGCTGAGGCTTTGGTCGGCGCAATCGGCCCTTCCAATGCAACGCTGAAACCCCTGGCGCTCGACACCCGGTCGCGTCTGACGAGGGAGATGATCCGGCTCAACCCCTGGTGCGTGGTCGACTGCTCCGGCCCGTTCCAGCGCATGGGCTTCTCCACCGCCCGCGCCGCCTTGGCGGCAGGCGCTCATATCCTCGACCTCGCCGATGCGCCCAGCTATCTCTCAGGCTATTGCGAGGCGCTGAATCCGCTCGCCCGGCGCAACCGCCTCAGCGCGATTGCAGGCGCCAGCTCCACGCCCGCGCTGTCGGGCGCCGTCGCCGCCCATCTGGCCCAGGATCTGCGCGAGATCCACGAGATCGAGATCGCCATCACCCCCGGTGGCCGAAGCCCCGTCGGCTCTGCCGTGATCGAGGCGATGCTCAGCTCCGCCGGGCGTGAGATCGCAATATGGCAGAATGGCAAACCGGCAACAGCCCGCGGCTGGTCGGACGCAAAGCCGCTGACCATCGAGCCCTTGCCCAGGCGCCGCGCCGCCTTGGTCGAAACACTCGATGCGCATTTTCTGGGGAGGCGCCACCGCGTCCGCGGCAATGTCCACTTCCGCGCTGGCCTGGAATCCTGGCCAGAGCAATTGGGCCTCGAAACCCTCGCCAAACTCCGCCACGCGGGTCTGTTCGGCGGTCTCAGCGCCCTTGCCCCCCTGCTCAGGCGCCTACGCCAGATCACGCGCCTGACGACCTCCAATCGCGGCGGGATGCAGGTGCGCCTCTCAGGCATGACCGAAACCGGGGCTCAAATCACCCGGGCCTGGAACCTGATCGCTGAGCAGGGCCACGGTCCATTCGTCCCCATCCTCCCGATGGCCGCGACGATCAAAGCCCTAGCGCAGCGCCGGATTGGCCCCGGCGCCAAACTCGCGCCCGAAGTGCTTTGCCTCGACGAGATCATGCAAGAGGCCACGCCCTACGCGCTCACCTGGCAGACCCTTGGCCCCGCCGTCTCGCCAGCTCTGCACAGCGCGCTGAACTAGCGGCACCGACCCAAGAACAGCAGCCAACCCGCGCGCTTTGCGAAAAACTGACCGACCAGGTACATCCTTTTCGACATTTCCGCGTCTCCAAGGCATGATCGACAGCAATGGAGGGCGATTTGACCGACCAACCGCAACCCCGGCATCTTGAGATCGAGTATCTCTATCTCGACCTCAGCCACTGCACCCGCTGCCAGGACACC
>JBCDAS010000229.1:0-7030 GCA_039185235.1 Pseudomonadota bacterium
CCATGCAGACCACCAACCAGAATATCTGGCTGGGGAAGGTGTTGAAGTCGAGCTGCGGCAGACCGCTCTTGCCCGCTTCGCCCTCGTGGATGACGTGTTCCAGAGTTGTTTCGGTGGCCATGCCTATCTCCGAAAGATCTTAGAACCGCGCGAGCCCGCGCAGTCCGATCCCGTCGTTTCAAAGGCGGCGCAGCCCGCGCCACCCAGCGCAGTCGATCAGACTGCGAACATCAGCAGCAGAGCAACGAGGAAGCCGAAGATCCCCAGAGCTTCTGCGAACGCGATGCCCAGGAACATCGTCGCGGTTTGGCCAGCCGCAGCCGCCGGGTTGCGCAGTGCGCCGGCGAGGTAGTTGCCGACAACATTCCCCACACCGATGCCAGCCCCTGCCATTGCAGTACAAGCCAGGCCAGCGCCGATGAATTTGCCCAGGAGGGCCGCAGCTTCAGCTTCCATTTCGATGTCTCCTCTTGAATGGAATCTCAGGTTTCGGAGCGCTGATCAGTGACCCGGATGCAGCGCGTCGTTCAGATAGATGCAGGTCAGCATCGCGAAAATGTAAGCCTGTACACAGGCGACCAAGATCTCGAACCCGGTCAGACCAACCATCATGGCCAGCGGCAGGATCCCGGCAGCGCCCATCGCTGGGACGAAGGCTGCGAAGACCTTCATCACCGCGTGACCGGCCATCATGTTGCCCGCCAGACGAATGGAGTGGCTCACCGGGCGCACGAAGAACGAGATGATCTCGATCAGCGCCAGCACCGGGCGCAGCGCCAAGGGCGCACTATCCACCCAAAAGAGCTTCAGGAACCCTGCGCCGTGGCGATAGAACCCAATCACGATGACCGAGAAGAACACTGCCAGCGCCAAAACCCCCGTGACAGCGATATGCGAGGTCGTGGTGAACGAGGCCGGGATGATCCCGAGCACATTCGAGAACATCACGAACATGAACAGGACAAAGATATAGGGGAAGAATTTCGGCCCATCCTCCCCCAGCACATCCGTCACCATGTCGCGGATGAAGCCGTAGAGGATCTCCGCCACCGATTGCACCCGGCTCGGCACGATCGCCCGGCCCGAGGTGCCAAAGATCATCAGACCCGCAACCGCGACAACCGCCAGAACCATCCAAATGGTTGAGTTCGTCACTGCCAGCATCGACATGCCGCCATCACCTCCGCCTCCCGGCAGAGCACCCCCGCCGCCAAGCGGCTTGATGATGAACTGGTCCATTGGTTTGATAACGAGGCTTCCGTCTTCGGATGGTGCTGCCAAAGCTCTTATCCTCTCGGTTCCGCCCAGATCAGGGCTTGGTCTTCGCCGACGATGCGGCGCTCAGGCTTGCCGCCGCCGCGGCCTGTATCTTCTCCAGCTCCTTGGCCGATTGCATCACCAGGCGAATGCCAGCGGCGAAGCCGAGGAGCCAGAATATCACCAGGAACACGGGCAACGTCCCAAAGAGCCAATCGAGCCCGTATCCCATTCCCAAACCGATCACCATGGCGATGACCAACTCGGTGACCATGCGCCAGGCCATGCTGACGGTGGTCCACTTCTCCTCGCGTTTCCTTGGTTTGGGCTCCCTGGCGGCGCGCGCGTCCTTGATCCGCGCATCGAGCTCGCTCAGTTTGGCGGACCTCTCCTGACCCTCTCGGTCTGGTGGTCTGTCCCCCATCGTCTGCCTCTCACCAAGCAAAGGATACACTGCCCCTGCGAAGACGCGCGGACCATAGTTGTGGGGGTAGGGGGTGTCAATATGAACCGGGCGGGGCCAAATCGGGTCTGAGCGGGGAAAAGCTCAACGATTTCAATGCTGCGACCGGAGAGCGCACCCCCCTGCAGCGCCGAAAACCACTCGCCTCATCCCTGAGGCGGTGGCAGGCAGTGCGAAAGCTCCGTGACCGAAGCGAGATTCATGGCAACAGTGATTCCAAAACCGCCCGCCGCGACCCATCCCAACTGCCTCAGCCGCCGCCCCCGATCCGCCTCTCCCATTAGAACCCGATAGAGCAGCCAAGCCCCCCAGAGGACACAGATCCACAAAAGCGGATCGCCAACGATTTGGGTGAGCCGAAAAAACGCGCACATCGGGTCGCCTCCCTAAACCAACTTGCATCGGAAGAAACGAAAATGCGGCGCCAACCCGCTCGCCTCCACAGCCCGCTTCAACCGGTCTGAGAAGAACAGCCCGTAGAGTGCCCTCGGATCGTACCAAACATCCGGGCCGTCAAGCGCCGACCGGTTCACGGCAACGCGACCATCCGGCTGCAGTGACCTATGCATCCATATGCCGTCTTTAATGCTTGAAAATGCGCGTCGATGCGATTGCTCGAAGTCTACACAGATCTTCTGAGACCGCAGGTTCATGATCAAGTATTTCTCCGGGCGCAGCGTCTCTCAATATCGATGGGATAGAAAACGACCTCCCCTAGATCGAAGCCGCGCAGGACATCAGCGAAGGCTTCCGTCATGCATGGGCCAGAGAAACTGAAAAAAAAGGGCAGCGGCGCGTTGTCAAAACTTGCATGCTTGGTGCTAAAGTATTTGGCGAGTTCCTGGCGTTCGACAGGGAAACCGCGCTGGAGTCGACCGTTTGCATCCACCCGATCGCTGGCCGTGTTCTCGTCGGTCCAATCAAGAAACTCCGGCGGATTATGGTTTCCTATCCTCAAGCAATCGCTGTGCCAGATGGTGGGTTCTGAGGGGGTATCGTTGGTCATAGCGATGCTCAAAGTACCGCACATTGTTGATGGAGCATAAGATCACCCTGAGCGTTATCGCAACACGGCCCCTACCCAAACACTTCGCGCGGCTCCGGAGCCTTATCCTCGATCGCCGCCATCCCAAGACCGCCATTCTTGGCATTTACGCCGTATTACTGCGACCCGCGGGAGGACCGAAGACTTGGTCGAGCTAGCCTCTGCTAGATCGCTCAATTTGTAATATTATAACATTTCCATTGAAGGCATAGGGTGGGCTAACTAATTTGCATCAACACAGCTTTTTGCCATGGAGACCACCTTGCGACATGAACGCCTTCCCGTCACCGTTCTTTCTGGCTTTCTCGGCGCTGGTAAAACAACCCTCCTAAACCGTGTGCTGAACAACCGCGAGGGGCGTCGTGTGGCGGTCATCGTCAACGACATGTCCGAGGTGAATATCGACGCGGATCTGGTGCGCGCGGATACCGAGCTTAGCCGGACGGACGAGACCCTGGTTGAGATGTCGAATGGCTGCATCTGCTGCACCCTGCGCGATGACCTGCTCGACGAGGTGCGCCGCCTCGCCGAGGATGGGCGCTTCGACTATCTTCTGATCGAATCGACGGGTATCTCCGAGCCTCTGCCGGTTGCTGCCACCTTCGACTTCCGCGATGAGTATGGCGATAGCCTCTCGGATGTTGCGCGTCTTGATACGATGGTGACCGTGGTCGATGCGGTGAACCTGCTCAAGGATTTCACCAGCCACGACTTCCTGAGCGACCGGGGGGAGAGCCTGGGCGAAGAGGATGACCGCACATTGGTCCATCTCCTGACCGATCAGATGGAGTTCGCTGATGTCGTTATCCTGAACAAGGTCGCGGATGCCGAGCCTGGCCAAGTCGACGCTGCCCGCAAGATCATCCGCAGCTTGAACGCGGATTGTGAGATCATCGAGACCAACCACTCCCAAGTCGCCGCTGGCAAGATCCTCGACACCGGGCTCTTCGACTTTGAAAAAGCCCATGACCACCCGATGTGGGCGAAGGAGCTCTATGGCTTCGCCGATCACGTGCCAGAGACCGAGGAATATGGCGTCACCAGCAATGTCTACCGTGCCCGCCAGCCCTTTATCCCCGAGAAGATCTTGGAGGTGCTGAACGGCTCGCTGCCCGGGGTGATCCGGGCCAAGGGGCATTTCTGGATCTCCACAAGACCCGATTGGGTAGCGGAATTCTCGCTCGCGGGGGTTCTTTCTTCGGTCACTCCGCTCGGCACTTGGTGGGCCTCCGTGCCACAGAACCGCTGGCCAGAGCACGAGAGCGCTCGGGCCTATATGAAGCAACATTGGCAGGAACCTTGGGGCGACCGACGCCAAGAGATCGTCTTCATCGGCGCTGGCATCGACTGGCCTGCTCTCCAGGCCCGGCTCGATGCGTGCCTCTTGCCCGAATACGTCGCGACCGATGTCGCTTCGATCCCAGAGATGCCAGATCCCTTCCCGATTTGGCGTCGTCCAGACCAAGCGGCCTGAGCTGGTCTTGCCATCCGCTGCGTCAGGCGGGGCCGCGCGGGCTCCGTCCGCCGCTCTGATCCTGACCGGGGCGCCTTTAGCCGCCCCGTAGGTTTGCCTTGGCAATTTTTCATCTGGAGGAAGAGCCGGATCGGGAGTACGCTCCCGCCGACATTAACAAAGGGAAGATCCGCCATGAAAACGCGTGCCGCCATCGCCTGGGAGCCAAACCGGCCCTTGGAGATCGAAGAAATTGACCTCGAGGGTCCAAAGGAGGGCGAGGTTCTTGTCCGGATCGTGACCACCAGCCTCTGCCACACGGATGTGTTCACCCTGTCCGGCGAAGATCCAGAGGGCCTCTTCCCCTGCATTCTCGGCCATGAAGGCTGTGGCATTGTCGAGGAAGTCGGCAAGGGCGTCACCTCGGTCGTCCCCGGCGACCATGTCATCCCGCTCTATGTGCCAGAAGATCCGAATTGCCCCTATATCAAATCGGGCAAGACCAACCTCTGCCAGACGATCCGCAAGACCCAAGGCGCAGGCCTGATGCCGGACGGCACCTCGCGCTTCTCCTACAAAGGCAAGCAGATCCTGCACTATATGGGCACCAGCACCTTCAGCGAGTACACCGTGCTGCCCGAGATCTCGGTCGCCAAGATCACCAAGGAAGCACCGCTGTCAAAGGCCTCGGTGATGGGCTGTGCCGTCCCAACCGGCATCGGCGCGGTGCGCAATACGGCCAAAGTTGAGGCGGGCGCCTCGGTCGCGGTATTCGGCCTCGGTGCGGTCGGCATGGCGGTGATCCAAGGCGCGGTCCTGAATGGCGCCTCGCGGATCATCGGCATCGATGTCAACGAAGCGAAATTCCCGCTCGCCAAAGCACTCGGCGCCACGGAATGCCTCAACCCGAAAGACTACAAACAGCCGATCCAAGAGGTCCTGGTCGAGATGACCGATGGCGGGCTCGACTACACCTTCGAGGCCGTCGGCAATGTCGAACTCATGCGCTCGGCGCTCGAAGCCTGCCACAAGGGCTGGGGGGAATGCACTGTGATCGGCGTCGCCGGTGCGGGCCAAGAGATCTCGACCCGTCCTTTCCAGTTGGTCACCGGCCGCGTCTGGCGTGGCACCGCCTTTGGCGGCGTCCTGGGCCGGAGCCAACTGCCGGGCATGGTTGATGAGTGGATGAGCGGCGAGTTCAGCGTCGATCCCTACATCACCCACCACATGACCCATGGCCAGATCAACACAGCCTTTGATCTGCTCAAAGCCGGAAAGTCGATCCGCTCGGTCATTCACTTCCAGCCGGGCGATACGATGACGGTGAACACGCTCCCTGGTGAAGTGGTCGCGGAGTGAGCTAGATTTCCGACCGCGCGCCTAGCATGTATAGGCGCGTGGTGCCTCCCGGCACGTTTCGCCAACTTCGCCAGCCAAGTTGGACAGGCATGACTTACACTGCCAAACTGTCTCCATGAAACGTGTGCTCGAGATTGGTTGGCTTGCGGCTATGACCCTCGCGGTCGGGGCCAGCACGCCGACGGCTCAAACCAGCGATTGTTCGGTCAATGCGATGCTGGTGTTCGACGGCTCGGCCTCAATGGACGAGATCAGCTTTGAGACAGGGCCCAACACCCGTATCGTCGAAGCCCGCCAAGCCATCCGGCGCGCAATGCCAGACATCGCGCCCTACCGCCATGTGGGATTGCTGATCTATGGCCCGGGCCCCGATGACGCGTGCCGGAACCTCGACCCGCAATTCGGCCCGATCCCGGAGTCTGCAGGGCCAATCATCGGCGCCGTCGAGGCCCTCCGGCCCGACGGTCTGACGCCCCTCACCGAAGCGGTGCGGCTGGCCGCCGAGACATTGAATTACCGCAACCGGTCCGGTGTCGTGGTCCTGGTCACCGATGGCAACGAAACCTGCGGAGGCCGCCCCTGCGAAATGGCGAAGGCGCTCACCACCACTGCCCAGGATCTGACGATCCACGTGATCGGCTTCCGCGCCGTTGTGGACTTCTTCGCCTGGAACAACCCCGAACAGGATCCACATAACTCGACCACTGTGGCGCGGTGCCTTTCTGATGAGACTGGTGGGCTTTTTGTAGCAACCGAGACAGTGGAAGAGCTGGTGGCGGCCTTGCAACGAACGCTGGGATGTCCGGTGATCGGGTGATCTCGGCCCGGGCTTTCGTGATCCACTGCTCGCACCAAACTTGATCCAGCGGTATCAAGTCTAATCTCTGCACAGGAGGAGATAGACCATGATCGCCTATGCGACAATTGGGACCTATGACCCCGCTAAAGGTGCTGAAGTCTATGATGCCCTTCTCGTAGAGATGGACGGACAATGCGCGCTCGATGTTCCGCGCGTTGTCCTCTAAGCGCGTGCGGAACGCACGCAGTTCGTTGGTATTGCCGAGTCGGTCGACCTGTCTGCTCCGACGGCAATAGCAGCACGACCGACCTAAGCGCCTTGAGCCCCGAGGCATCCGACCACCTTCAACCCAAGGCGAGCTCGCTGGGCGGCACCGATGAAGGCGCACCGCGCACGCGCAAGAACGGAGACTTCTAGATCTATGCCGATTACGATCGCGACCTGGATGGCCGCAAACCGAACACCCTGCATCTGACGGGGCTTGGCGTCTCGCCATTGACGTCCACCTCACTCTCCCGTTGAACTGCTCCTCAGCAATGAGGAGAGTTCCGATGGCCGATTTCATCCGCCTGTCACCTGAGGACAATGTCGTCACGGCCACCCGCCCGCTCGAGGTTGGAACCGTGATCGAGGCCGTGACAGCGCAAGCGATCA
>JBCDAS010000230.1:0-7024 GCA_039185235.1 Pseudomonadota bacterium
CGCGCGTTCGCCTGCCAATAACAGCGCGATTCCATAATCGAGTTCCTCATCTTTTAGAAAAAGACGCGGATCGAATCCTGGGGCATTTGCCCGTATCTGGTTGACATACACCATGGTGTTCTGAGAATGCCCGTGAATTGAGTAAAAGTGCAAGACAGGAAACATCAAATGGCAGACCAAGCCTATGACGATCGTGACGGCTATATCTGGATGGACGGTGAGTTTGTCCCGTGGCGGGAAACGAAGGTGCATGTGCTGACCCACGCCATGCATTATGCGTCTTGCGTGTTCGAAGGCGAGCGCGCCTATAGCGGCGTCATCTACGCGTCGCGGCTTCACTCCGAACGTCTCGCCAATTCAGCCAAGATTATGGGCTTCGATTTGCCTGTCAGTGTCGACGAATTAGAAAAAATTAAAGCCGAGACGTTGGCTAAATCTGGTCTTGAGAATGCTTATGTGCGCGCCTTCGCCTGGCGGGGCAGCGAAATGATGGGCGTGTCGGCGCAAAACAACACGATCCATCTCGCCGTCGCGGTCTGGGCTTGGGGCGACTATTTCGCCGACAAGATGAAGGGCATTCGCATGACCCATGCGATGTATCGTCGACCCGATCCACTAACCGCCCCATGTCACGCCAAAGCGGCCGGACTCTATATGATCTGCACGCTTTCTAAGCATGCGGCGGAAAATGAAGGCTATGCCGACGCATTGATGCTCGATTATCGCGGCCAGGTGGCGGAAGCGACGGGCGCAAACATCTTCTTCATGCGCGACGGCGCTTTGCACACGCCGACCCCAGATTGCTTCTTGAACGGGATTACGCGTCAGACCGCGATTAAGCTTGCCAAAGCCCGTCAGATCGAGGTGATCGAGCGTGTGATCATGCCGGATGAACTGTCCACGTTCGACGAATGTTTCATCACCGGGTCTGCCGCTGAAATCACGCCCGTGGCCGAGATAGGCGAGCATACGTTCAAGCCAGGTTTCACCTCCGAAGCGCTTGTGAATGACTATGCAGACCTGGTCTATCGGCGCATCGAAATGCCAGCTTAAATTCACCTGTTTTGCGCTGCACAATTCGTCAGCACAGATGCCCAAAGGTGTGTCACGTTTACCACGTTTCTTCAGGATTGCAGTTTCGCGACATTATTTAAGTGGACTGTGCAACCCTTCCCTCTCTAGCAGTTAACTAGCGTTAATGTACTAGGGAGAGGCTTACTAATGCGGAGAGAGAGAAGAGGTGCGTCTTTAAAAAAGATGCTCATTTCAAGTGCGGCACTCGCAACGGCTGCGGGGGCGCTAACACTAACAGCGGTGGCCCAAGATGGGGACGATGACGAAGCCGCGGTCCAAGACACAATTGTTGTCACAGGGTCTCGCATTCCAACGGATCCAAACCTGACATCATCAACACCCGTTCAGTCGCTGAGCGATGATGATTTCCGGCTATCCGGCGAATTGAACCTCGCGGATGTTGTAAATGACATTCCAGCGCTGGTTTCGTCTTTGACAGCTGAGAATTCCAATACGGGTGCGAACTCGCTGAACCTTCGTGGTCTTGGAAGCGAGCGGACCCTGACCCTCGTAAATGGTCGCCGTCACGTTGCGGGTTTCCGCGGGACGCAGGCGGTTGATGTCGGCCCATGCCTGGTTCGATTCCAGGATCCCCCACCATGACTTCTAACCCCTTGAAAAGTATAATATATGATGTCGCAAGGGTGCGCTTAGAGTCCCATTTTCGATACATTCTGGACAGATTTCGATACAAATGGCCAAGGAAAAGAAGGTTCGATACCTCAAAATCGACCGAGGTCGATACTTCTACCAGCGTCGGATTCCGAAGAAGCTCCAGCCGGTATTGGGAGAGACGGTTTGGTTGCGTCGCTGCGGGGATGTCTCATACTCCAAAGCCGTACAGCTTGTTGTGACCTGGGCAGAGGAGCACGACAAACTCATCAAGGACCTTGAGTCACCGGATCGGCAGCGCGAAGTCAAAACGGAACGTCGTCGGGCAGAGAAGGAATTCTTTACTCGGCTTCTCGAAGCCCAAGGCGGGATACCGTATGTCGATGTCACGGATGGAGATGACACAAAGTTCGTCCCACTCGACATGGTGCCGAAGAAGTGGCAATGGGCTCAAGAGGCTGTTGCCGATCTGGACGAGCAGCGCAAGAACACAGCGGCGTTGCCCGGAGAGGTAATGCAGCTTCAGGCGCAGATCGACCGGGCACTGGACGAAGGCGGAGTCGCAAGGCAATGGGTCCTACCTCCCTACCCAGAACTGCTCGAAGTCGTCTCTAGGTACGCTGGGCAAGACGTGATCCGCGACATCTCCTTTCTCGATGCCATTCCGGAACGACTCGATGACGACGAGTATCTGGACCGCCTCGAGGAACTACATGAGTTTGCGTTCGGGAATGACCGCGATGTGCCAGGTGATCCCGATGATCGCGACGAATACGAGTTCGTAAGACGTAAGCTCGAACGGAAAATCTCTGATGTTAAACCTAATCCGGACACCGTATCGGAAGTTGCCGAGCGATACTACTCGTTCAATGGCATCAGACCGGTGACGTTGCGAAAGTACCGGATGCACATCGGCCTCCTGATCCAGCAGGTTGGCGATGTGCCAATTCAACATGTCAGCCCGACGGATCTCCGAATGCTAAGGGACAGCTTGCTTGGCCGTATGTTACCCGCTTCTGTCCACACGGTCTTCACGCCCATCAAGGGTCTCTTCGCCTACGCTGTGGAAGAGCAGCTTATTGAGGTCAATCCTACGCATGGCGTGAAACTTCCGAAGGATAGACGGCCTCTCGAAGAGAGTAAGTGGCTGCCATTTACTCCAGATGAATTCAGCCGGATCATGGACGGCGTTGATGACATTTGGGGCCGGGATGTTCTTGGGTTAGCTGAAGAGCGCAGGGTCGCGATCCGGATGATCGTCAGAGTCCTGGCATTCACTGCAATGCGGCCCATTGAGGTGCTGAGGCTTCAGCCGGAAGACGTGAATGAGAGACTAATTCGCGTGGCGAGTAGCAAGACTGAGAGTTCGACCCGGGTGATCCCACCCCATCCTGAGATCATGGATTTTCCAGATTGGGTCGCTTCCGGAGGGCTACGCATTTTCAGCCATATTCAGAAAGACCCAGTAGAACCGGTGCGGCACAACTTCCTCCAACTGATCCGGAAGAAACTGCCCTCACCCATTATCGACAAACGGAAGTCTTTGTATTCGCTAAGAGCAACTTTCTCCAATGCAATGAGAAGGGCTGGTGCGGACAAGAATGTACGCCGAGCAATCTTGGGCCACGTCGAAGCAGGGGCGTTGCGAAACTACGATGACGGCCCTGAATTCGAACACAAGCGACGCTGGGTATCTGCGACCAATCCTCGGCTCGATTATGAGCCCACTGAGGAGCGATAACTTCCGCACCAAACTTCGCTTGCGAGTTTGCAGTGTCCGTCGCCGTTTCAGTGGATTGTGGCAATGCGCCGAGACGCACAAGCAATACGCGGCAGCATGATGAGCAACGAAGCGACCTCGCTCTAAAGTTTCCAATCGCGCAATGCTCGGCAGGCTGGATCAAATCATCAAGCAGTACATACTGAAGTGCCGTCGTCATACAGGTCATTGATCTAATTTGGATTTCGCTGGTTTGGGCGAAGGTCGGTTGGTCGATCCCTGCTCTTTCTGTGATCCTCTTGTTGCTCACGCAGAACATCTACGTGAAGAGCATCCACGTCATTTCCCAGGCTGGGGGACTAGGGGCCGGGTCTTTCGATAGTTTCGTGTTCTTGACCCTCACCATCTGCACGACCCTGTATCTCGGCTCGATGGTCCTAGCCACCTATGGTCGTCCACTTCAGGAGGCCGAGTTGCTCGCTGAGAACGAGGCGATCAGTGCGGATGATATCACCCGCGAACTGGAGGTGATCGCTGCACGCTGGTCTCCGAAGAGTTGCGTGCACTTCTGAAAGTGGCGGAAAATGAAACTGGTGTCGATCTGATCCGTATTACGTCAGGCGGCCATGCCTGCGGCACACCTCCGACGTCGGGATCCCGGCTTCTTGTTCTTTGATCATCCCTATGATCTGGGCTTCCGTGAAACGGCTCTTTCGCATTTGTTTGCTCCTTCAAGAGACTGAGCAAACTCTACATTGCAACGCGGGAGATTTCGGGGGGCAGGTCAGCTTCAAAGCTTATTTTTTGTGAGTTGGTGGAATTCAGCGCGGTTCTGATCAGCGAAGTCAGAGCATCTCGGGTTTGGCTGGGTGACGCTTTATACGGCCCTTTCGTGCTTTCACCATTGACTTTTGTCTTCTTCCAACATAAATTTCTGTCATGACAGAAAATAATGATCAAATCAGCAAGTCGGCCGCGCTGGAGCGCTTTGTCCTTTACTGGGGAGATATGGGCGGGAGTTGGGGCGTGAACCGCTCGGTGGCGCAGATCCATGCGCTGCTCTATGTCTCTGAGCGTCCGCTCCATGCCGACGAGATTTCGGAGCGCCTTGGTTTGGCGCGCTCGAATGTCTCGAATTCAATCAAGGAGCTCACGACTTGGAACTTGGTCCGGCGGGTTCCGGTCAAGGGTGACCGCCGGGATCATTTCGAAGCGGAAACCGATGTCGTCGAGATGATCCGGTTGATCGCGGCAGGGCGCAAGGAGCGTGAGCTTGACCCGGCGATCTCGGCCCTGCAGCGCTGCGTCTCGGAGGCACGCGATGATCAGGCGATCCACCCCGTCGCCCTGGAGCGGTTGGAAGCAATGCTCGACCTGACCGAACAAGTCGAGAGCTTCTATGCGCAAATGTTCAATGTTCCAAAAGACAAGCTTCTCGCGATGATGCGGCTCGGCGCCCGTCTGATCGACTTCTTGCCGTTTGCGAAGAAGAAGTAGCGGGGGATGGACGGATGCTGGCGTCACAAACAGTGGATCTGGGCGCGTTCACGGGCACTCCGGATCAATTCGCTCCGCCAAGTTTTCATGACCCGAGATTTCGTGGGCTTTTGGCCGAAGAAGATTGGCTGACGCTCTCCGAGGAGGTCCGCAAACGCTTCTCGCGCAAGCTTGGTCGCGGGCAGTCGACAATCTACCATGGTCGAACACGAGAGCTTCGCATGGGATGGGCCGGGCGTCTGCTCGCTGGTCTCAGCAGGTTGATCGGCGGGCCGTTGCCGATCAACTGTGACGAGGGCGGGGCGGCCACGGTCGTCGTGACCATGGAGCCGGAGAGCGGCGGCCAAGTTTGGACGCGGCTTTACGTCCGCAGCCACGGCTTTCCGCAGGTCATCCATTCAGCCAAGCGGTTCGCGGGCCCGACCGGGCTTGAGGAGCATATCGGCTATGGCATCGGCATGACCCTGCGATTGTCGACCGATGCGGATGGGCTGATCTTCACCAGTGAGCGCTACTTCGCGACCCTTCTGGGGCACCGCGTCTACCTGCCAAGCTGGCTGACGCCGGGCCGGTTGGTCGTGCGCCACGAGCCCCATGGCCGCCATGCCTTTTGCTTTGGGCTTCAGATCACCCACTGGGCATTGGGTGAGCTTGTCCATCAGGTCTGTATTTTCGAGGAGGCTGGGTCATGATCAGCGATGTTTTGTGGGCTCTTATTGGGATCCAAATGGCGATGGGGCTGTTTGACACGGTGGTCCATCATGAGCTGACCGAGCGCCTTGCTTGGCGGCCCTCCCAGGCCAAGGAGCTTAGGCTGCACGCGATCCGAAACTGGTTCTATGCGCTGCTCTTTGGCGTTTTGGGTTGGTTTGAGCCGACGGGGCTTCTTGCCATCGCAGTCATGCTGTTGCTGGGTATCGAGTTGATCATAACGCTGATCGACTTTGTCGAAGAGGATCTCAGCCGCTCACTGCCGGCGAGCGAGCGGGTGACGCATACGCTCCTGGCTTTGAATTATGGCGCGATCCTGGTGCTGCTGTTGCCGGTTCTTCTGGACTGGGCCGCGCTGCCCTCGGGCTTGGCCGGTGCCTATCATGGGATCTGGACATGGTTGTGCACTGGGGCTGTTCTGGGCACGCTTCTATTCGGTCTTCGCGATATGGCAGCCGCGATCCGTGCGCCCGGCCTGGTGCCCGTAGATCCGGAGGGACTGGTCCCTCCAGCGCGCCAAAGCGAGACCATTCTGGTGACCGGCGCGACCGGCTTTATCGGGCGGCGGCTGGTCGAGGTGCTGATCGCCAACGGCTTCCAGGTCATCGCGCTGGTTCGCCAGCGGAGCGCGGATCTTCCCTTGCCGGTCACCCTTGTGACTGATCTCGACCAGATCCCCGCCACGACCCGGATCGATGCGATCGTCAATCTGGCGGGCGAGCCGATTGCTAACGGTCTATGGACCAAAGCAAAACGCGACCGGATCGTCGAGAGCCGCCGCGACATCACCCGCGCGGTGATCCAGCTGATCAAGCGCCTCGATCAGCGGCCAGAGGTTCTGGTCAGCGGTTCCGCCATCGGCTGGTATGGTCTGCGCGGAGATGAAGAGCTCAACGAGGGGTCAGGAGCCGACGCGTCGTTCTCACATGAGCTCTGCGCGATGTGGGAGGCGGAAGCTCTGCAAGCGCGCGATCTTGGGCCCCGGGTCGTCCTGTTGCGCATCGGGCTGGTGCTGGGGGTTGAAGGCGGATTGCTCAGCCGCATGCTTACCCCGTTTGAATTTGGCCTGGGTGGCAAGATCGGCGATGGATCGCAATGGATGTCCTGGATCACGCGCGACGATCTGGTGCGGCTGATCTGCCATGCGATCGCATGCAAAAAGGTCTCGGGCAAACTGAACGCCACCGCGCCAGTCGCGGTCACCAATGCGGAGTTCACGACCGCACTTGGCCGCGCGCTCGGCCGACCGACGGTCTTGTCGATCCCAACGAGGCCGCTTCGATTGCTGGGTGGCGATATGGCCAAGGAGCTGCTTCTGGGCGGCCAACGCGTCGGCCCGCTTGCGGCATTGGCCACGGGCTTCTCGTTCGAGCACCCGGATATCGAGACGGCGATGGCGGCATTGTTCTC
>JBCDAS010000231.1:0-6899 GCA_039185235.1 Pseudomonadota bacterium
CTCGGCGGCTGTGGCGCCGCAAGGGCCGCCTCCGACAATGACGACGTCAAAGCTGTCCATGGGTCATTCTCCTGGAACGGCAAGTGGGGGGCGGGTCAGGCCCTGAACGGCGCGCAGCGCTAGCAGCGCTGCGATGAGGAATACGACGCCCTCGGCGATGAATACGGTGCCATAGGCGAGCTCCAGCCGGTCGGTCGTCAGGCGCATGGCGTCCACGGCTGCGGTACCGAGGAAGCCGCCCGTGGCGAAGCCGATCGATTGGGCGGCGCCAAAGACCCCCATGCGGATGCCCGCCTGGTCTGATTGGCCGCCCTCGCGGTCTTTCGAGGCCAGGCCCATCATCGAGCCGATGGCAGCCACCGCGAACACGCCGTTGAAGAAGCCAAGCGCGAAGACATTCGTCTTGAGCGGCCAGTCGGGCCCGGTCATGCCGCCGAAGCCCAGCACCATCAGGGCCGCGCCGGAGGCGACACAGCCCCAGACGGTCCAGCGGCGCATGGAGCCAAAGATCGGGCCCCCTATGGCGGTGCCGAGGATGGCGACGAGGATCATGCCCAGAAGCGCACCGGAATGCTGGGTCCCGGCAAGGGCGGTGGATTCGCCCGGGGTCATGGCGAAGACGTGTCCGGCGAAGGGCTCGAGGATCAGGTCCTGGGTGTTATAGGCGAGCATGGCCGCGAAGACGAAGATCGCGAAGTTGCGCGCAGGCGCGTCGGCCCAGACATCGCGCAGCGCTGCCATGAAATCGGGCTTTGGCCCGCGCGCCGCGGGGACTTTCTGTGGTTGCCCCTCGATCCGCCAGAGGGCTGCGATGGTCAGGAGGACGGCAGCCAGGGAGACGACGCCGCTGACCATAACCAGACGCTCCGGCGAGTAGGGGTCGAGCGCCTGACCGGCCGCGACGCCGGTGATGGCGAGGCCCGCGATCATCATGATCCAGACGATGGAGGCGGCGGCGGGTTTGCGCTCTGGCGCCACGCGAATTGCCAGCAATGTCAGGAGGTTAGTAGCTGATGCACCCAGGCCCAGGCCGATCAACATGAAGGAGGCTGTGGCGGCGATCAGCCCTGCGGTCAGGTTGGTCTCCATCCAAGCGACTGAGAGGGCGGCACCCAAGCCGCCAAGGGCCAGGATGCTCATGCCGCCGATGATCCATGGCGTGCGTCTGCGGGCCTGATCTGCCCCATAGCCCCAGCGGGGGCGGAGCATCTGGAAGGCGTGATACATGACGACCAGCGCGCCCGGGATCATCGCGGCAAGGCTGAGCTCGACCACCATGATCCGATTGATCGTGGAGGTCGTCAGCACCACGATCCCGCCCAATGCCGTCTGCACCAGACCCAAGCGGATAATGCCAATCCAGCTAAGCGGGGTCATGCCATCCCTCCCAAAGCAAAGGCTGCAGTGAGCATGCCAAGGACGTAAAGCAGCACACCGGTGCCGTTGTACCATGGCGCCAGGCCCCGAGGGTCGCCGAGCCAGCGTCGCATGGCGGCGAGTTGGGCTGCGAGCGAGGCGGTGACAATGGCAGCGTGGACCGGCGCCTCCCAGGCGAAGAGCATTGCGATCACCGCGACTTGGGGGACGGCCATGACCCAGCATGCAAGGCGGGCAGCGGCCTCGGGCCCCAGGATCACAGGCAGCGAACGGATGCCACAACGCCTGTCGCCTTCGATGGCTTTGAAATCGTTGAGTGTCATGATCCCATGGGCGCCGAGCCCGTATAGGAGCGCGATGGCAATGATCTCGGGCCTTGGTGCGCCATCGGTCATGATCGCGGCACCCGTGATCCAGGGCAGGCTCTCATAGGCGAGCCCGCAGGCGCCGCAGCCCAACCAGCCGTTCATCTTCAGCCGAAAGGGGGGCGCGGAATAGGCCCAGGCCAGGGCGATCGCCACCACAGCGGCGCCAAAGCCCCAAGGGCCAAGGGTCGCCGCCAAGCAAAGCGAGGCGATGGTCCAGATGACCGCGATCCAGAAGCCCCATGTGCCGGGGATGCGGCCCGAGGGGATCGGGCGGTCAGGCTCGTTGATTGCGTCGACATGGCGGTCGTACCAGTCGTTCACCGCTTGGCTCATGGCGCAGACCATGGGGCCGGCGAGAACGATCCCGGCGACGACCAGGGGCCAGCGCTCGGCAATCGCGCCGCCCGAGGAGACCACGCCACAGCCAAAGGCCCACATCGGCGGGAACCATGTGACGGGGTGGAGCAGCGACAGCACCGCCGTCGGCTCGGGCAACCGAGGCTCGGGAAGGGGGCGTTGCGGAATCTGGACGGTCATGTTGTCAATTAAACATGACACTCCATTCGTTGCAAAGCTCTATTTTAGAGGCTCAGTTGTCCTTCAGATCGCCCAGATCATAGCGCCGTAGCTTCACATAGAGGCTTTGACGGCTCAGCCCTAGCATCTCGGCGGCCGAGGCGCGGTTGTCGCCAGTCATGCGCAGGGCGGTCTCGATGCACATTTTCTCGATCACATCGGTGGCCGTGCGCACAACATCGCGCAGCGGCATGCGCCCGATCAACTCGGTCAGTTGCTCGGCCGAGCGGGGCAGCCCATCCGTGCCCGCCTCCTCGGTGCTGGCCCGCATCGAGACATCGCGGATGACGAACCCATAACCGGGAGGCGATCCATCTGGCAAAGCGATCGCCGAGACATCGACATCAGTGATCAGCCCGCCTGCGCCGCGGCAGGTCGTGGAGAAGCTGCGCACCCGCCCATAGCGCTTGGCATTCGAGATGAGCACTGAGAAGTCGACATCAGTGCGGCCGAGATACTCCGCCAAAGGAGCTCCCAGCGCATGTTCGCGCATGGCCAGTTGGGTGAGATCCAGGAAGGCCATGTTCGACCAAATGATCCGTCCTTGTGTATCGGCAAGGACCACACCGTCCATTGCCCCTTCGAGCAACTGGGTTGCATTCTCATCATTGGATGGCAATGCGCTCGGCTGGACCTCTTCGGTCGGGGCCAAGCGGATCATGAAAAGCGTCGTCGCTGCGGCGCGGAACAGTTTCGCGTGGAGCAACAAGCGGGTCACACCGCCGCCATCGACCTCGGCGCTGGTGGTTTCACTGCGGGCCGAAGCCATGACACCGGCAAGCGTCGCTTCTACTCCGCCGCGATCCGCTTTGGCAAAGATCTGGCTGAGCTTGCGCCCAGCAAGCTCGCTGGTTTGGATGCCCAGCAATTGGCTGGCGCGCGGGTTCGCCTCGATCACCCGGTTATCGGCGGCATCGACGATCAGGAATGCATCAGAGGCATCCTGGAACAGCATGCGATACCGGGCTTCCATCTTCCGCATGCGCTCATAGTCGCGCTCGAGGTTCTGCTGCGAGGCCACCAGACGGGCCTGGAGGCTCGCCATGGGACGCAGATCCTGACCAAACAGTGCGACATGGCCCGAGTCATTGAGCAGCCAACCCCCATAGGTAATCGGCAGATCATCCTGGCCGCGGAGCGGATGGTTCACCTGCCGCCGCCGGGTGGGGCCTCCGTCGCGAAGCGCGCGCAGAAGCTCCTTCATTTTCGGCAGGCTTTCGACGGTCAGGACATCTTTCACGGGTCTGCCAACCCAGTTCCGCGTGATTTCGATCAGTGAGGACTCGGATGCAAACACTTCAAGAACCGTATCCGTGTGGTCGATGTAGAGACCGATATCACCGCAAGCCGCAAGAAACGTATCCACATTCCGGACGGTCAATTCCGGAAGTTGTGTGATCCGCTCTGCGAAATTCTGAGACATAGATGAGTTCATCGCCTTCGTACTTAGCCCGTTTTTAACTGCTCAACATTTTTCCGTTTTGAGGAGAGACTGATTTTGCCAGATCGAGCGCCTCAATCGCGTCATGGGCGAAACCATCCGCACCTACGCGCCCAGCGGCCGAGGGGTCTTCTGCAAAGGCGTTCCCGCCCACCATGATAAAAACGTGCCGTCCGTTCACCGCGCTGCGGATGCGGTCGATCGATGTTTTTACCTGCGGTAGAAAGCGGGTCGCGCTGGCCGAGATCCCGACGATCGTGGCGCCTGAGCGCAGCACCGCTTGGGAGAGCTCATCCTCCTCAGGGTTGAGATCGACATGAGTGTGCCAGCCCGCTCGCGTGAAAAAATCCGCCATGATCACAACGCCGAGCGCATGGGTCTCGCCCGGCGCCACAGCGAAAAGCGCCGTTTCTGAACTCTGGGTCTCTGGTGCATCCGAGACAAAGCTCGGGCTCAGCCGACGCAGGATCTGGTGCATACGCATCAGGCCCATGGACACTTCTGCCAGCGAAATCGCGTCCTCTTCCCAGAGGACGCCTAGCCGCCGCGCGGCGCCTGCCAGATGACCAAGGTAGACCACGTCCAATGTCGTGCCGCTTTGGATCATTTCATCGAGGTAAAGATAGACGTCTTCCAGCGTGTCGCTGAGGAGAACTTCACAGAATGTATCGAGGTCGCCAGGCTCCGCGCGCGCATCGACAGGTTCGGTTTCGATCGCACGGGAGGCAGCCAGCAAACGCGGGATCACGTCGACTTGGATCGTCGCCTGCAGACATTCTTCGTCGGAAACCATGTCCTCAAGGCCTGGAAAGAACCAAACGTCTCTCATTTGAGGAGTATCCTCTTCCCTCACCCATCGCAAGTTTTGCGCCAAACGCGCACAGAGCGTATGCTCCTCGCGGGATCGAGACTCGGCGCTGGAAGGCCGCATCTCGGAAGCGCGGGCAGCGTGCCACAGGAGCAGCGTCAGGTAATCCTTTCACTCCGACGATCCTGTCTGATTTACAATTAAGATGGTCTGAAACCCCCGAATCTTTCCGACAAGTGGACGTCGCTGCCCCTCGGTGGAAATGAAGGTTGCAGCGGACGTACTAATCCAGTTGCCGCAAAAAACTGAGCCGACTCGGTCTTTGTTGCGATCTGTCAACTGAAAGAAGTGTAAAGCTAGATTGACATTCAATTCCTGCGCACAGTACCTTCAAGCGATCCAGACAGTCTATAATGTCAGTGGGAGGGAACATGGGTCCGTCAGGTCCCAAGGCGCGGCAACTCAGCTCTGGGTTATACACGCCCGAAGAGCGGCGGCGGCGCGATGCGAGTGTCTGGACAACGGTTCAGGCCATCCTCGCGCCTGTGCAGTTCCTGATCTTCGCTGTCAGCCTGGTTCTGGTGATCCGCTACCTCGCCTATGGCGTTGGCTATGAGGCAGCGACGGTTTCGATCCTGCTGAAAACACTCGCGCTCTACACCATCATGGTGACCGGTGCGATCTGGGAGAAAGTGGTCTTCGGCCAGTATCTCTTTGCCCCTGCCTTCTTTTGGGAAGACGCGTTCTCGATGATCGTCATCGTGCTCCATACCCTTTATATATATGCACTTTTCGTAGGTTGGTCGGCTGAAATGCAGATGCTGATCGCGCTCGCGGCCTACGCAACCTATGTGGTGAATGCTGGGCAATTCCTCTGGAAATTGCGCCAGGCCAGATTGCAGGGTGTCGAAACGCGGCCACCGCAGGAGGCCGCGGCATGAACACGCAAGTTCCCAATATTGGCCGAGGCTGCACGCGGCCTGTTGAACGCGAAGACGGGCAGCGCGAAGTCTTTTGCGGCCTGACCGGCATCATCTGGCTGCATCGCAAGATCCAAGACGCTTTCTTCCTGGTGATCGGCAGCCGGACCTGTGCGCACCTGATCCAATCGGCTGCAGGGGTCATGATTTTCGCCGAGCCGCGATTCGGAACGGCCATCATCGATGACCATGATCTGGCCGGTCTGAAGGACGCGAATGACGAGTTGGACCGGGTTGTCGGCGAACTGCTGTCACGTCGTCCTGACATAAAACTCTTGTTTCTGGTGGGCTCCTGCCCTTCCGAAGTGATCAAGCTCGACCTCTCCCGCGCTGCACAACGACTGAACCTGCAGCATGATGGATGCCGCGTCCTGAACTACTCCGGCTCGGGCATCGAGACGACGTTCACCGAAGGTGAGGACGCCTGCCTCGCCGCCTTGGTGCCTGAGATGGCCGAGACCGATGCGCCGCAGCTTTTGGTGGCGGGCGCGCTCGCAGAGGTTGTGGAGGACCAGTTCTCGCGTGTCTTCACAGGATTGGGCATCCCAACCGCTTTCCTGCCGCCCCGATTCGCACGGGATCTGCCGGCGATCGGTCCGGGCACGAAGGTTCTCTTGGCGCAGCCGTTCCTCCGCGACACGGCGCGCGCGCTCGAGGAACGGGGGGCGGAGATCCTATGCGCACCCTTCCCGCTCGGGGCTGAGGGCACGACCCTCTGGCTGAAAGAGGCGGCGCGCGCCTTCAATGTCGCGCCGGCTTACTTCGACCGCATCACCGGCCCAGCCAGGCGCCGGGCCGAGGCGACGCTCGCGCATATTCGCCAGGGCATGGCGGGCAAAACCGTCTTTTTCTTCCCCGATAGTCAACTGGAGCTGCCGATTGGGCGTTTCCTCACACGGGAGCTTGGCATGGACCCGGTCGAGATTGGAACGCCTTACCTCCACCGCCAACTGAACGAGCCAGAGCTCGACCTGATCCCCGACGACATCCGCATGACCGAGGGTCAGGATGTCGACCGCCAACTCGACCGCTGCCGTGCGGCTCGACCGGACATCACCGTTTGCGGTCTGGGTCTCGCCAACCCGCTGGAGGCTGAGGGGATGACCACGAAATGGTCGATCGAGCTCGTCTTCACCCCGATCCAAGGCTATGAGCAGGCGGCCGATCTCGCGGGTCTCTTCCAGCGCCCCCTCGACCGCAAGACGAGGCTGGCGGTATGAAGCTGACCCTCTGGACATATGAGGGCCCGCCCCATGTCGGCGCGATGCGGATCGCGACCGCGATGAAGGGGGTGCACTACGTGCTCCATGCGCCACAGGGCGATACCTATGCGGATCTGCTCTTCACCA
>JBCDAS010000232.1:0-6885 GCA_039185235.1 Pseudomonadota bacterium
GTCACTACAGAAAGTGTAGGATCTAGCTGATCCCATCGAGGAAGACCAGCCAAAGCTCAGCAATCGCCTTAGTTTCCGCGATAGTTCGGCGCCTCGCGCGTGATTTGAACATCATGGACATGGCTCTCTTTGAGCCCAGCGCCTGTGATCCGCACAAAGTTCGAGCTTGTGCGCATCTCATCAACCGTCCGCGCGCCCGTATAGCCCATGGCAGCGCGCAGACCGCCGACAAGCTGATGGATCACGGCGGTCGAGGGGCCCTTGTAGGCCACCTGCCCCTCGATCCCCTCCGGCACGAGCTTCTCATTGGCGACTTCCTTTTGGAAGTACCGATCGGCCGAACCACGCGCCATCGCGCCGACCGAGCCCATGCCGCGATAGCTCTTGTAGCTCCGACCTTGGTAGAGGAAAACCTCGCCTGGCGCTTCATCCGTGCCTGCGAGCATCGAGCCGATCATCGCACAATTCGCCCCCGCCGCGATCGCCTTGGCGAGATCGCCCGAGAATTTGATGCCGCCATCCGCAATCACAGGCTTGCCGGTCTTTGCCGCTTCTTCTGCACAATCCAGAATGGCAGTGAGCTGTGGCACGCCGACGCCCGCTACAATCCGGGTCGTGCAGATCGAGCCCGGTCCGATCCCAACCTTGACCGCATCCGCCCCAGCCCCGATCAGAGCTTTTGTCGCCTCGGCCGTCGCGACATTCCCAGCCACGACTTGCACCGAATTGGAGTGCTTCTTGACCCGCTCCACCGCCTTGGCGACACTGGCGGAGTGGCCATGGGCGGTGTCGATCACCACCAGATCCACACCAGCATCGATCAAGGCCGCCGTTCGGTCGAAACCTTGATCGCCTACGGTCGTGGCAGCAGCCACGCGCAACCGACCCAGAGAGTCCTTACAGGCCTGCGGGTTCAGAACCGCTTTCTGGATGTCTTTCACGGTTAGCAGCCCGGTGCACTCACCCGCTTCATTGACAACCAAAAGCTTCTCGATCCGCCGCTCTTGTAACAGTTTCTTGGCCCGGTCGAGATCAACGGGCTCTCGCACAGTGGCGAGATTGCTCGCGGTCATAAGCTTGCTGACAGGGGTGGTCGGGTCGTCGCAGAAGCGGATATCGCGATGGGTTAGAATGCCAACCAACCGCTTGGCCTCATCAACCACTGGAAAGCCCGTGATATTGTACTGGGCCGAGAGCGCCTGGGCATCCGCCAGGGTCTGATCCGGGCGCACGGTGATTGGGTTATAGACCACCCCGCTCTCAAACCGCTTCACCTGCCGGACCTGTGCCGCCTGGATTTCGATATCAAGATTGCGGTGGATCACCCCCATGCCACCGGCCTGAGCCATCGCGATCGCCATGGCGCTTTCCGTCACCGTATCCATGGCCGAGGAGAGCAGCGGAATGTTGAGCTCGATCTCGCCGGTGACCCGCGTCTTGGTATCCGCCAGAGCTGGCAAGACTTCGGACGCGCCTGGGACCAAGAGAACATCGTCAAAGGTAAGTGCCTCACGAATCTGCATGACATCCTCCGGCTGCAGGGAACGGTGTTGGCGCCCCCCTATCTCACGTCGCAGCAGGAAAGGAAAGAGGGTTGCCGAGGAACGCGACATGACTAGTGTCCGAGCGAACCCACCAAGGAGCCCCAGATGAGCCATGGCTACGAAACCGGACGCCTGAATTTGCCCTTTGTCGGCATCTCCACCTTCGGCAAAAAGCCTTATCAGCCGGATTGGAGCGCGATTGACGCAGATGTGGCGATCCTGGGCGCGCCCTTTGACTTTGGCACCCAATGGCGCAGCGGGGCCCGGTTTGGGCCAAGGGGGGTGCGCGACGCCTCAACCCTTTTCAGCTTCGGCCATGCAGGCGCCTATGATCACGAAGATGATGCGACCTATCTGGGCGCAGATGTGCGGATCGTCGATATCGGAGACGCAGACATCGTCCATACTGATACGCTGAAGAGCCACGCGAATATCCGTGCGGGTGTCGAGGCCATTCTGAACGCCGGCGCCCTGCCAGTGGTGATCGGTGGCGACCACTCGGTGAATATCCCATGCATCGACGCATTCGATGGCCGCGGTCCGATCCATATCCTCCAGATCGATGCGCATTTGGACTTTGTCGATGAACGCCACGGAGTGCGCTATGGCCACGGAAACCCAATGCGCCGGGCCGCTGAGAAAGACTATGTCACCGGCCTCAGCCAATTTGGGATCCGCAATGTAAGCTCGACGGCCAAAGAGGGCTATGACGCCGCCCGCATTATGGGCTCAGACATTCAGTCTGTGCGTCAAATCCGAGCCATGGGCGTGCGAGCCGCCGCGCAACGCATCCCAGCGGGCGCACGGGTCTATGTCACCATCGACATCGACGCCTTCTGCCCCTCGATCGCACCGGGCACGGGCACGCCAAGCCATGGCGGGTTCCTCTATTACGAGGTGCTGGAATTGCTCCAAACCGTCGCTCAAAACCACGAGATCATCGGCCTCGACCTCGTCGAAGTCGCCCCCGATTACGACCCAACCGGCTCAACCGCGATCCTGGCCGCCCAACTCTTGATGAACACCCTGGGCTTTGTCTTCCACGCAAGAACTTCCTAGCCCCTAGCGGCGAAGGATTCCCATGTCCGCGTATAGACCCAGTTTCTCAGAATGCAGGTAAAACCCATTCACACGTGTCGTAATCATATCCGTGAGCACCAGCGAACCCTCGTGAAAATCCGCGTAAAGATACCCCTGCTTGCGCAGTAGACCGTCGACACTTTTCTCCCGGTTTCCGCTCTCAATCATGATCAAGGGTTTGTGGTTTGAAAGCGTTTCTTGCGCTCCCGTCAGGGCGTCTTCTTCAAATCCTTCAAGGTCAAGCTTGATGGCTGCAATCTTCTCCGTAGGCACCAAGAACCTTTGTTCTGCCAAAACCTCATCAAGCGGTTCTATCGGCCACTGGGTTTCGCAGAACTGCAGATGTGGTTCTTCGACGTTTGCAAGATCATTCATACAGTAGATCAAAATGTTCTCGGGCAGAGCCCATGGCAAACCAAACATGGGGTTTGCAGTTGAAAGCTGATCGATTGCCCGACCATCGACGACGGGCGTGAAGAAGCTTATTGAGCCTCGAGAGGTTCCAAGCCCAAGAGGCGCAAAGTCAAATCTCTCTTTAAAAATCGATTTCAAGTCAGAGAGAACCGGATGGTGTTGCGGGTTCGGTTCAAAAGACAGAACTGTGGCCCGACATCCAGCCTTGAAAATCGAAGCTGCGGCCAGACCCGTGTTCGCACCCAGGTCTAAAACGGTCTCTTCCGGATCTTTGAAGCATTCAAAGATGGCAAATTCCTCGTCAAGCAATGCGGGCCAGTTTGCGATCTTCTTTGCCTTGGGCAGTTTGAACCGAACCTGGCTTGGATCAATCGAGACACGTGCTTCTCGAACCCCTTTCGCAAAATACTCCAGCATGTTCACCTGGATGTGATGGCGAAGCGCGGCTTCTCGGCGCGCGAGATCCCGCTCTGTCTCGACTTCTTTGAGCCGCGCTTCACTTTGCGAGAACGCCTCGCGAAGTTCTAAGATCTCTTTCTGCGAGCTCTCTGCGTAGTGGGTGCGAAGGCGGTTTTGGAAAGATCTGAGAATGCGTGTTAGCATTTTACAGCCTCTTTACGCCTAAGTTTTTGGGTTCACGGGTGATAAATCACTTCCTCGTTGCCCGCGAAATCCAGTCGCCACCACAAACATCTCGGCCGAGTCCTTTCGGCTTGCGGGGGGTTTGAAATGGCTCACTTTGTTGAAACTCCGCTTCAGGAGGGTCAAGAGCTCTGCCTCAGCGCCGCCTTGTAACATCTTCGCGACATAGGTGCCGCCCTCAGCGAGCACATCGCAGGCGAAGTAGGCCGCAGCCTCGGCCAGGGCCATGATCTTGAGATGATCCGTCTGGCGGTGCCCCGATGAAGCCGCGGCCATATCGCTGATCACTGCGTCTGCGTCACCTGCCAGATGATCTTTGACCCTCTCATCGGCGCCTTCCTCTAGAAAGTCGAGCTGGATCAGATCCGCCCCGGCAATGGGCTCCATCTCTTGGAGATCGACGCCGATGACCGTGCCGCGCGCTTTGCCCTTCTTCTCGCCCAGCGCATTGACCCGGGCGACAGCCACTTGGCACCAGCCACCAGGAGCTGCCCCCAGATCGACCACCCGCGCTCCCGGCACCAGAAACCGGAATTTGTCGTCCAACTCGATCAGCTTATAGGCAGCCCGGCCGCGATAGCCCTCAGCCTTCGCGCGTTGGACATAAGGATCGTTCAGTTGACGCTCGAGCCAGCGGGTCGAGGACAGTCTCCGGCCCTTTGCTGTTTTCACTTTGACCTTAAGCGCGCGCTCTCCGCGCCCGGAGGTATTCTTGCCCCCCGGCCTCTGCCCCGGCTTTTTCGCCATGAAGTTTCAGCCTTGCTGCTGCTTCGCCCTGCGAGCACGGATCAGGCCATAGAGCATGCCTTCGCGCAAGCCGCGATCGGCGATCCGCATCCGCTCGACCGGCCAAAGGCGCAGGATTGTCATCAGAATGGCAGCCCCCGAGACCACAAGATCCGCCCTGCGCGGGCCGATGCCAGGATGCGCCGCGCGACCGACAGCGCCCATGGCGAGGATCCGATCCGCAACCATGCCGGCCTGTTGACCAAGCAGCCAGAGCCCGTCAACCCGGCTCCGGTCATAACTCTTCAGATCCAAATGCAGCGCCCCAAAGGTGGTCGCAGTGCCCGAGACCCCGATGATCTGAAGCTTCTGGGTCAAAGGTGAGGTGTCATCGGGATCGTAGGGGCCAAAGGGCGAGAGGCGCTGTTCGAAATGCCAGGACATGGCGGCAAAGCGCTCTTGATCATCCGAGATCCCAGCAAAGCGGTCATGCAGCGTCGTCACCCCGATCGGGACCGAGATCCAATCGGAAATGCGCGCCTTTGCCCGGCGCACGGCCTTGGTCTCGATCGAGCCCGTGGGAGCTACGGCCCGGATTAGAGCCGGGCGCCGCTCCGGCGGAGTGCCCGACATGTCGATCCAGATCAGCTCGGTCGAACCGCCGCCAATGTCAAACACCAAAAGCTGCTCTGCCTGAGGATTGACCAGGGGCGCGCATCCCGCGACGGCAAGGCGGGCTTCCTCTTCGGGGGCGATGATATCGAGCGCGAGGCCGGTCTCCTCGCGCACCCGTTCGGCAAACTCGGCGCCATTGAGGGCCCGCCTACAAGCCTCGGTCGCCACCAGACGGGTATCATGCACCCTGTGATGCCGGATCTTGCCCGCGCAAATCCTGAGCGCTTTCAGCGCACGGCATTGCGCGGGCTCCGAGAGGCGGTTGCTCCCTTCCACACCTTCGCCCAACCGCACCGTGCGGCTGAAGGCATCCATAACGTCGAAATGATCGCCCTTGGGGCGCGCAACCAAGAGGCGGCAGTTATTCGTCCCCAAATCCAACGCAGCCACAGGCCGATTGCTTGAGAGCGCGGGGTTTCCGCGACGATATCGACCCGACTCACTTACAAACCTGCGCTGCGACGCATTCTGCGCACCATGAGACACGGAGCGCCCCTCCTCTGCTTACTGCGACTCACCCTACGCGAGCACTCCCCGCTACACAAGTACCTATGGTTGTCTTCCCCTGGGCAGCGAAACTGGGATATGAAAGAATGTCGCAGAACGCCATCACCAAGTCGAAAATCTGCCTCAGCCGCGCGGCGGTGATGGCTATGTCAATGCAGGGCAAAACAGGGTCTCGGAAAGCTATGGCGCAACTTCAGATCGTCTATTGGCGCGACATCCCCGCGCAGGTCATTATCAAGAAGGGTCGCAAGGCGCTTGCCAAACGACAATTGCCAGAACGCTTCGAACAAGCGATTGATCGCTGTGCGATGAAGATTGGCGCCAAGGACTCAGAAGCTTATCTGGCGGAGTGGCGCCGAGCAGATCCTGTCGCAGTTGAAGGCGACCCTGATGCGGTTGCTGAGGCCGAGGCGACCCGGCTCGACGAAGAATTCGACACGGCGCGCATTAAGACCCTGATTGCCAATGATGGCTGGGCTGGTTGAGGAGAGGCGCAATGGCAAGCATTCTGAACTTTTTCTCGAGCAAAGAGAAACCTGCGCCAACGGGCGCAAGCGACGGTGATCTGGCGGCTTTTCTCGACGGGTTCTCGATCGAAGTGATGCCACGCACGGCGGAAAAGGTGGAGAGCTTTGCCGATATCCTGCCCTCCGGCACGCGGGTCTATATCGCGCATATCGAAGGCACGCCGATCGAGGATATGATCGCAACCGCCAAGCGGATCGCGGGCGAAGGCTTTCCGGTCATGCCGCATTTTCCGGCGCGGATCATCAAAGACAGCGCAATGCTTGCCGACTGGATCGCGCGCTATCAGGGCGAGGCCGGTGTGGATCAAGCGCTGCTCCTGGCGGGTGGTGTGGACAAGCCCCATGGCGACTTCCACAGCTCGATGCAACTGATGGAAGACGGCGCCTTTGATCGCGCGGGCTTCAAACGCCTGCATGTGGGCGGACATCCCGAGGGCAACAAGGATATTGATCCAGACGGGTCAGAGGCCAATGTGATGGAAGCGCTTCGTTGGAAGCAGGCTATCTCCGAGCGCACTGATGCCGAGATGGCCATCGCCACCCAGTTCGCATTCGAAGCTGATCCGGTGATCGCCTGGGCCAATCGCCTTGCTGAGGCGGGTGTGAAATTGCCAATTCATATTGGCGTTGCAGGGCCCGCCAAACTGCAAACCCTGATCAAGTTTGCGCTCGCTTGCGGCGTTGGACCAAGCTTGCGCGTGCTGCAACGCCGGGCGGCGGATGTGACCAAATTGGTCCTGCCCTTCACTCCAGAGGATGTGTTGCGCGAA
>JBCDAS010000233.1:0-6883 GCA_039185235.1 Pseudomonadota bacterium
CGTCAATCTAACTTGCTACCAGTGGAAAGGTCACTCCGAGCGCCCAAGCAAAGGCAAGACCTAGCGCGACACCACCGACCGTCGGGTGTTCGGTTGCTCGGAAAAGCCAGAAGCTAAAGATCCCGTAGACCAGGAAGAACAAAATGATAGCGGGAAAAATGATGATGAGAAAGAAAAGCTCCCGCAGGTTCAAAGCGACGGCAATAGACAGGGAGAGCAGGAGCGCGCTCTTGCTCAGCAGAGGCCACCACCATCGTCTCCCCGCGCAGCTGGTCAACCATGCATCAGCCAAGCAATAGCTCAGCGTGCCAAACGCGAGCAGAGCGACCAGTGCAATGCGATCAGGGGATGCCGGAACAAATGATGCAACATATCGATCGAGCGGCCAGGCAATTGCGAGGATGACAAAAACCGTTGCCAGGGTGGTCTGGAGCATCAGATGCCAGCTCGGAAGTTGTACGATGAGGTTGCCTGATCGCCAAAGACCAACGGCCAAAACTACGCCAAAGAGCAGGAAGTGAAGAGCAAGATAGTCTGCAACCAAGACAGGGAGCGTGCCCGTTGGCAATGGCCAAAGAGCCAGCGGTGTTGCCAGCATCGCCAAACCGATCAGGGCAACAAAACGCCGGCTGGTCAGATGTGGAGCGGTTCGGGGGATCTTTTTAAGCCAGGCTGATAACGGCCAACTCAGCGCGATGATCGCTGCAAACAAGTAACCCAACCAGGGCGCACGAAGTTCGATCCAACCGTCGGATTGACGCTGGAAGACCCGGTCCAACCACGTCAAAGCTTCGCGAAGACTGCTGGCGCTGTAGAGGACGCTGATATGCTCCACACCAGGCGCCACCGCAACACGACGGGATACGCCATCAATGACATAGGTCTCGTTGATGTTTGGATCAGACACCCCCATCAAGCCGATTGTTTTTAAGGCAGCTTGCGTCAAGAACTGCTCATACTCGCCCACAATCACCAAGAGGTTTGAGGGGGTGTTTTGGGTAACTTGTTCCGAGAACATCGAGACCGCGATCAAGGCAGCGATTTCTTCATCTGCTTGGGCAACTCGGACCAGAATATCTGAAGCCATCGAGTGCCCAAGGATGGCAATCCGACCGTCATCCGGGTGCAGACTGCGCGCATAGGCAACAACCTTTTCGGTCTCTGCCACCAGAGCTTCCGTCGCCCCGTCCTCGCGCGTGATGTCGCCTGTGAGGCGATTTGCGTTCCGACCGTGGCCGAGATAGTCGAAGCTCACCACCGTATAACCGTTGCGCGCGAGCGTCACCGCAAAGGGCTGCATCAGTTGGCGCGATCCCGCGAAACCATGTGCGATCACCACAACCGGCGACGGATCGGTGCCCCGTTTGAATTGGACTGTTAAGGGCGTTTCACCAACTCGGTCCAGTTGTGTGATCAACGCGCGATAGGGCGCCTCTAGTTTGACGATTGACGCAACGATTGCGCTTAACGCTGCAAACAGGACCACCAGACGCCAAGGCGGTGTCATGGCCGCCCATCATTGCGTGATCTGTTGCCTATCAGCAGTCCCATTGCGGCCTTTTCCCGATCGCTCCATGTGCTGATCTGGAGCTTCTCGGGATGGTCTCAAGGGCGATGGGTTACTGCGTGCATCACCTGATCAGGCGACTCTCCGGGCTCGAGACGGCTGTTCGATCGTGAATTTTTCCACCTCGAGCGCGAGCGCGCCCACGTCTTCCGAGAGCTGGTGAGCCGCATGCATCGATTTGGTCGCAAACAGCGAGTTCTCTTGCGTCACACTATCGATATGCGCGATCGACTGGTTGATCTCGGTGATCCCGCGCGCTTGCTCTTGCCCGGCTGAGGAGATGTCATAGAGCGCTGAGAGCAGGGGTTGCACGACCTCACGCATCTCACCCAGCGCCTTGCCGGTCCGCTCCACCTGAGCAACGCCCGTATTCACGTTCTCGGTGCTCTCCTTGATCAAGTCTGTGATCTGAGCAGCCGCGTCAGATGAGCGTTGGGCAAGATCACGGACTTCGGACGCCACAACCGCAAAGCCCTTCCCGTGATCACCTGCCCGGGCAGCTTCGACGGCGGCGTTCAGGGCGAGCAGATTGGTTTGGAACGCGATCGACTCGATCACCGATATTATCTCCGAGATCTTTGTCGAACTCGTTTCGATCATCTTCACCGTGGCGGCGGCCTTCTCGGCAGCGGTAAACCCGGCTTCTGTCTTCTCGGCAACCGCGTTGGAGAGCTTCTCCGATTCCTGCAGTTTTTGCGCGGTCATCTTCGCAGAGCTTGCCATCTCTTCCATAGCCGCCGCGGTTTCTTCGAGAGAGGCCGCTTGGCTTTCGGCGCGCGAGGTCTGATCCTGCGCGCCCGATGCGAGTTCGGAGGCCCGCGCTGTCGAGGTGCTGCTGGCGCCTTGTATCCGTTGGATCAGGGTTGCGAGTTGCGTCGTCGTGGCTTCCATATCGTTGCGCAGGTCCAGGAAAACACCTTCAAACTGGCCCTCCATGCGCTGGGTCAAATCTGCGGCGGCGAGGCTCTGCAAGACCCGGCGTGTCTCATCCAGCCCAAACTGGGTGCTGTCCATGAGATGGTTGATGCTGTCCGCCAACCCGGCGATCTCCCGATCTTCGAAATGGGCATCGACGCGTTTTGAGAAATCGCCACGCGAGGCCCGTTCCACAACCTCGCCAATCTCGGTTGCCAAGGTTTGGAACATTTTCTTCCTGAGCGCCTTCGCTTCTTCTTCGCGACGTTCATTTTCAGCTGCCAGTTCGGAGACTTTCAACGAATTCTCTCGGAACACTGCCAGAGCTCGACCCATCCGTCCGATCTCATCGCTGCGCCGGTCGAGCCCTTCAATCGGGCTCAGATCGCCCTCAACCAAGCGCTCAGTGGTTTGGGTTAGCCGCATGAGAGGCGAGACGATAACCTTTTGGCACATGATCAAGGCCCCGATCAGAACCATGCTTGCAACTCCAGCCATCCCAAAGAGCACGTTTTCTGCAGAGCCAAGTTGACCTTGCACCGAGTCACTCGACTGCGAGATCTGATCAAGCGCCTTGGTTGCGAAATCAGTCGAGACGTTCGTAATCATCGCTATGCTGGCATAAGCGGCGGAGACAGCTTCTTTGGTTGCAAGTTCCGAGCGCAGTTCACGCGAGCGCATCGAGGCAATTCCATTGGATGGGTCGACAATCAGATCGACCGTATCAACAACCGAACCATACGCCTCTCCAATCAGTGCCTCTCCAGCCTTGACGGCCTCGCTTACCTCCGCGATCTTTGCGCCATTCGCCTCGATCATTGTAAAATCATCGGCGAGTGCGACGTGCTCGGCAACGGCGACAAAGCGTTCGAGTTTGGACAACAGAACTAGCAGGTCATGGAGCTTCTCGACTTCGTTGTTCATGAGCGTCGAAAGAGCTTGATCATTCGAAGCAATCGAATCCTCCGCGCTGATCGTAAGGTCAAAGACCTGTGTATCGAGCGCGTCGAGCAGGACAGCATCGGCCTCTCCCCTCAACCGGAGAAGTTTGGTTCGCTCTTCCTGACTGAAGCCGAAAACAGCTTTTTTCTCAACATTGTAGAGATCTATCAAACGATCGATCTTCTCCAACTCTTCGGGCGAAAGCAGCTCCGCTTCCAGGGCTGGTCGGATGCCTTCAATGCCTGCTATGGAGGCGTCACCCAGATCGTCCATTATGGCCCGGAACGATAGATCCGTTGTCATACTCCGGGCAATCGCGATGCCGGAAAGCAGGTTCAAGTGTGCCCGTGCACTCAAAACCGTCTGAACCCTTGAAAAGCCGCCGTCTACCAGGTTTTGCAGGGTTTCGCGTACCGCTGCTTGTGCAACTTCTGCGCCTCGTGAGAGCTCGGCACGTGCTTCTTCAACCTTTGGGAGCAGAATTGAGGTAGCGGTGTTTTCAAGTTGCGTGATGGTCGTTGTAAGGGCCGCGATCTCGATCTCGACACCAATCTGTTCGGATCTTGCACGATGGACTTCACTGACCTCTGCTCTCAGGCTGTTGACGGTCGCCTCCACCTCGCTTCGAACCGCGCTCGGTAGCGTCGCCGATATGGCTGCAATCTGTGAGAGATACGCTTCGACTTCTGTGCGTGTTGCCTCAAGTGCATCTACCGTTGCGCTTTGCCTCAAGCGTTGAAAGGCTTCCGCTGCCTTCCCGGTGCTGGCGCTCAGGTCCGATGCGCTGCGGATCTCCGGAATTCTGACGTCCTTCAATTCCTCAAAACTCTGCTCGACACTTCGGAAGGATGACTTGCTGACGGCGACCAGGGCGATCACCAATGCAGACATGACCAATAGGACCAGGGTCAGTTTCCCACGGATTTCTCTGAAGCGAAGCATTAGGACCTCTTTCTCGTAATCAGATAGGGCCAGGTCTGAACCTGGCCCTTGCTCCTATTTTCGGTTAGCTGCCGCCGCTTCCGACACTGACGGGTTGGAAGCCGCCGTCATCGGTGATCCGCGTCAGATAGACTTGGTCCATACCCTGGTTGTCATTCTCACCGAATGTCATGGTAACACCACCGAAGTCGACCGTCCCAAGCCCCTCGAGCGCTTCGAGAAATGCGGCGCGAGTTGGGTTTCTTCCTGCTTCCTGCAAGCCCGCGATTGCCAGGCGGCCGACCAAGTAACCTTCCAGCGAGATAAAGCCCGGCTCTGCTTCTGGATCATAGGCTTTCAGCGCGGCCTGATATTGCGCGACAAGCGGGACCGAGTCGTCCCAGGGAAAAGGCACGACCTGGCTGATGATCACACCGGTGCCTTGCTCGCCCAGTTCGGCGGAAAGAGCCTTCGATCCGACGAATGAGATGTTGAAGAACAGCGGATCGAACTTCAGCTTACGTGAGAGTTTGATGAACTCGGCAATTGGCTTGTAGGCGCCGACCATAACGACGGCTTCCGGCTCCGCCTTGCGGATCTTGAGCAGTGCAGATTTCACTGCCGTGGTGTTGCGCGTGTACGTCCCCTCGGCGACCAGTGTCAGTCCGCGCTTCTCGAGGGCTTTCGTGACGCCATCCAAGCCCACGCGACCAAAGCTGTCATCCTGGTAGAGGATCGCGATCCGGTTCTTGCCAAGACCCTCGACGAGATGAGCGACCCATGCTTCGGTCTCGGCTGCGTAGGTTGCGCGGACATTATAGATGTTGCCAAGCGAGGCATTGCGGAGGAAGCCTGCCCCCGTAAACGGGCCAATCACCGGCATCCGCGACTGAGTGGTCAACGGTTGAGTTGCTTTGGTCGTAGGCGTGCCAACCGGGCCGATCAACGAGAAGAAGCTTCCCTCATCGATCATTGCTTTGACATGGGACAGCGAGCGCTCGGGTTCGTACCCGTCATCCCGGCTCTCCAGTTTCAGGTTACGGCCGTGAACACCACCAGCTGCATTTGCCTCTTCAAACGCGGCAAGGATGCCCTGGCGCATGCCGTTTCCAAGGCTCGCGGCTGGCCCATCCAATGCGGCGACTTGGCCAAACGAAATCTCTGTTCCCGAAACCCCGGGTTCGGCTGATGCAGTCACACTAAGCGACAACGTGGCGAGCGCCGCGCAGCCGAGCATTTTGGCAAGATTCATTACTTTCTCCATGAATGCGATGATCGTTCAACTGTGCAGATTGACCATCGGATCTTGAAGAAGCGCTTAATCGCGGATCATGAAACCAACGAGCGTCTCAGAAATCTGCCCAGCATTTAAGAAGCATTTGCTGATTTCTGCGGAGAAACACGTTGATCTAGGAACTGTTGAAGTTCGGATGCGGGGAGAGGTTTCGCGAAGTGGTAACCCTGGAGCGTGTCACAGCCCATCTCCGCCAAGATCGCCGCATGTTCCGCGCTTTCAACCCCTTCTGCCGTTACTTTAATGTCGAGCGCTTTGCCGATCTCGATGATTGCATGCACCATCTGCCGGGCTGACTTCGCCTCAGTCAGTGGGAAGATGAGCCGTTGATCGATTTTCATGGCGCATGGGTCGAGTTGGGTCAGCCCAATGATTGACGCGTGGCCGGAGCCAAAGTCATCGACCTCAATTTGAAATCCTTCCTCCTTCAGACGATCGATTTCAAAATGGAAGAAGCTGGACTGCGCCTCGATAAGGACACTCTCCAAGACTTCGAAGGAAATCACTGTAGAACCGATTGCGATAGACTTCGCCAGACGACGCCATTCGGGATCTTCGAGCTGTTTGGCCACGACGTTAAAGGAGATCTTCGGGACTTGATGTCCGGCACGGTTCAAGTCTTGGACTGTTTGTAGACCCTTTGCCAGGACGATCCGGTCAATCGCATCGACTACGGACAATTGGTAGGCCACCGGTAGGAAGACGTCGGGCGTGAGGATGCCACGACTCGGGTGGTTCCAGCGCACCAGGGCCTCCATACCAGCCAGCGCACCCGTCTTTGCGTCGAATTGCGGCTGGAAGTACGGCTCAAACGCTCGGTCGGCAATGGCCTCTTCAATCTCGGCTGCAAGGACCCGCTTCTCGATGACATCTGTGTGCATCTTTTGCGAGTAGACCTCGACCGTGTTCCTACCTTGCTCCTTGGCCAGATAAAGGGCCGCGTCTGCGGCAAGGAGCAAGGTCGGATTGCTCACTACGTCACTGGCGGCTGAGGCGATCCCAAAACTGGCTCCGACCCGGCAATGACGACCTTCAAACTCCATGTCCTTGCGGATCTCAACGAGGCATTTCTCAGCCAGAGTTCTGGCTTGTTCGATCGTTTTCCTTGGGCCAAGGAGGATGACAAATTCGTCGCCGCCAACCCGCGCTGCAAGGTCTTCATCTTCTGAGAGCTCGGCTAGAATCCGGCTTACCTCGATGAGGACAAAGTCGCCTGCCGCGTGACCCAACGTGTCATTCACATA
>JBCDAS010000234.1:0-6817 GCA_039185235.1 Pseudomonadota bacterium
CCGATACAGATCTCGAAATCCTCCCGCACCACGGCGAGATTATCCGCAATCGTCTTCTCCCGCGCGGCCCGCTCCACCCGATCGGCGAAGTAGAAGTTATAGATCAGCTCGGTCCGGCGATGCCCGACCGGGTTGATGCGCGAGGTGTTCATACCCCCATCGAACAAGGACAGCGTCCAGTTCGGCCACATCCACAGCCATTTGCCGCGATAGAACAGCCCATTGCGCGGCGGCGCCGTCATCCGGACCATACCGTCCATTGCCACGGTCTCAAACGCATCGAACTCGATTGCCTGGTGAAAGGCCGGGTGGATGCCGGGGATGTGATAGCCCTCGACGAAATTATCCGTGTAGATCTTCCAATTCGCATCAAAGACCAGCACTTCCTCATGGGCCCAGTGATAGTCTTCGATCGGCTCCTCCGCGATCTCGCCCAACAATGCGCCCAACTGCGCCTCCAGCGGGCCATCCGGCGCGATTGCGACAAAGAGAAGACCCCGCCAAACCTCCAGGCTGATCTCATCCAGGCGCCAGGCGCTTTTGTCGAAATCCGGGTCCTCGCCCCACCAGGGCACGTTGATCAGCGAGCCATCCTCGCCCCAGACCCATTGGTGATAGGGGCAGCGGATGGTGGCGCAGCGCGCCGTGCCCTCCTCCAACAGCCGCGCGCCCCGGTGGCGGCAGACATTGCGAAACGCCCGCAACCCTTGCGAGGTGCGAATGGCAAAGACCTTCTGCCCGGCGATCTCGGTCGCCACGTAATCGCCGCGTTCTGCCAGCCGCGAGGCTGGTCCGATCAACTGCCAGGTTGGCTTGAAAATGCTGGCGATATCGGCGCGATGGATCTCGGCGCTGACATAGTTCGCTGGCTCCAAATTCCGCATTTCAACGGTCCTCTGCTCGCTCATTCCATCGCTCGAACTTAGCCCGAGATCCGCGTTTGTCTGAGAAAATCCGGACCCGTCGATAAAAGATCGCGAAAAATCCCGGATCTGTTAACTCTGCGAAAGTCGCCTGAAATCCGTTAACGCGATCTTCTGGACCGCATCTCGAAACGCCCCCTAGCGCCCCTTCTTCCGGCGGTATTTCGAGCCGCGTGTCCCAGGCTTGCCCGAACTCGATCGTGGCCCCGGGGCCGAGGCGTCTTCGACCGTTGCCTGACGGGCCAGAGGATCGTCCGCTACCGCCAAATCCACGGCCTCAAGCCGCTTGATTTCGTCGCGCAGGCGCGCGGCTTCTTCGAATTCCAGGTTCTCGGCGGCCTTCAGCATGTCTTTCCTCAGGCCCTCCAGCACAGCGGCCAGATTGGCGCCCACCTGCGCTTTGTCGACCTTGGCGGTGACGCGCGACATATCCGTATCACCCTGATAGGTGCCCTCCAGAATGTCCTCGACATTCTTCTTCACCGTCTCGGGCGTGATGCCGTTTTCCTCGTTATAGGCGACCTGTTTGGCACGCCTGCGCTCAGTCTCGCCAATGGCGCGTTCCATCGAGCCGGTGATCTTGTCGGCATACATGATCACCTTGCCATCGGCGTTCCGCGCCGCCCGGCCAATGGTCTGCACCAGCGAGGTCTCGGAGCGTAGGAAGCCTTCCTTATCTGCATCCAAAATAGCCACCAGGGCGCATTCGGGGATGTCCAAACCCTCGCGCAACAGGTTGATCCCGACCAGCACGTCAAAGGCGCCAAGGCGCAGATCGCGCAGGATCTCGATCCGCTCCAACGTGTCGATATCGGAATGCATATAGCGCACTCGGATACCCTGTTCGTGCATGTATTCGGTCAGATCCTCGGCCATGCGTTTGGTCAGCGTGGTGACCAGCGAGCGATAGCCCCGCGCCGCCACTTGGCGGACCTCGTCGATCAGATCATCGACCTGCGATTTGACGGGACGGATCTCGACCGGCGGGTCGATCAGACCGGTGGGGCGGATGACTTGTTCAGTGAAAATGCCGCCGGTGCGCTCCATCTCCCACGGGCCCGGGGTGGCCGAGACAAAGACCGATTGCGGGCGCATCGCATCCCATTCCTCGAATTTCAGCGGGCGATTGTCCATGCAGGAGGGCAGGCGGAACCCATGCTCGGCCAGGGTGAATTTGCGCCGATAGTCACCCCGATACATCCCGCCCAATTGGGGCACGGTGACATGGCTTTCATCGGCGAAAACGATTGCGTTATCAGGGATGTACTCGAACAGCGTCGGCGGCGGCTCTCCGGGCTGGCGACCGGTGAGATAGCGCGAATAGTTCTCGATCCCGTTGCAGACGCCGGTCGCCTCGATCATCTCCAGATCGAACTGGGTGCGCTGCTCCAGCCGCTGGGCCTCCAACAGCCTGCCCTCCGAGATCAGGTGATCCAGGCGGATCGTCAGCTCGGCTTTGATCCCTTTCATCGCTTGGTTGAGCGTGGGGCGCGGCGTGACATAGTGTGAGTTCGCATAGATCCTGACCCGATCCAGCTGATCGGTCTTCTCGCCGGTCAGCGGATCGAATTCGCTGATGGCTTCAAGCTCCTCGCCAAAGAACGAGAATTTCCAGGCCCGGTCCTCGAGATGCGCGGGCCAGACTTCCAGACTGTCGCCCCGGACCCGAAAGGTGCCCCTGCCAAAAGCGGCATCGTTGCGGCGATATTGCTGGGTGATGAGCTCGCGCATCACGGTCTGTTGGTCATACGCGCCGCCAACCTTCAGGTCCTGGGTCATGGCACCATAGGTCTCGACCGCGCCGATGCCGTAGATGCACGAGACCGAGGCGACGATCACCACATCGTCGCGCTCCAGCAAGGCCCGGGTGGCGGAGTGGCGCATCCGGTCGATCTGCTCGTTAATCTGGGCTTCCTTCTCGATATAGGTGTCCGAGCGGGGGACATAGGCCTCGGGTTGATAATAGTCGTAATACGAAACGAAGTACTCGACTGCGTTGTTGGGGAAGAAGCTCTTGAACTCGCCGTAAAGTTGAGCGGCCAGGGTTTTGTTGGGAGCGAGCACGATCGCCGGGCGTTGCGTCGCCTCGATGATCTTGGCCATGGTGAAGGTCTTGCCCGTGCCGGTGGCGCCCAAGAGAACTTGGTCGCGTTCGCCCTCCATCACTCCTTCGGCCAATTCCACAATGGCAGTCGGCTGATCGCCCCTGGGATCGAAGGGAGTGACCATCTCCAGGCGCACCCCGCCCTCCAGCTTCTCCTGCCCCATGCGATTCGGGCGCGGCGCGAGATCTGAGGCAGTATCGGGCATGGCATCGATCCTTGCGGTTGATTGAGCCTTAAGATGGTTAATATGCAACGGGTCCGCCATGCACAAAATCAGCAAACTTCCCTCGATTTCTCCCAGAATTGTCGAAAAACGGCCAAACTATGACGACTCCAATTGACCCCTCTCCCGCTAAAAGTGTATCAAAGATGGGCAAGCAGCAGATCGTCGCTGGCCCGGTGCAACATCCACCCCACCCTCGCTCCCTGCACCGGGTCGGCGGCGTGATCTCCCCAGAAAGCTAAATTCTTACGCATCTGGCATCGTTTCTGCCGTGATCCCCCCTTGCCTGATTTCACAATCCAGACGATATCCGAGGGGTCATTGAAGAAGGGTGGCGCCATGCAAGCTCGTATCTATCAGCCCTCGAAAAGCGCGATGACCTCGGGCCAAGGAAACACAAAGTCCTGGGTTTTGGAATATGTGCCGACGGAGCAGAAGGCTATCGATCCGCTGATGGGATGGAGCGGCTCGGGCGATATGAAGCGCCAAGTCAAACTCCACTTCGACAGCCAGGAGGCCGCTGAAGACTATGCCAAGCGCGAAGGCATCGCCTATCGGGTCGAGACCAGCCACAAGCGCAAGCACAACGTTCGTCCGATGGGCTATGCGGGCAACTTCGCCCATAATCGCCGCGGAAACTGGACGCACTGAGCTGACTGATTTCGAAGGAGACGTTAGATGACCGCCCCCCAGATCACGCCGGTCATCCTATGCGGTGGCTCTGGCACGCGCCTTTGGCCGCTGTCGCGCAAGACCTACCCGAAACAGTTCTCGCAACTTCTCGAAGGCGAGACGTTGTTCCAACAGACGGTCTCGCGCGTCACTGGCGAGGGGTTTGCCGAGCCGCTGCTGCTGACGCTGGGCGATTTTAGGTTCATCGTGGGCGAGCAAATCACCGCGATCGGTCGCGCGGCGCAGCGCATTGTGGTCGAGCCTGAGGGGCGCAATACAGCGCCTGCGATCTGTCTTGCCGCTCTCTTGGTCGAGGACACAGATCCCGATGGGCTGCTCCTTGTGCTTCCGTCGGACCATGTCATCCGTGACCCTGGCGCTTTCCGCGCGGCTGTGCACGCCGGTGCCAAGGCTGCCGCGAGTGGAGCTTTGGTGACCTTTGGTATCCAACCTGACCGGCCCGAAACTGGATATGGATATATCGAGCTGGAGGGAGCGGTGCAGCCCGGCCCTCAGCCATTCGTGCGCTTTGTCGAGAAGCCGGACCATGCCCGGGCAGAGGAGATGCTGGCATCCCATCGCTTCCTCTGGAACTCGGGCATGTTCCTGTTTTCCGCCAAAGCAATCCTGGCTGCCTTCGCTGAACATGCCCCCGAGGTGCTCTCTGCCATTCGCCAGGCAACCGAGACCGGCGGGACCGATCTGGATTTCTTCCGTCCCGGTGCGCAAGCCTATGCGGCCGCGCCGGATATCTCGATTGACTATGCGATCATGGAGCGCGTCGCCGGCCACGTGGTGCCCGTTGATTGCGGCTGGAATGATCTCGGCAGTTGGAAGACGGTTTGGCAGGAGGGGGAACCGGATACATCTGGCACGGTCACGAGCCCCGGCGCCCATGCGATCGACTGCACCCGCAGCCTGCTTAGATCCGATGATCCGGACACAAGGCTTGTGGGCCTCGGCCTGAATGAGATCGTGGCTGTTGCGACCCGGGATGCGGTCCTCGTTGCTTCGATGGATCGCGCTCAGGACGTGCGACAAGCAGTGGATCTGTTGAAGGACGAGGGGGCGTCACAAGCCACTGACTTCCCGCGCTGTTACCGGCCTTGGGGCTGGTATGAAACGCTTGCCTTGGGCGCGCGGTTCCAAGTCAAGCAAATCATGGTGAAACCGGGTGGTCAGCTCTCGCTACAATCCCATGTTCATCGGTCTGAGCATTGGGTGGTGGTTTCGGGCACGGCCCGGGTGACAGTGGATGACAACGTGACCCTGATGACCGAGAATGAGTCGATCTACATACCCCTGGGCGCCGTGCACCGACTGGAAAATCCGGGCAAGGTGGAGCTTCATTTGATCGAAGTTCAAAGCGGGCCGTATCTGGGCGAAGATGACATTGTCCGCTATGAGGACATCTACGCCCGAACCTAAAAGCATGGAGAGAGCTGAATGCCCCTTCCCATCACTGCGCTCTATGCCGGTCTGATTGCACTTTGGATGATCTTCCTAACGGTCTCAGTGATCGTGTTGCGCCGGGAGCATCGGGTCTCGTTGGGCGATGGCGGGAATGATCGGTTGGGCAGGCGGATCCGGGGCCATGCGAATGCGGTCGAGCAAGCCCCGATTGCGCTGATCCTACTGGGGCTCAGCGAAGGTCTGGGCACGCCGGGCTGGGCCGTGCATCTGTTGGGAGTGATGCTTCTGGCAGGTCGCGTGTTGCATGGACTCCATTTTCTGGAGAAGCGGAAAGGCTTGCTTTTGCGCCAACTCGGGATGGTGCTCACGTTTTTGTCCATCGCCTTTCTTGCCTTCAGTGCGATCGGCCATGCTCTGGCGGAGATTGCATAAGTGACGTCTACCCAGATCGAGATTGCGGCACAGCTGATCGAAGTCGCCAAAGCCGCGGGGGCCGAGAACGCTGATGCGCTCGTCATCCGTTCCGAGAGCACCTATGTCGGAACAGCTGAACGCGCATTAGAGGAGGCCGAGGGCGCAGAGAGCATCGATCTTGGACTGCGCGTTCTGATCGGCCAGCGCCAAGCCTGTGTTGCATCTTCGAACACTGATCCCGAGACTTTGAAGGAGATGGCGGCCCGCGCCGTTGCGATCGCCAAGGAGGCGCCTGAGGATCCGTTTTGTGGGCTGGGCGAGGCGCCTGGATTTGAACTGCCCGACCTGGATCTCACCGATGCTTCGCCAGAGCCTAGTCCGGCGGAGCTGGAAGCTTTGGCGCTTGAGGCAGAGGCTGCGGCATTGGATGTCGCGGGCGTCTCACAAGTCGAGCAGGCCAGCGCCTCGACTGGATCGACCGAAATCGCGATGGTTGCTTCCAACGGGTTCGAGGGATCCTATGCAAGAACCAGTCGATCCGTCTCGGTCTCGGCGATTGCGGGTGAAGGTTTGGGCCGAGAGCGCGACTGGGCGTCCGAAAGCCGCCGCCATCGCGCTGACGTGCCCCCAGCCGCTGAAATTGGTGCTTTGGCAGGTGAACGCGCGGTCGCACGTTTGGCGCCGCGCAAACCGCCTGCGGGACAGGTCCCAGTGCTCTATGACCGGCGGGTTGCCTCCAGCCTGATCGGCCATGTTCTGAGCGCGATCAACGGGACTTCGATTGCGCGCGGGTCGAGTTGGCTTCTCGAAGCGATGCAAACCGAGATCCTGCCGAAAGGGTTCGATGTGATCGAGGAGCCTCGCCTGGTGCGCGGCCCATCCTCGCGCCCGTTCGACGCCGAAGGGATTGCCACCCGGCGCAGGGCCCTGGTTCAAGACGGTGTGCTCGAGAGTTGGGTGCTCGACCATGCAACCGCGCGCAAGCTCGGGCTGGAGACAACCGGCAATGCAAGGCGTGGCACCGGCGGCCCGCCAAGCCCCGGTCTGACCAATGTGATTGTCGAGAA
>JBCDAS010000235.1:0-6777 GCA_039185235.1 Pseudomonadota bacterium
AACATCATCGCCTGCGCGGTTTCTTCGCCGAGCGTCCCGGCCAAGGTCGCGGCAATCGCGATGGTCGCGATCATCGAGCCGCAATAGCTTTCGAAGATATCCGAGCCCATGCCCGCCACGTCGCCCACGTTGTCGCCCACGTTATCGGCGATCACGCCGGGGTTTCGCGGGTCATCCTCTGGAATACCAGCCTCGACCTTGCCCACGAGATCCGCGCCGACATCGGCCGATTTCGTGTAGATACCGCCGCCAACACGGCTGAACAGGGCCACCGAGGACGCACCCATCCCGAAGCCTTCAAGGCTATGCGCGTCGCCACCCAGGAACATGTAAAGACCGCCCAGGCCAATCAAACCCAGTGCAGCCACACAGAGCCCCATGATCGAGCCGCCAAAGAAGGCCACCGTCAACGCGCTCGCGGCCCCCTCGTTCTGCGCAGCCGTTGCGGTCCGCACATTCGCCTTGGTGGCCGAGTACATGCCCAGCCAGCCGGCCACAGACGAACTCAACGCCCCCACAATCACCGCGATTGCGACCGCTGCATTGAGGAAGATGAAGGTCAGCACAACCTGCACGGCCAGGAACATCGCCAAGAGCGTGTATTCCCGCTTCATGAAGACCATGGCGCCAAGGTGGATCTGGTCACCGATCTTTTTGATCGAGTCCTCACCTTCGGGATATTGCATCACCTTCTGATAGAGGAAGTAGGCCATGCCGAGCCCGATGAGGCCCAGCAGGGGTGGAATTACTTCGAGCATGTATGTCCCCGCCTTTTGATGACGGCCCTTGAGCCGACATGCCCGGGAAATTGGTTCCCAAGATGCGGTCGGGCCTCGATTCTTCTCGGCCCGAACCGACGGACCGGCGTGACCCTAGGTGGCAGGAAACCACTTGTCCAGCACCGGATTTCGCAATGCGGCGGATGGCCCCGAGATGTGGGAATAGTCAATTTGCCTTTGACGAGACAATCCCGGACGATCCAACCGCAACGCGCGGCAAAACAAGGGAGCGAGACGGTGCGGGTCTTTGGCAAGGACGACTTGGTCCAGGATCTTCGCGCCCTGGGTCTAGAGCCTGGGGATGGTGTCTTCGTGCACAGTGCCCTCGGTCAGATCGGGCATGTTGTCGGTGGTCCGCGTGGGCTCATTGAGGCGCTGATCGAAACCGTTGGGCCTGATGGTCTGATCGGCATGCCAGGGTTTAGCACTGATGCCTATCATCCGGCGGAGATGATGGACCTCTCGTTGGATGCCGAGACACTTGCGCATATCCGAGAACAGGTCCCAGGATATGATCCGGTCTTGTCGAGTGAGCGGGGAAACGGTTCGGTGCCCGAGGCGTTTCGCCTCTGGCCTGGCGTGGTTCGCAGCCCGCACCCAACCAGTTCGGTCCTGCTGCTCGGTCCAGATGCGCAATCGTTAGCAGAGCCGCACGACCCCTTCGGCTGGGCGACCGGTCCACAATCCCCCTGGGGCAGGTTGGGAGGCCGGTCTAAGATGAAAATCCTGCTGATTGGGGTTGGCTGGAACCGATGCTCAGCTTTACACGCAGCCGAGAGCCTCGCGCGGCATCGACGCCTGAAGATGCGGCATTTCAAGAGCGGCCCCGGACCTGACGCACCATGGATCGAGGCGCCCGATGTCGCAGATGATCTGGGTCGGTTGTTCCCAAGCGTGGGAGCAGACTGGGAGATGGCGGGCGGCACCCTCCGCGGACAGATTGGAAATGCTGTCGCGCGGCTGACCGATTACGGGCCGTTGCTTGCCTATGCATCGCAGTGGTTCGACAAACGCAACCGTTTGGACGGTGTTGCGCCCGTTGACGGCTAGCGATCCGCCTCATCAAAAGCTGCGAGCACCGCATCCCATGGGATCATGATCGAGGCATGGCGGTTTTTGTAATCGCGCGCGGGGCGTAGGCTCTCGAGATCTGCGAACGGCGCCTCAGGCACAGGACCGTCCTGTTTGATCAGGGCTTTCAGTTGATCGCGCCCGGCCTCCAACTCGGCGCGCGTCCGTCCGATCACATTCGCCGCAAGGACTGATGCGGAGGATTGTCCCAACGCGCAGGCCTTCACATCTTGAGCATAGTCGCTGACCCGGCCATCGGTCACTTTTAGATCCACCGTGATGGTGGAGCCGCAAAGAGGTGAGCGTTTCATCGCGCTGCCATCGGGGGTCTCAAGACGCCCAACCCGGCTCATCCCAGCCGCGAGGGCTAGGATACGCTCTGAATAGAGTTTCATAAGGTCTTGTTCGATGGCGCTCATCTTTGCCCCTGAGATGTTTCTCGGCTAGATAGCCCGGCCGGGCCGGATATAAAAGAGCTGAGCCGCGACAAAGGAGCCTCTATGTCCCCAACTCCCTTCGATCCGGAGAGCCTGACCTTCGATGACCGTGGGCTCTTGCCCGCCATTGCCCAAGACCATGAGACAGGTGAGATCCTGATGCTCGCCTGGATGAATGCAGCCAGCGTCACCGAAACCCTGCGCTCAGGTCGGGTCACCTATTGGTCGCGCTCCCGCCAGCAATTCTGGAAAAAGGGCGAGACCTCGGGCCATATTCAGAAACTGATCGAGATGCGGGTCGATTGCGACCGGGACTGCCTATTGCTCCTTGTCGAGCAAGTTGGACCGGCCTGCCACACCCATCGGCGAAGCTGCTTCTACACGGCTTTGCGCGACGGGGTGGAGGTCGAGATCATGCAACCCGAATGAAGCTGCCCGACCCTTGGCCTGATCGGCTATCGAAGAAGTCGCTGGCCGGAATCACACTTGGTCTTGCAGTCGGCGCCATTGGTGGCGCAATCGCAGCATGGGCGCATGTACCCCTCGCTTGGATGCTGGGAGCGCTGTTTTTCACCATGGCAGCCTCGTTGGCAGGGGCACCGGTTGCGGTGCCAACCTGGTTGCGAATGTATTTTATCACCCTACTCGGCCTGTTTCTTGGGGAAAGCTTCGACCAGATCTCCATCGACGATTTGGCACGTTGGCCGATCACTCTGACCGGGGCGATCCTCTACTGCCCGATCGGCGGCGGGATCGCATACCTGTTCTACCGCTATGTAGCGCGCGAAGAGCGGAACACGGCGATCTGCGAAGCGATCCCCGGCGGGCTCTCGGCGGTCGTCCTGATAGCCAACAGCATGGGTGCGGATGAGAGATCGGTGGCCCTCAGCCAATCGCTGAGGATTTCGATTGTAATCCTCTTGGCACCCTTGATTGCCTTTGGGATGCTTGGCCTACCAGCGCCCGAGGCCGATCATACATCTGGCAAACTGATCATCTCCCTGGCCGATTTCAGTGTCTTGCTGGCGGTGTCGATGGCAATGATCTTGGGGCTGGCGCAGCTTGGCATGCCCTTGCCGGCGCTGGTCGCCCCTATTCTGGCCTCAGCTGTCCTGCGTATGGCGGGTGTGGTGGAGGGCGCCCTGCCCCATTGGCTGATCGAGGTCTCATTGGTAGTCCTAGGCTCCTCCATCGGGTCGCGTTTCGCAGGGGTTGCGATCCGGAAGTGGCTGGCGGTCGCCGGGGTGACGTTGATTGGAACGATAATCCTCATGGGCGTCTCTTTTGTCTTTGCCATCGTGATGACGTGGCTGACGGGGATCGAACTCTTTCCCCTTCTCCTTGCCTATGCCCCAGGAGGTGTCGCAGAGATGTCGCTGATCGCCCTGGCCATCGATGCCGATCCTGGCTTCGTCGCAGTGCATCATGTTGTCCGCATCACCTTCATTTTGCTCACTTTGCCCCTATTTGCAGCCTGGTTGGTGCGCCGTCGTGCGGCCCGAGCCGGAGGTTGAGTTGACCCTGCCCGATCCTGAGAGAGATCCGCAGTTCTACCAAGGTGTCGCTCTACGCCGCTTCACAGCAGGTGTGATCGATACGGTCGTGATCCTGGTTCTGATGGGAGGTGTTCTGGCGTTTGGCCTGATCCTCGGCGCCCTGACTTTTGGCGTCGCTCTGATCTTGGCGATCGGGCTTTTCTTCGTCACAGGGTTTCTCTACCGGTACCTTTTGATCACAAAACGCTCGGCAACGCTGGGTATGATCTGGACAGGGATTGAACTGCGGCGGCGCGATGGCGCCCCCTTGGATCAGGCCACGGCGCTCACACATACGGCGAGCTACTACATCACCTTGATGATTCCCGCGCTCCTCTTCGGTGGCTGGGTCTTGATGGGAACCATCCCGCACCGCCGCCTCATGCATGACCTGTTGTTGGGCACTACGGCCATCAATCGACCACTTTGAGGCAAGCGGACACAGCGCACGGATAGGTTGTTTTATATTTCGACACTCTGCATGTGCTCAAACTGGTGACACCGCTGGATTTCTTGATATCGTGGGAAACGAGTATTGGAAGGTTGGAATGTCGCATCACGAATCGCAACTAAAGGCCCAGTTTTACCTCACAGCGCCCCAGCCATGCGCCTATTTGGCTGGTCGTGAGGAACGCAAGGTTTTCACCACGCTACAGGGCCCGACAGCGACCAACGTGAATAATGCGCTGTCGCAAAAAGGGTTTCGTCGCTCGCAGTCGGTGATCTACCGGCCAGCTTGCGTTGGCTGTTCGGCCTGCCTCTCGATCCGGGTCCCTGTGGAGGGGTTTGTCCCGAACCGCACGCAACGCCGGATCCTGCGAAAGAATCAGGACCTGACACGCAGGCCCTGCGAAGCCTGGGCGACCGAGAGCCAGTTTGACCTGTTCCGGCGCTATCTTGACCATCGACATGCCGATGGCGGGATGGCCGATATGGACGCCTTTGACTATGCGGCGATGGTCGATGAGACCCCGGTGAATTCCACGGTGATCGAGTATCTCCGCAAGGACCCGGAGACAGGTGTTAACCGCCTGGTCGCGGCCTGCCTTAGCGATATCTTGGGCGACGGGCTCTCGATGGTCTACTCGTATTTCGAACCGGAGGAGAGCAACAGATCGCCCGGCGCCTATATGATCCTCGACCATATCGACCTCGCCCGCGAGATGGGTCTGAAATACGTCTATCTCGGCTATTGGGTCGCCGGCTCGCCGAAGATGGATTACAAGACGCTCTATCGTCCTTTCGAGCTCTGCGATGGGGCGACATGGCGCCGTTTCGACAATGTCGATGATTTCAACACCTGGCGGGGTCGGCGCAAGATGATGATGCGCGATCCTCTGGTGGACTGATCTCTGCTGAAGACGACAAAAATCTTCATCCCATATGAGAGATGACTTAACGGTCCAGTCGCTCTAAACGCGTCCAAGGGTGGCGTGCACTTCCCCTACATCAAGTAAGCTCCGCTAGCCACGCCGATACCGGGTCGTCATCCGATAATCCTTCGATGGGCCCCTGACATCCCAAACACTAGACCAACTGTCGCCATCGAACGCATAGGACACGCGGTAGCGATCATCGCCGCACTGATGCACGGCTTGCGGGTCATCGTCGACGAAGTCGTGGAAGGGCCGCCCATCCTCATAGCGCACCTCGACCCGGCCCGCGCCTGGGAACCGCCAGAGCGCACCGCGCTCCGCATGGTAATCCGCGCCGCGAAAGCGAAGCACGCCGTTCTCGTGGCACCGAAGGCCCTCACCATCAGGCGTAAAATCCGCCTCCCCCCAGAACTCACCGATAACGCCTTCCGAGACATTCTCGATGATCCGGACCATCTGCCACCGGCCCGCGAAAAAGCTGGGTGTTGCCACTGTCATGGCGCCTCTGCTACCTCGCCCTCACGCCTGAGACAAGGAGCCCCGCATGATCCCCCGCTATTCCCGCCCTGACATGGTCGCCATATGGGAACCCGCGACCAAGTTCCGCATCTGGTACGAGATCGAGGCCCATGCCTGCGATGCCATGGCGGAGCTGGGCGTGATCCCGCGGGAGAATGCTGAAGCCGTGTGGAAGGCCAAAGATATCGAGTTTGACATCGACCGGATCGACGCGATCGAACGGGAGACGAAGCACGACGTCATCGCCTTCCTCACCCATCTGGCCGAGATCGTGGGGTCGGACGAGGCGCGGTTTGTGCACCAGGGGATGACCTCCTCGGACGTGCTGGACACCTGTTTCAACATCCAGCTGACCCGGGCCGCCGACATCCTGATTGCGGATATAGATGCTCTTCTGGTTGCCCTGAAACGCCGGGCCCAGCAGCACAAGCACACGATCCGTATCGGGCGTAGCCATGGGATCCATGCCGAGCCGACCACTATGGGCCTCACCTTCGCCCGCTTCTTTGCCGAGATGGATCGCAACCGCCGTCGCCTGATTACCGCGCGCGAGGAGATTGCGACCGGGGCGATCTCTGGCGCGGTCGGAACGTTTGCCAATATCGATCCGGCGGTCGAGGCGCATGTCTGCGAGAAACTCGGCCTTGCGCCCGAACCGATCTCGACCCAGGTCATCCCCCGCGACCGTCATGCAGCCTTCTTCGCCACCCTCGGCGTGGTTGCCAGCTCCATCGAGAACATCGCCACCGAGATCCGCCATATGCAGCGCACCGAGGTGCTGGAAGCCGAGGAGTTCTTCTCCAAGGGCCAGAAGGGCTCCTCGGCCATGCCGCACAAGCGCAACCCGGTCCTGACCGAGAACCTGACCGGCCTCGCCCGTTTGGTTCGCATGGCCGTGATCCCCGCGATGGAGAATGTCGCTCTTTGGCACGAGCGCGATATCTCGCACAGCTCAGTCGAGCGCAATATCGGGCCAGATGCGACTGTGACGCTAGATTTTGCTCTGGCGCGGCTCACCTCGGTCATCGACAGGCTTGTCATCTATCCAGACAACATGATC
>JBCDAS010000236.1:0-6775 GCA_039185235.1 Pseudomonadota bacterium
ATGACATCGCCCACCTCGCCCTCGGCATGGGCGGAAACTGTATGGACGATTTGGACCGTTTGCATGGGAGCTCCAATGCGCCTGTCCGGTTAATCATCCGTATGGTGAGATGGGTTTCTGTCCGGATTCCGACAAGAAAAGCCGCAGTTTAGGGGTTTTTCTGGTTGTCAGACCTTTGGCCAGAGCAAATCGGATCACCTGATCTGGGGGATAACCTGCTCATAGCGCAACCCATAGGAGGTGCGTTGCCCGACCACGGTGACCTGAGCCCCTTCGGTCATCAGCGTCCAGTCATTGGGGTGCACGCCGCAGATCCGTGCCGGTCTATCGTCGGGTTCTTCAGCGAATTCCACATAGATGACGGCAGCGCATCCACGCTTGTTCTGATCGCCCTCACGCTCGATCACCACGGCTGAGAAGCGCGTTGCGGGGGCGCGTTCAGTCTGACTTAGGGTCCAGGGTATCATCATCGCGATGCTCGGCGCCCCGACATAGGCGATCGCCCCAATCAGGGCCGCTGAGATCGGCAAGCGCACCATTGGTCGTTTGAAGAACCGGGCGGCGGCGTATTTTGTGGCCGTCATATGCAGCCCATAGACGGCGATGACCGTCAGCACGCCGGTCACGCTCCACCGAACCGCGGGGCTGGCCGCAAACTCAGACCAGCTTCCGGAGGGTACGAACCAAGCCGCAGCATCGATCAAAGGGGCGCCGACCAGCAGGGCGAGCACAAGGGCGATTATGATCTGGCCCATGAGCTTGACGAAGACATCCGGGGCCTCGCCCTCATCTTCCGGCGCCTCGGGATAGGCGCGATCGGTGTCGCTTTTACCCAGCGATAGTGCTCCCAAGCCACGCCAGTTCTTACGCTCGGGATCCGCCCGCCGCTGGGCTTTCCTATGGGCAAAGACATGGACATCCTCGCCCGCGCGGATTGCCAGATCACGGGCATAGACCCCCGGGATGATGAAGCAGAGAAAGAAGCAGATGAAAAGGCCGATTGGCAGGAGCGCAGGCATGTCGCCCAGGCGCATCAGAACCGCGCGCGTCGGCTCTAGGCTCGCACTCAGATAGACAACATAGAGGAGAGCAAGAAGAAAACTGAACCCATAGACCGCACGCGCGCCGTCCGACTTGCGGCGCTTTAACCCGCGCCGGGTCAATCCGGGGATCAGCAGTAAGAGGCCGAAGAAGAGCAGCAGGAGGCTAATGAAGAAAGCCCCTTGGAGACGGCTCGAGGCCTGAACCTCGGCGAAGCTCGCATCCCAGAACCGAAGATGGAGGTATTCAGCAACCACCCAAACCGTGAAAAGGCCAATGACCCGGGATGTAACAGCGCAAAGAAAACACATATCTGACACTCGGTTGCTGTAAAGAACTGACCGGCAGAGAACCCGATGATGCCGCGTCGCGCAATAGCGGTTCCGACTAATTATGCATGATTTTGCAAGAGTGACTTGCCCTAAAGGGAGCATGAAACCCGAGCGTACGCGGCTAAGTTGTAGACAACGAAATAGAAGGAGATTTCGATGGGACTTTTGGTCGACGGGACTTGGCAGGACAAGTGGTATGATACGGCATCCTCGGGCGGGCGGTTTGTCCGACAGGATGCGGGATTTCGCAACTGGGTGACCGCTGATGGCACGCCTGGCCCAAGTGGGATCGGGGGCTTTGAGGCGGAGAGTGGGCGTTACCATCTCTATGTCTCTTACGCCTGCCCCTGGGCCCATCGCACGCTGATTTTTCGCGTCCTGAAAGGGTTGGAGGCGCATATTTCCGTCTCGGTCGTCCACCCGCTGATGAAGGCGAATGGCTGGGAGTTTAAGACCGACTTCGCCGGTGCGACGGGGGATGACCTCTTTGGCTTCGCGTATATGCATCAGGTCTATAGCAAGGCGAAGCCGGATGTGACGACCCGGGTCACGGTGCCCGTGCTCTGGGATAAGGTGACAGGTCAGATCGTCTCGAATGAAAGCTCCGAGATCATCCGGATGTTCAACTCGGCTTTTGATGGGGTGACGGGGAGCACGCTCGATCTGTTTCCCGAAGACCTCCGGGAGGGGATCGAGGACTGGAACACGCGGATCTACAACTCGGTCAATAACGGTGTCTATCGTTCAGGCTTCGCGACCTCGCAGGAGGCGTATGAGGAAGCAGTGACCGAGCTCTTCCAGCGGCTTGACGAGTTGGAGGCGCATCTGGCGAAGAACCGCTATCTCATGGGCGATCGGATCACCGAAGCGGATTGGCGGCTTTGGACCACCCTGGTCCGGTTCGATCCGGTCTATGTCGGGCATTTCAAGACCAATATCCGCAGATTGCAGGACTACCCAGCGCTCTGGGGCTATATGCTCGAGCTTTACCAGTGGCCTGGCGTCGCCGAGACGACCGATATGGATCATATCAAGGTCCACTATTACGCCAGCCACGAGACCATCAACCCGACCGGTGTGGTGCCTAAGGGCCCTGCGATCGACCTGATGGCTCCTCATGGACGAGATATCTTCAAGGCCGCTTGAAAGAGCCGGTCTTTCCTTACTCATCGGTTAGGAGCCCGGGTGCGCCCGGCGTTCCGTCTCAATACCTCCTAAGATGCGCCCCCCGGGGCCCGGGCAAGCCCGGACCCCGGCGGCCACGAAAGCGTGCCTGCGGCACGCTACAGGCGCATGTTTTTGAGCTGGGCGCCGGGCGGCCCGCTGCGAGCTTGCTCGCAGGCGCAGGCCCTGGCCTGCGTTGCCGCGTCAGCGGCTTGGGCCGCTTACGAGGAGGTTGGGCTAGAAGTGGCCTGTAGGCGCAGCGGATTGCGGCAACAGATCCCCCTGGGTCAGCGAGCCGACAGGTTCGGCTTGCTATCCACGGCACCCAAGACAGGGAAGTCGCCATGGTTCAGACGTTACTCGCACTCAGGATGTGGGGGATAGGCGCGTTTGCTGCAGTTTAGACCACGAGCGAAGCAGCCGCTAACACCTACGACATCTCACTCAGCGCGCCTTGTGATTGAGAGTGTAGCGGGGGCGTGGTCAGTGCGGTCCGCACTATGGAGGTGAACGAAGTCTCGCGCTTCTCGGATCTGTCGATCGTCACGGATTACGACGTCTTATTCACCGCCCCTAACAGCCTGCCCGTCCGCCTTACGCCTGGAAACCCGCGGATGGCGAAAGACGATGGCACAGCGTTTGTTCCGACGCCTCAAACACTCTCCCCTGTCTATGCGGGTCCCCTTGCGGGTAATTTTCAGATGATCAACGACGCAGACATCCCGCTTGCATCATGGATGCTCGCGGGTCTTGGCGCCTGGACCACGCCTCGAGGCGCAGGCGAGCCTAGAACGCCAGAAGTCCCGCAACAACGCCTGCAAGGATGAGGAAATAAACGGCGGTCAGCCAGTCCGAGCGGGATTTGAGCGTGTCGGTTGCCGCCAGCCGGGCCTCTTCATCATAGGCACATGAGGCGACGACCCTGTGGCGCGCCTCGATGATCTGGTACTTGATCGGCTCGGTTTGCAAGATCACCAGACCGGCGATGATCAACAGGAACCCCGCGCCCGGAATGGTTGCTGTATAGAGCATATAGAGACCGGCGATCGACATGGCGATCCCTGCAATCATCGCGATCAGGAACCGTGGCGGTGCCGAGATTGGGCTGTTGATGGCCGCGCGCGCCTCGTCATAGGAGGCGATCTTGTCGCCGGTGATGTACGGGCAGGTCAGCCTTTCATACAAGGAGTAGAGGCCGAGTGCCGCGAGAAAGCCGACGGCCACCCAGGTCTCCCAAAGGCCAGAGAGGCTTTGAAGCGTGGAGAGGAAGTTGTTCATGTGTCTGCCTCCTGCCGAGCGGCCAGCGCCGCGTTCAGTTCTGTGATGATCCGGACCCAGGTGGCGGTGTCTTGCGCGCCCTGGATCACATGTTGGCCGTTGATGATAAAGCATGGCACGCCAGTCACACCCATTTGGCGGGCGGCTTGCTCTTCTTGCTCAAGCGCCGCGCGATCGGCGTCGCCTTTGAGCAGTTCGGCCACCACGTCGCGTTCCATGCCCGCGCTTGTCGCGACCTCGAGCAGGACGTCATGGTCCGAGATGTCCTGGCCCTCGACGAAGTAACGCCGGAACAGCTGTTGCACGACTGCCGTTTGGTTCCCCGTGGTCTCGGACCAGCGGATCAGGCGATGGGCGTCGAACGTGTTCGGGGTGCGTGGGATCGCTTCGAGATTCATGTCGAGCCCCGCGGCCTTGCCCGCTTCAGCTATTCGGCCATAGACCCGTTTGGCGCCCTCAGGACCGCCGAATTTCCACTCGAGGTACTGCCGCCGATCAACGCCTTCGTGCGGCATATCCGGGTTGAGCTGGAAGATCCGCCAGCTTTCGGTGAACGGATCCTCGCCCACTTCCGCGATTGCACGGTCGAGATTTGACTTCCCGATATAGCACCAGGGGCAAATCGGATCGGAGATGATGTCGAGAGGTACCATGGATTGGAAGCTAAGGTCTGAGAATGGAAATTCAAACCCCTGAATCGAAACCCTGTGAGGCGCGCGCAGCTCTGATCGCGGCTGAGGCGAGCCAAGCGGGCTCGCCCGTGCCGGGCGAGACGGTGTCTCCCTGGATCAGCCCCCGTCAGGCGGGGTCTGATCCAGGCTGTTGGCGCGGCACAGAGGGCGCTGCTGGATCGAAGCTTTGGGCCAGTTGGCGGCGGATCAGTTTGCCATTGGCGGTGCGCGGTAGCGCGGTCCGCTTAACCCAGAGCCGGGGGCATTTATAGGCGGCAAGATGTTGGGCCGCGTAGCTCGCCAGCACATTATCGCCGGGCCAATCGCCCTCGACGACGCAAAAGGCGGCGATCAGGGTGAGGTCATCACGGAGCTGGACTTGGGTGACCCCGGCGTCTTGGATCGCTGGATGGGCGGTGAGGGCATCTTCGACCTCTTGCGGGCTGACGCGGTAGCCAAGCGCTGTCATCACATCATCGGCCCGACCCGCATAGCTGACATAGCCGTCTTGATCCATCGCTGCGCGATCGCCAGTGAGGAACCACGTGCCTTGATGGCTCGCCTCTGTTGCCTCGGGTTGGTTCCAATAGCCGAGCATGAGACCCGGATCGCGGCGCGAGATCGCGAGGGCGCCTTCGGTGCCGATCGGTGCGGGCTCTCCGTCCGCTTCGAGGATTGCAACACGCCGCCCGGTCTGGGGTTTGCCGATGGCACCGGGGCGGGGCGGGCAGGACGGGCCGCTGGAGAGATAGGTGGAGATCTCGGACATCCCCAGCGCCTCGTAGACCGGTTTTCCGGTGCGGATCTGCCAGTCCTCGGCCAGGGCTTGGGGCATCTTCTCGCCCGCGGTCAGAGCGTGGCGCAGATCTGCGAAGGCTTGGCTGAGATCGCTCTTGCCACGCAGGATCCGCCGATAGACGCCTGGGACCGCGGCAAGGATCGTCGCGTGGTGGCTCTGCGCGATGGCGGGCAGGTCCTCGGCCCGCGCGGGACCCGTGTGGATCAGGCTGGTGGCCCCGGCTGCCCAAGGATCGGTCAGGCCTGTGCCCAATGTATATGTCCAGTTGAACGCGCCCGCATGGAGCATCACATCTGCCCGCCCGAGCCCGTACCAATCCGCCCACATCATCCGCCGCGCCCAGGCCGCACGTTGGGCATGCAAGACGCCTTTGGGTCGGCCGGAGGTTCCGGATGTATAGATCAGGAAGGCCGGATCGTCCGGCTGGCTCTTGACCGGCGAGATCGGAGCGGTTTGGCGCAGGCTCTGCCAGTCGGCCTGGCGCAGGATCTCGGCGCCGGGATTGGGAAGCGCGAGATCCTCGGCCATGGCGACAAAGCGGGGCGTCATATCTTCGGCAAGGTGGGCGAACTCGGCTTGGGTCAGTTGCGCGGAGGTTGGCACTGCGATCCCGCCTGCCGCGATGGTGCCGAAGAAGAGGACCGGGAAGTCCGACAGATTACCCATGCGCAAGGCGACGCGGTCCCGAGGCTGGAGGCCGCGCGCGATCAGGCCAGCAGCGGTAGCTCGAATGGCACGATCGAGTGCGGCGAAGCTCCAAGTCTCGGCAATATCTCCCTGGGCGCCGTGGAGCACCAGGAGCGCGGTCTTCTCTGGCTGGAGACGGCCTGCCTGCATGACATAATCGGCCATGTTGAAGGGCAGGGGACAGTTCGGCGGCGGCCCGAGATCATAGAGCGCTCGGGTGAGGGGCGGCATCTGGACACACTCCGCTCGGCTGTGGCATGGGAGATGAGCTTTGCAGCAAGGATGAGGCCCATGCAATCCAATCGGTGCTTTGGATGAGTGATCAACCGAACCAACCGGGTGAAAGCCTGTTGCGTATTGCCCGGGGTGAGGCACGTCAGGAGACCGTGCCGCCACTCAACCTTGGGGAGCGGGTGCGTCAGTTGCGCCAGGATCGCGAATGGACGCTGGAGGAGGCGGCGAAACGGGCCGGTTTGGCGCGCTCAACGCTCTCGAAAATCGAGAATGCACAGATGTCGCCCACATTTGACGCCGTGCAGAAGCTGGCGAAAGGGCTTGGGATCGATGTGCCGCAGCTTTTCACGCCGCCGGTCCAGGACAAGATCACTGGGCGCAGGGCGATCACCCGGGCAGGGGAGGGGCGCGAGCATATTACCACAACTTATGAGCATGAGTTGCTGGGCGGCGAGATCAGCCGCAAACGCATGCTGCCCTATCGCACAGCGGTGCGGGCGCGGGGGTTCGACGCGTTCGAGGATTGGGTGCGCCATGATGGCGAGGAGTTTTTGTATGTGCTGTCCGGC
>JBCDAS010000237.1:0-6766 GCA_039185235.1 Pseudomonadota bacterium
GAGAGCCGCAGGGGTGCCTTCGGTTTCGCAGGCGTCTTTGGCGGCACTTTTCCAAGACCCTCATCGGTGAACCACCAGGCGAGCGTCACATCACAGCCATCGCCGGGTGGCGGCGGATCTTGCGCGACACATTCCGAAGCACCCTCGGGACAGCGCAGGCGGACGTGAAAGTGGCTGTCATGTCCCCACCAAGGGCGGATCTTGCGCATCCAAGAGCTGTCTTCGCTGCCGGTGCGCCGGCACATGGCCTGTTTGATGGCGGCATTTACAAAAATCCGGGTCACCGTTGGATCGCTCGCCGCTGACTTAAGCAGATCATGGTGCTCCGGCGTCCAGTTCTTGTTCACATCCAGTTTATCGCCCCGCACGACCGAGGGGCTGCCGACCTGCTCACGCTCTTGACGCGTCAGCTCCCGGGCTACGGGCCTCGCGAGCCAGATGTCCACATCCATCCCGATCTGATGCGAGGCATGGCCCGAGATCGGCCCGCCGCGCGGCTGGCTCATATCGCCGATATAGAGCCGCGGCCAACCGATCGCTTGTGCCTGACGGCCAAGACGTTCGACAAAGGCGATGACATCCGGATGCCCCCAATTGCGGTTGCGGGAGAGTCGCATAGCCTGCCAACCGGGCCCGGTTTCCGACAGTTCCTGCCCACCCGCGAGGCAACCTTTCGAATAGCCCCCCAGCGGTTCCGGCTCACCTTCGCTTGGTGCGGACCAACGTCCGAAAACCGGTTTGGCCAAAGGGTCTGCCATGACCGGAGCTGCGATTAGAAGACTAAGCAGGCAGAGGCGGATTAACATCGGGTCAGTCCTCAAACAGGGGATCGGGCACGTCTTTCGGATCCCAACCAAAGAGCGCCCAGGTCTTGGCCATATGCTCGGGCAAAGGCGCGCTGAGGGAAAGGCTTTGCCCAGTCGCAGGGTGGGGAAGGATCAGCCGGGCTGCATGGAGATGGAGCTTCCGGCTCACAGCACCGCCAAGGCCCGCGCCCCAGCCATCGCCCAGGTTCTCCTGCCCGCGCCCGCCATACTTCCCATCCCCCGCAATCGGCGTGCCGAGCGCACCCATATGCGCGCGCAGCTGATGCGTGCGCCCCGTGACCGGACGCAGCGCCACCCAGGACGCGCGCCCGCCCGCATGCTCGATCACCCGGTAATCGGTGGTCGCATGCTTGGCGCCTTCGGTGGCGCGCACCTCGTCGGGGTGAAGCAGGCGCATCTTCTCGCCCTCCCCCGCCCGCCCGGCTTTCGCGAGCCCGTAGCGGATCGTGCCCATCCCAGGCTCCGGCCGCCCGGCGACCACGGCGAAGTAGATCTTCTCCACCGCGCGAGAGCGGAAGAGCTCCGCCAGCTTCACCGCCATAGCGCCGGTCCGCGCCAAGACCAAGAGGCCGGACGTGTCTTTATCCAGCCGGTGGATCAGTCGCGGATCCTCCTCTCGCTCGAACTTGAGCGCCGAGAGTTGGGCGGCCAAATGCGCGGTCAATTTCGAGCCGCCCTGGGCGGCCAGACCTGCAGGCTTGTTGATCACCAGCAAGTGGTCGTCGCGATAGATCACCGCCGCTCGCAACGCCTCTGCTTGGCTGGGCGAGACGGCAGGCGCCTCGCGCTTCGGCGCCTGCGCCTGCGCCTCGGGCAAGGGCGGCACCCGGATCTGCTGGCCGGGCGCGACCCGGGTCGAGCTCTTCACCCGCCCGCCTTCGATCCGGATCTCGCCCTTGCGGCACATCTTCTCGATCCGGCCTTGCGGGATATGCGGGAACTGGCGGCGAAACCACCGATCCAACCGCTGCTCCGCCTCATCCGGCCCAACTGTAAGGATCTGAACACCGCTCATCCAGATCGCTCCCACATAGGAACCATCGCCCCCTCCCCCCTGGGGAGGGTCGGGGTGGGGGGGCGCAAGCCCGGATGGGCTTGCCAAGCAAAGGCGTATGCGCGCATCTGCGCGCATTCCGCTTGGTGCGCCCTCACAGCGCCCTCGTTAGAGTAAAGCCTGCCCAGAGGGCACCGATAGAGAGGCAGACCGAGGCGGCGATATAGCCCAGCGCGAGACCCGCCTTTCCCTTCTCAATCAGCAGGAGCGCGTCCAAGGAAAACGCCGAGAACGTGGTGAACCCGCCCAAAATCCCAGTCATGATGAAAGGAGACCATTTCGCAAAGCCACCCGGGACCCGTTCCAGAAGCACGATTGCAATCACACCCATCGCAAAGGAGCCAATCACGTTCACAGCCATTGTGCCCCAAGGAAACCCAGGGCCTAGAAGCTTCAGCGACCAATGGCCGACCAGAAACCGCAGGCCGGAGCCGATCGCCCCTCCAGCCGCTACAATCGCAAGCTTGCCTATCACCCCTGCCGTTCCTTTCTGAGCTTTTGAAACCAAGCCTGGCGCTTTTTCATTTCCCGCTCAAACCCGCGTTCCACCGGCTGGTAGAGATCCGCCCGAGCCATACCTTCGGGAAAGTAGTTCTGCCCTGAAAATCCATCCTCTGCATCATGATCATATTCATAGCCCGCGCCAAAGCCCTGATCCTTCATCATCGCGGTCGGCGCGTTCAAGATATGATCCGGCGGCGGCATGGACCCCGTCTTCTTCGCAATCCGACGCGAGGCGTTATAGGCCATATAAGCCGCATTCGATTTCGGCGCGAGCGCCAGGTAGAGCACCGCCTGTCCCAATGCCAGCTCCCCTTCGGGAGAGCCCAAACGCTCATAGGTGTTCCAGGCATTGAGGCAATGGGTCTGGGCATCTGGATCCGCAAGGCCGATATCCTCGACCGCCATCCGAGTGATGCGCCGGGCTAAAAACCGTGGATCCTCGCCCGCCTCCAGCATTCGGGCGAACCAATAGAGGCTCGCATCCGGGTCCGAGCCACGCACGGATTTATGCAAGGCAGAGATCAGGTTGTAATGCCCATCGCCGGATTTGTCATAGACCGGCGCACGGCGGGTCAGGCGTTTGGTGAGCTCTGCGGTGTCGACCGCCTCGGGCCCCATGGTGGCGGCTTGTTCGACCAGATTGAACAGCGTCCGCCCATCGCCATCCGCCATGGCAATCAGCGCGACCCGCGCCGGCGCGGTCAGGGGAAGCGGACCCGTCTCTGCCTCTGCCCGCTCCAACAAGAGCGCGAGATCCTCCGGCTCCAGCCGTTTGAGGCGCAAAACCTGAGCACGACTGAGCACGGCGGCGTTCAGCTCGAAGCTTGGGTTCTCGGTCGTCGCGCCAACCAGGGTGATCACGCCCGCCTCCATATGCGGCAGAAACCCATCCTGCTGGGCTTTGTTGAAGCGATGGATCTCATCAACAAAAAGCAGCGTGCCCCGGCCATTGGCATGACGTAGCTTGGCGGCCTCGAAGACTTTCTTGAGTTCCGCCACACCGGAAAAAATCGCCGAGATCTGCACAAAGGCCAGATCCGTCTCGGCCGCCAAAAGCCGCGCGATGGTGGTCTTGCCCACCCCTGGCGGGCCCCAGAGGATCAGGCTGGAGATCTGGCCCGCTGCCAGCATCGCGCCCAAAGGGCCTTCAGCGCCCAAGATCTCCTCTTGACCAACCACATCGGCAAGCTTTTGCGGACGGAGCCTATCGGCGAGCGGGCGCGGGCCCTCCCCTGCAACCTCTTCGTGACGGGCGAAGAGGTCGCCCATCAGCCGCCCAACCGGATCGTGCCGCGTTTCTTGCCGCGCTGGACTTCAATCTCCAATCGTTCAGCCGAGAGCATAAGTTCCAGTGCGGCACTGTCCGCCACACCGCTGCCATTCACACCAAGCACGATGTCACCTGGTTGCAAACCAAGCCGCCTCGCCCGCCCTTGCACCCGGCTGACCAGCACACCTTTGGCAGTCAAGGAAAGCTCCTGCTCCTCGATCACGGCGGGGTTTATATTGGCGATCGTGATGCCCGTGAATGGGCCGTCAAGCGCGATCTCATTGCGCGGAGGCTCTTCCGGCGCCCGGGTGAGTTTGACCTCGGCCGTGCGGGTCTTGCCTGCGCGCATATAGGTCAAGGGCACCAGCCGCCCAGTGCCAATCGTCGCCACCCGGAACGAGAGCTCCGAGACCGAATTCACCGGATCTTGGTCCAGGGTCATCAGGATGTCGCCCGTCTTGAGCCCGGCAGCCGCAAAAGCGCTGGCTGGATGAAGCTGGTCGACCAAGACCCCGCTGGGGCGTCCGAGCGCCATCGCCTCGGCAATCTCGCCCGTGACCTCCTGGCCCCGGATGCCGAGCCAGGGCCGCTCCAGCATGCTGAGACCTTGGCTCGCGCTCTCGATCACCCGGGCGACGAGGTTGGCGGGCACGGCGAAGCCGATCCCATTCGACCCGCCCGACCGGCTGAGGATTGCGGTATTCACCCCGACAAGGCGCCCTTTCAGGTCGACCAATGCTCCACCAGAATTGCCCGGGTTGATGGCGGCATCGGTCTGAATGAAGTACCCCGCCCCGCGCGCACGCCGCCCTCCAGGTCGGGCCAGGGCGGAGACGATGCCCGAAGTCACCGTTTGACCGACGCCAAACGGGTTGCCAATGGCCAGAACCAGATCGCCGACCTCCAATGTGTCACTGTCGCGCAGCTCCAGCGCGGGCAAATCCTCGGCCTGGTCGATCTGGAGCACTGCGAGATCCGATTTCTCATCCGAGAGGATCACGCGCGCCTGGAACTCGCGGCGGTCTTGCAGGACGACACGGATCTCATCTGCATTGCCGACCACATGGTGGTTCGAGACGATCACGCCCGAGGGGTCAACAATCACCCCGGAGCCGAGCGAGTTCTCGATCCGCTTTGACGTGCGCCCGGGGAAGAACTCGTTGAAGAAGTCGCGGAAGAACTTGTCGTCGCCAAAGGGCGTCCGGCGGCGGTCGACGACGGTTTTGGTGTAGATATTGACGACGGCGGGCGCCGCCTGTTTCACCACGGGCGCAAAGCTGAGCGAGATCTCGAGCTGGCTCTGCGGCACGGTTTGGGCGAAGGCTGGGGCCGACAGCGCACCAAGCGCGAAGATAAAGGCTCTGAGGTATCGCATGCCGTTCTCCGTTCTGCTCTGTGTCTATCTAAGGCGCCTCGGGGCCAAATGAAAAGGGCGGCTCGTGAGCCGCCCGATGCAGTGGTTGGGGAGAGCGCTGCGCTTAGAGCTCGTCCGCCGCGGCTTCCTCTGCCTCGACCCGGGCGCGATCGCCCGCCCCTTTGGCGTCGACATCGCGGTCGACCAGCTCGATGATCGCCATTGGCGCCATGTCGCCATAGCGAAAGCCCGCCTTGAGAACGCGGGTGTAGCCGCCTGGGCGCCCTTTGTAGCGCTCGCCGAGCACGTCGAAGAGCTTCTTCACCGCCGCTTCCTGTTTCATCTGGGCCGCCGCCAGCCGGCGCGCATGCAGATCGCCGCGTTTGGCCAGCGTGATCAGCTTGTCCGCGATCCGCCGGAGTTCTTTCGCCTTGGGCAAGGTGGTTTTGATCTGTTCATGCTCGACCAGCGAGCAGGCCATATTCGCAAACATCGCCTTGCGATGCTCATGGGTTCGGTTCAGCTTCCGATAGCCGTTTCCGTGTCTCATCTATTTTCTCCGTCTACGGGTTTTATACTTTGTCTGGCCAGGGTTTTCCCTGGCCGCTTTGGGGCCTTCCGGCCCAGGTCTTCATCGGGGGCGACACACACAACCTGCCCCCGGTTGGTCAACTTAGAACTGGTCTTCGAACTTCTTGGCCAGGTCCTCGATATTGTCGGGTGGCCAGTCTGGGATATCCATGCCGAGATGGAGACCCATCGTGGTCAGCACTTCCTTGATCTCGTTGAGCGACTTGCGACCAAAGTTCGGGGTGCGGAGCATCTCGGCTTCGGTCTTTTGGATCAGATCGCCGATATAGACGATGTTGTCGTTCTTCAGGCAGTTCGCCGAGCGAACGCTGAGCTCCAACTCGTCCACTTTCTTGAGCAGAAGCGGGTTGAACTCGAGATCGTCGGCTTCGTCCGCACGACCGGCTTCCTTCGGCTCTTCGAAGTTGATGAAGGTCTGGAGCTGGTCCTGCAGGATGCGGGCCGCATAGGCGAGCGCATCGTCTGGGCTGAGCGTGCCATTGGTCTCGACCGTGATCGACAGCTTATCGTAATCCAGCACCTGGCCTTCCCGGGTCGGGTCGACCTTGTAGGAGACTTTGCGAACTGGCGAGTAGAGCGCATCGACCGGGATAAACCCGATCGGGGCGTCTTCTGGGCGGTTCTTATCGGCGGCGACATAGCCTTTGCCGGTTTGAACGGTCAGTTCGGCATGAAAGCTCGCGCCGTCATCCAAGTGGCAGATCGTATGCTGCTTGTTGATGACCTCAACACCAGCAATCTCGGCAATGTCACCGGCGGTGACAACGCCTGGTCCAGTGGCTGCGAGTTGGAGGCGTTTGGTGCCCTCCATATCCATCTTCACCGCAACGCCTTTGAGGTTCAGAACGATATCCGTGACGTCTTCGCGCACGCCCGAGACCGAGGAGAACTCGTGCAACACTCCGTCGATCTGAACCGCCGTGATCGAGGCCCCTTGCAGAGACGAAAGCAGCACGCGGCGCAGCGCGTTTCCAAGCGTGAGGCCAAATCCACGCTCAAGCGGTTCAGCCACCGCGGTTGCCGTTCGGGTAGGATCTACGCCGGGGCTGACGGCGAGGCTGGTCGGTTTGATCAGTTCTTGCCAGTTTTTGTGGATCATCTTCTAGCCCTCCATTCTCGCGTCCTGCCGGATCCGGGCGGTGGAACGCACTCGAGGAAAGACGAAA
>JBCDAS010000238.1:0-6690 GCA_039185235.1 Pseudomonadota bacterium
ATCTTGGTCGGTCATCAGCCCAACCGCAGAGATCACAATCCGGGGTTCGTGCGGCAGAGCCTCTAGAAACGCCGCCTGCCCGGTCAGCTTGGTGGCGTTATAGGCATGCAGCGTCACCTCGACCCCATAGCGGATCTTGAAATCCGCCACCAAGGGCTGGAGCCGGTTTGGACTGCGCAAAGCCAGCATCAAGGGATGCCCGCGCTTGGCGAACCCATGGGCAATCGCCAAGGCCATGTCGGACCGCGCGCCGAGGATCAGGACCGGGGCGCCGCGCATCATAGCTCGAGCCTTTCCGATTGCAGCGACGCAAAAGCCGTGTCGCGCGTCTTTGCCAGCTGGGCCAGGCCCTTGCCATAGCCGGAGGTCATCATCTTTGCCCGCATCCGGTTGTCTTTCGCCAGATAGAGCCTGCCGCCATGGGTCTCGACGATCTGATCCAGCCGATCCATCAGGTCCAGCGCCTTGGGCGACATCGGGAAATCGAGCGCCAGCGTATAGCCCTCGATCGGGAAGGAGAGCGCCGCACCCCGTCCTGGACCGAAGCGTTTGAGCACGCCGAGAAAGGCGCCCTCGCCGCCTTGTCCGATCTCGCCAATGACCTGGCGCAGGCCCGGCTCGGCTGTTTCAAGTGGGATCGCGCATTGATATTGGGCGAAACCGCGTTTGCCATAGAGCCGGTTCCAGCCGCCCACGGCATCGAGCGGGTAGAAATAGGTATCCCAATCGATCACCCGCTCACCCTCCCCCCGAACGCCTGCGCGGTAGTAGACAGCATTGAACAGCCGCGCGGTCATCCGGTTCAGCAAGAAGTTCGGCGCATCAAACGGGATCGAGCGCATTTTGCGCGCCCCGGGAAAAGGTGTTGCGGATTGCTTGTGGTCGAGATGTTCAGTCCCGGCATGCTCGCCCAGATAGACGATGGACCGGCCAAAGCTATCGCCGCTGGCCAAACAGTCGATCCAGGCGACTGAGTAATCCCAGCTCTCGCCATCCTCCAGCGCATCCATCGCCTCGCCCAGATTCCGGGCGACCACGCTTTCCTGGCGGATCCAGCCGGTCTCGATCTTGCGCAGCTTGAGGGCAACGCGGGTGACGATGCCGGTCAGCCCCATCCCGCCGACGGTTGCCTTGAATAGCTGGGAGTTGGGCTTGGCGATCCGGGTCTTGCCATCGGCCCCCATGACCTCGATCCAGGCGAGATGCTGACCAAAGGAGCCCGCATGATGGTGATTCTTGCCATGCACATCCGCCGCGACCATGCCGCCCAGCGTGACAAACTTGCTTCCTGGAGTGACCGGCGGGAACCAGCCACGGGGCACGAAGACCTCAAGCAGATCGGCGAGCATCAGCCCGGCTTCAGCCTCAAGCGCACCGGTTTGCTCATCAAAGGCCAAGAGGTGGTTCATATGGCGCATCGAGACCGTGCGCTCTGGCTGTAGCGCCGCATCGCCATAGGCCCGGCCAGCCCCTCTGGGGATCAACTTCTCTGCGGCAACGGCTGCGATCAGCTCGGCCTTGTCGCGCGGGGTGACGACATCACAAAGGGCGCGTGGCGCGCGGCCCCAGCCCCAGATCTCTTGCTTCATGCAACCGCCCTCATGCAACACCTGTGAAGACATAGCGCCGGTCGAGTTGATATTTGATCACATAACCAATGGTCAAACCGATCACAGCCCCCAGTTCTCGCATCGCTTCGCCCCATTGCAGATAGAAGGCGACCTCGGTGCCCCAGAAGATCGCCGTCGTCACAACGCCCATCAATGTGTAGAGCCCAAACCGAGTGGTATGGGCGCGCATACCCGTGGAGAAATCGGCAAAGATCCAGCGTTTGTCGAGCAGATACTTCACGACCAACCCCGCCAGCGTGCCGAGGCCGATGGCCAAGGTCAAGCCAAGGCCAGGCGCATCATAGACCCCCAGGCTGAGCCGCTGGACGGCCAGATTGACCGCCGTCGCGATCACCGCGAAGAGCGCGTAGAGCAGGGTGAGCCGCGCCAGGCTCAAAACCCATACCTCGCGGCCAGACCGGAGAGGACGATTGCCGCACCAACGCCCCAGCTCACCTTGTCGCGCAGGGTAAAGACAATTGGGTCATCGGTCATACGCCCCTGATGGGTGACCATCACCATCCGCGTCATCCAGTAGAGCAAGAGCGGGCAGATCAGCCACAGCGCCTCGGGCAACTCGAACCGGGACCCCGCGGTCTTTGAATTGATGTAGAGCGCCATGACCAAGACGGCGGAATAGCCAGACGACATTGCGATGGAGCGGATGATCGGCAGATCCTCGACCTGATAGGGACGGCCGGTGACACGTGTGGGATCGGTCTTTTCAAGATCGGTCATCTCGGCCTGGCGCTTGATCGCCGCGAGCGCGAGGAAGAGGAACATGGCAAAGGCCAGCAGCCAGGGGGAGATGACAATCCCGGTCGCCGCCCCGCCCGCGATGATGCGAAGACTGTAGAGCGCTGCGAGCGTGCAGATATCCACCACTGCCTTTTTCTTCAGTCCCAGCGAATAGGCAAAAGTGATCACGAAATAGATCAAGAGGAAAGCGCAGAACAGCCAGGGCAGCAGCGCCAGGGCCAGCAAACCCGAAACGCCCCAGAGGCAAGCAGCCGTCAGAATGCCTGTCTTGATCGGCACTTCGCCCGCGGCAAAGGGGCGTTTGCATTTGCGCGGATGGCGCCGGTCGGCGGGCAGATCAAGGAGGTCATTGACCACATAGACGCCCGAGGCCGTCAGGCTGAAGCAGATAAAAGCCAGGATCACGGCCCAAAGCGTTGGCCCGTCGAACTGGAACGCCGCGACCATGGGCAATGCGATGAGGCTGTTCTTGAGCCATTGATGCGGCCTGAGTGCGCGGATCAGCGCGGTCGTGGTCAGAGGGGCGGTCTCGACCTGGATCACCTCTTCGGCCGGTTGCGCCGGTAGATCATGGCCTTGGGCGACGATCAGCGCGTGGCGCGCGGCGGCCCAAACCGGCAGGTCGGCCTTGCTGTCGCCGATATAGTCAAAGCCCGCCTTGCCAAACCGCTCCGTCAAGAAGGCGGCCTTCTCCTCACCGCCCAGATTGCGGGTGCCATCCGAGCCATGGACCTCGTCGAAATGGCCTAGATGGGCGGCGACTTGATCCGCATAGGCTTGATCGGAAGCGGTGACCAAAGCCACCGGGCGCCCGTCTTCTTTAGCGGCTTCGATCCGGCGCAGGATCTCAGGATCATAGGGCAGGCTTTCAATATCGGGCGTCACTGTCTGGGCCAATTGGCGCTTGAACTGGGCTTTGCCGCCGGAGAGCCATTTGCCGAGCGAGGCGATCTTGTCGGGCCGGTCGGACACCAGCCGCAACAGTCCCTCATGCAACAGATCCGAGCGCACGAGCGTGCCGTCAAGATCCACCACAAGCGGGATCGCCTTTTCGCTTTTTGCGGCGTCTGTCATCGCCCTCTTCAACCCAACCTTGCCCCGGTGGCGGAGAATTAAAGAAGCCTGGGAGAAAGGCAACAAGCCACTTGACCCATTTTAGGGCTTCCGCGCCGGTTGCGCCACCGGAGGCGTCATCCTTTGTGTCATTCTGTTCCTGGCGCGACACTGGATCCGGTTCCGGATCTGCCTCAAGCGGCTGTTGCTGCTTTACATCGCAGCTGGTTGTCTTTTGGCGGAGAGGGTACTCGCCTCACGGTTGACGAACTGGGGTTGTATTCTGCTAAGGAAGTGGCAGCCATGTCCGCGTCAGTTGACGTCGATCGATCGCTGCAATGACCCAATTCAGGAAAACGCGCATGTTTCATCAAATTCAGTCTGGATTGAAACCTGCTCGGTGGTATGTAGGTTTCCGAAAATCTTCCGCATGAACAAATTTTCCTATGAGTGAGCCTAAGAAGACATCGTTGAAAGACTTGTTGCTGGGATGCGACCCACGTCTGCTCGAAGTTCTAGAGGCGGGCGCGGATTGGGTATGGGAGACGGATCAAGACCATCGCTTTACTTTCCTCTCGGTGCAGATGGGCCGAACAACATCGTTGAAGCTGGAGAACTTCATCGGATCGCGACGCGTCGATAAGATTATCGAAGGCTCGGTCTGTGCCGAGGCGCTGGCCGCGCATTTGGACGATTTGGCCCATCATCGCGCCTTCAAGGAATTCGAGTACCGCACGAAAAACCCGGCCGCGCCTGGAGGCGAGGTTTGGTGCTCGGTCAGCGGGTTTCCGGTTTTCGATGCTGACGGGCGCTTTCAAGGCTATCGCGGATCGGGGTGCAACATCTCGGACCGGATGGAGGCCCAATTGGCGCGCAAGCGGGCCGAGGCGGAGTTGCGAGAGGTCAATGCCACGCTTGAGCGCCGGATTGCCGAGCGCACGGCTGAGCTGGAAGCGTCCAACAAAAGACTGCGCGAGCGCGAACGCGCGTTGGAGATGGCGTCCAGACGCGCAACCGAAGTGATGCGCGTGCGCTCCGAGCTCTTTGCCGATTTCAGCCATGATCTGCGCACGCCGCTCAACGGTATGATCGGCACCAACCTGTTGCTGCAGCAGACAGACTTGAGTGCACGCCAGGCGGAACTCTCGGGCGTAATCGAACGCTCGGCCAGATCGCTGTTGGATCTGGTCAACGATCTGATGGATCTCGCCCGGATCGAGGCGGGTGTGATCGAGCTTCATCCCGAAGTGATCGATCCGGCGCGCGTGCTGCAAGATGCGGTCGATATCCTCTCGCCGGTTGCCCATGAGAAAGGCGTGCCGCTGGATCTGGTCAAGCGGCCCGATCTGCCGCGCGAGATCGAGGCGGATCCGGCCCGGCTGCGCCAGATCCTGCTCAACCTGCTGGGCAATGCCATCAAATTCACCGGGCCCGAGGGGCGGATTGCGCTGACGGCAGGCGCGGGCGCGATTGGCGGGCTGCGCTGTGAGGTCGAGGATACCGGCATCGGCATCCCAAAGGATCAGCAGGACCGGGTGTTCGAACGTTTCCATATCGCCCATGGCTCCTCGTGCAAAAGCAGCACGGGCCTGGGTCTTGCGATCTGCCGTCAGTTGACGGAATGCATGCAGGGCACGATCGGGGTTGAGAGCGCGCCGGGCCTCGGCTCGACCTTCTGGGTGGAGCTACCGCTGAAACCGCGCCTAAACTCCTGATTTAAGACGAAATTGACACCACCTTAATCCTCGCCGTATCATCTTGCACGGATGGATGGGGTTAGGGTTTTGCGATGAGGCACACCGGCGCGCGTCTTATCAGCCGCATTGTCGAAGCGCCACGCTTGGTCAAACAAGGGCTTCAGTTCTTTTTCGACGCGTTGGCGCTGTTCTCGGTGGCTTGCGCGCTGCCTTGGATCTCGGGCCTTTCGTTTGGCGATATGATGCGCCATCCCGACCATCAGATCTTTCTCGCGCTTTATCTTCCGATAAGCCTCTGCATCCTCTGGTGGTTGGATTTCTACCAGATGATGATCCGCCGCTTGGATGAGAGTTACGTCAATCGCGCGATCGCAGCATTTGGCGCGCTCTCGATTTTGGCGGCGCTGGTCTATCTCGACCGCACCAGCGGGATCAAAGCGCTGGCGATTGGGCTGGTGATTGGCGGGATGAGCATTGGGGTTATCACGCTGGGTAGATTGCTCGCCCGGGGGATATTGGAGCTGGCGGACCCCAAGGCGGCAGGGGCAGAGCCGATCTTGATCTACGGCGCCGGGCAAGCGGGCAGCGCCCTGGTCGAGGCATTGAAGTCTGATCGCAGCTACCGACCGGTGGCGTTTGTCGATGACGATCCCAGCCTGCATCGATTGAAGGTCGGGGGGCTGACGATCTGGCCGCTGAGGGATCTCGAAAGACTCAAGGAGCGCTATGGGACAAAGCAAATCGCCCTGGCCTTGCCCTCGCTGGCGCGGGCGCGTCGGCGCGAGATTATGGAGCGCCTGGTCGATGATGGCTTTGAGGTGCTCTCCGTGCCTGCCTTTGGCGATCTTCTGTCCGGCCGGTTCGAAGTCTCGGATCTCAGCAAGATCAATATGGATGAGCTCCTGGGACGCGACGTAATCGACTTAACCGAGAGCCGTGCGCATCGTTGGTTCGATGGGCGCACGGTATTGATCACGGGCGCGGGCGGGACGATCGGTTCGGAGCTGGCGCGCCAGTTAATGACGCTGGGGGTCGCACGGCTGATCCTGTTCGATGCGGCAGAGCCTCAGCTCTATGCAATCCATCAAGAGCTTGCCGATCTTAGTTTTCCGGTGGAGTTGATCCCAGTGCTTGGCTCTGTCACCGACCCGGTGCGGCTTGAGACCGTCTTCGCCGAGCGTCGGATCGATGCGGTGTTTCACGCAGCCGCCTATAAGCATGTGCCGCTGGTCGAGACCAACGCTTTGGCGGGGGTCCGGAACAATCTGCTCGGCACAGAATGCCTGGCCGAGGCTGCGGGCAAGGCGAAGGTGAACCGCTTTACCTTGATCTCGACCGACAAAGCCGTGCGCCCGACCAATGTGATGGGCGCCAGTAAACGGCTGGCCGAGCTCGCCGTTGGAGCGGCGCAAGAGCGTCACAGGTCAACAATTTTCTCACTGGTGCGGTTCGGCAATGTCCTGGGCTCTTCCGGCTCCGTCATCCCGCGCTTTGAAGAGCAGATCCAGCGCGGCGGCCCGGTCACCGTCACCCATCCCGAGATCACCCGCTTTTTCATGACCATCCCAGAG
>JBCDAS010000239.1:0-6587 GCA_039185235.1 Pseudomonadota bacterium
CGGTGGCTCATATAGTCGAGGTAGACCTTGGGGTACATCAGATAGGAGCCAAGATCTTCGTCATCGACAGGTATCCCGCCCATAGCCTCCTGCGCCTCGCTGCGCTTTGTCTGCAGATCAACCGGTTCCATCAGGCTGCCAGGGCGCACGGTGATCGGTTCGGCGCCTTTCAGAACCTTGGTTTGCAGTGCCTTGGGGAAGCCACCATGGGGTTGGCCGACCTCGCCCTTGAAGAAGGTCACCACCGAATCTGGGAAGGAGATTTCTTGTTCCGGATCCAGCACATCCTCAACCGTTAGGCCCGCAGCCACCATGGTCAGCGCCATATCGCCGACAGTCTTTGCGATCGGGGTCACTTTAATCACATCACCGAACATCTGGTTCACATCGGCATAGGTTTGGGCGACCTCGTGCCAGCGATCTTCGAGCCCCATTGAGCGCGCCTGGGCCTTGAGGTTTGTGACCTGGCCTCCGGGCATCTCGTGGAGATAGACCTCAGAATTGCCCGCGCGCAGATCGCTCTCAAAGGGCGTGTACATGCGGCGCACGTCTTCCCAATAGCTGGAGATCTCGCGGATCGCGCCGAGATCCAGGCCGGTGGCCCGCGGATGCGCCTCCATCGCTGCGACAATCGAGCCGATGGGGGCTTGCGAGGTCAGACCAGAAAGCGCGTCCATGGCGCAGTCGACCGCATCGACGCCTGCTTCTGCGGCGGCGATTATCGAGGCTGAGGAGATGCCGCTGGTGTCATGGCTGTGGAAATGGATCGGCAGGCTGATCTCGTTCTTCAGCGCGTCGACCAGGGCCATGGCGGCGTAGGGCTTCACCAGCCCGCCCATGTCTTTGATGCAGAGGACATGGGCGCCCGCCGCTTCGAGCTGTTTGGCGAGATCGACGTAGTAGTTCAGCGCATACTTGGTGCGGTATGGGTCGTGGATATCGCCGGTATAGCAGATCGCCGCCTCGCAGATCCGGTCGGAAGCGATCACCGCATCCATCGCGACCCGCATGCTCTCGACCCAGTTGAGCGGGTCGAAGATGCGGAAGAGGTCCATACCGGATTTCGCCGCCTGGCCGATGAACTGCTCAACGACGTTATCGGGGTAGTTGGTGTAGCCGACCCCGTTCGAGGCACGCACCAGCATCTGGGTCAGGTGGTTCGGCATCCGTCCACGCAGGTCCACCAGCCGCTTCCAGGGGCATTCATGCAGGAACCGGTACGCGACATCAAACGTCGCGCCGCCCCAGCATTCGACCGAGAAGAGCTCGGGCAGGTTCCGGCTATAGGCCTCAGCTACCGTGATCATGTCGATCGAGCGCATCCGTGTCGCGAGCAGGCTCTGATGCCCGTCGCGCATCGTCGTGTCAGTGATCAGAAGGCGGTCCTGGGCCAGCATCCAATCGGCGATTGCCTTTGGCCCTTCGGTATCGAGCTTTTGCTTCAAACCCTCAGGTGCGCGTTTGGCTCGCAGCGCGGGCGGCTTGGGCGGGCGCGCATCCGCAGGAGGCCGAGGGCGGCCTGCAACCTCGGCATTCCCGTTCACCGTGACATCGCCGATGTAGCGCAACAGCCGGGTCGCCCGGTCCCGCCGACGCTTGAAGGCAAAGAGTTCGGGCGTCGTATCGATGAACTTGGTCGTATAGCTGAGATCGAGAAACGTTTGATGCTTCAGCAGATTTTCGACAAAGACGAGATTGGTCGCCACACCCCGGATGCGGAACTCGCGAAGTGCCCGATCCATGCGCGAGATTGCCTCGTCGGGCGTCGGTGCCCAAGCGGTGACCTTCTCCAACAGGCTATCGTAATAGCGGGTAATCACTGCGCCCGAATAGGCCGTCCCGCCATCCAGCCGGATGCCGAAACCCGTCGCTCCCCGATAAGCAGTGATCCGGCCATAGTCAGGGATGAAGTTGTTCAGCGGATCCTCGGTCGTGATACGGCATTGCAGGGCGTGGCCTTTGAGGGTCACTTGCTCTTGGCTGGACGTTCCTGTGGCTTCTGCGATCGACGCGCCTTCGGTAATCCGGATCTGGGCTTTGACGATGTCGATCCCTGTGACTTCCTCTGTCACTGTATGCTCGACCTGGACCCGCGGATTCACTTCGATGAAGTAGAACTCATCCGTGTCCATATCCATCAGGAACTCGACCGTGCCAGCACAGGTGTAGTTGGCGTGGCGCGCGATCGCGAGGCCGAGTTCGCAGATTTCCTGGCGTTTGGTGGGCGAGAGATACGGCGCAGGCGCCCGCTCAACGACCTTCTGGTTGCGCCGTTGGACCGTGCAGTCACGCTCGTAGAGGTGGTAGATCTCGCCAAACCGGTCGCCGAGGATCTGGACTTCGACATGCCGGGCGCGGAGGATCATCTTCTCGAGATACCCCTCGCCATTGCCAAAGGCCGCCTCGGCCTCGCGCCGGCCCTCGCGAACTTTCTCTTCCAGTTCATCGGCGTTCATGATCGGGCGCATGCCCCGCCCGCCGCCACCCCAGGAGGCTTTGAGCATCAGGGGGTAGCCGATCCCCTCGGCGACTTCGCGGATCTCGTCGAAGTTTGCCTCATCGGGGTCAGGCAGAACTTCGGAGGCCGGGATGACAGGCACGCCCGCCTCGATCGCCGCCCGCCGGGCACTGGCCTTGTCGCCCAGCATCCGCATCGTCTCGGCAGAGGGACCGATAAAGGCGATCCCGGCCTGGGTGCAGGCATCGACCAGCCCCGGGTTCTCAGACAAAAGGCCATAGCCCGGGTGGATCGCATCGGCGCCGCACTCCATGGCGACGCGGATGATCTCGTCGATCGACAGATAGGCGGCAACCGGCCCCAAACCTTCACCGATTTGATAGGCTTCATCCGCCTTGAACCGGTGCAGGCCCAGTTTGTCTTCCTCGGCATAAACGGCGACGGTTTTCTTGCCCAATTCATTCGCCGCGCGCATCACGCGGATGGCAATTTCTCCGCGGTTCGCGACCAAGATCTTTTCGATACGCGCCATGATGCCTCGCAGATGTTCTGGGGGTCCCGGTTCTGGAGCTATTGGGTACAGGCCAGGGCCGGGCGAGGCAAGAGATTGACCCGTTCGCGAGCCGTCAAAGTTCGAAATCGCTCAGCGAGAGACCCGGCACGTTGATTAGCTCGATGCGCAGATCGGCTGCGCTATCACCATCAAGGTCGATCTCGACGAACCCCACGGTCGGATCAGCGGTCACGCCAGAGCGAACCTGGCCAGACTGGCCAGTGAAGGCGGCGGCACCCAGGAAGCTGAGCTCTTGCCGACCAGCCAGGGTTGGATTCGCGTCGAATGCCGTCAGATCGATCAGGTCTTCGCCCACGCGAAAATCCCCAATCGTCTCAGCAGATGCTCCGATCGGGGCATCTGAGGCGCTCGCATAGACGAATTGATCGGCGCCCGTGCCGCCAAAGAGCTGGTCGCCGCCTTCGCCTCCGGTCAGCGAATCTGCTCCGGCACCACCGAAAAGGCTGTCATCGCCCGCTCCGCCGAAGAGGCTATCCAAGCCGCCCTGGCCAAAGAGCGTGTCATGGCCCACTTCGCCCTCGAGAACATCTGCCCCGGGGCCACCTTCGAGCTGATCGTCGGCATTGCCGCCACGGAGCGTGTCATCTCCGGCGCCTCCATTCAACCGATCTGCCCCGGCCCAGCCATTTAGACTATCAGCGCCACTTCCGCCGCTGAGAAAGTCAGTCTCTGCCCCGCCGTTCAGAACGTCATTGCCCGCCCCGCCAAAGAGACTGTCATTACCGCCTTGGGAGTTCAGAATGTCGTTACCAGCGCCACCTTGCAAAATATCGGCATCGATTGTGCCATCGATCTGGTCATCTCCACCACGACCGATCAGGAGATCACCACCTCCACCCCCCAAAATCGTGTTGGCATCATCGGTGCCCGTGAGCCGATCACCTTCGCTGCCGCCCAGAAGGTTCTCGATGGAGGTGAACTGATCGCCTTCGGCGAAGCCGCCCTGGCCAATATTGGCGAAGAGATTAACGGAGACGGCGGTTGATCCTGAGAAATCCGCCAAGTCGCTGCCCGCACCTCCCTGCAGCAGATCCGCGCCTGCGCTCGCAACAAACTGGTCATCACCAGCGCCGCCTGTCATCGCATCCGCGCCTGGCGTCCCAATAAGTTGCAGGCCGATTTGCTCCAATCTCAACCCGACGCCATTTTGCGAATAGAGGCGGAGGGCGGCGCCGCTCTGCGCGAAGGTCGTGTCTATGCTGGGCAGTGCGCCGGCCGTGGCAATAACAGTGATCGCTCCAACGCCACTCAGCGCACCCGGTGCGATAGAGAGGTCGAACTGATCTGCGGTCACCGTACCCGTCAGAGGGCCTGAGAGGATAATCTGGTCCGCACTGCCGGAGGCAAACGCGTTGATATCTATCGCGATCTCGGCCATCGCGTCGAGATCCAGTGAGCCTGAGATCGTCAGCCCTCCCACCACCCCGTCGCCACCGGGCGTGATCGTACCATACGCGCTGAGTGCGGTCTCGAGACGACCAGTTCCAGAGATCTCGCCACCCGCACCCAAGATCGTTTGGGTCGCGGTCGCGCGAGTGCCTTGCCCAAGCTCGAGTGTCCCGGTTCCGCCGCCCGTTGCCGAAACTGCGCTTGTGTCGCCGTCCACAACCCCTGCTGCGATTGTCAAAAGCGCTCCGGCGGCAAGCAGACTGTCGGTTCCGTTTAGGCGAACAGTGCCGGTTGATTGTGCCACCGGTGCGATAAGGACCGCCGAATGGCCGCCGATGAGGCGCCCGCTTGCGCCATCCAGGATCTGCAGGAGCCCATTGCCTTGGGCAAGCGCTCCAATGTCGATCCGCGCACCTGCCCCGTTGATCACCGCGTCCGCACCATTGTCCAAGACTAGATTGGCCTGACCGCTGCCGCCGATCGTCAGAACCGGGGCATCCGCTGGATCGGTACCGGTGTCTTCAAACACCAGTTGAGAGCCTATGCCGCTGACGATCCCATACCCGTAAGAGCCTGTATCTGCGCCGAAAACGACACCTGGGGCTTGGGAGGCAGATGCGAAAGGGCGCAGGATCAAATCAGCGCCGCCACCGATACCGAGAAACCCGGCCCCTTGTGATGTTCCAAAGATAGCGCCGCCAACCAGCCCGCTCGTGCCATCGCCATAGGCGGCGGACAAAACCAGTTCGCTGCCTTCTCCGGAAAGATAGAGCTGGCCAACTCCGCCATCACCTGCGGTGAGGCCAGTCATCGTACCTGTTGCGCCACCGACTAAGGCCAAGGTGCCCTGTCCGCTATCCCGCCCGAAAACGCTTGCGGTGCTTGGCCCGGCGACGTTGAGCGATGACCCAGCACCACTGACGAGGACCTGCCCAACAGCGCCATTCTGATCCCCGACTATGAGGCCTGGGGCGGAGGAGCCACCCGACCCTGGCGTGTAGGTGACATCGAGCGTCGCACCGTTCAGAAGATCCAGGTAACCGAGTGTCGCCACGCCGGATCCGCCACCCTGACCAACCAGGACGGAGGGCGCCTGACCCGCGATCGGGGCGAAACTGGCCGCACTGCCATCAAAGCGGAGAAGGCCGGTGATCGAGCTCGCCGCCGATTGCGCGAGCCCGACCGTCAGCGAAGCGCCGATCTCGTAGCTTCCGCCGGTGACGGTCAACGTCCCGGTCGCGCCCATACCTGCCGCGAGATCGACACTTCCACCACCCAGTTGGGTGACGGAATAGCTTCCGCTCCCTGAATAGGGCATATTCGTCCTCACACTCACTCAGCCGATCTCAGAGGATCGACCTCACCCAGGTGTGAGTTAAGGGCAATTGGGTTACCGGAGCCTCAACCACAGTACGGGAATTGACACTTTTTCGGGAGGTAATTACGCGTTCCGCAATAGACTCTGCAGGATCTGCTCAATTTTTCGCTCTTCGTGTAACATCGCTTCTAAGAAACGCTGCCTCTCATTCCGACCAATCTCTGGGTTGTCTCGCAAGATCTCGGCCGACGAGCGGATGACAGTAAGCGAAGTAAAGAGACGATGCTCCAGGAACCTCCCAGCCTCGTCGTGAGGGGTCTTATCATCCTCTGCGCTGAGAAGCGCGTTCCGAGAGGTTTCGGCGGATTCTGTCGCATAAGAACGCGTCATTGCAATCTCCATCACGTGCACCAAGTGCAGCGCAGCTTGGTCGCTTATGGTGCGGTGCAGCATAACAATATGAAGCTACGAGGCTTTTCCAACTGTGACTTTTGTCACGCACCAGCATTGCGTTCTCAACTGTCACCGAATTGGCACGCGCATCCGTGACCGTTGACAAGCTTCTTTTGCAGCGCAACGCTGTTCCCAATCTGGGACGTTTCAAGGACGCAAGCCATGAGCATCAATGCGGCGATCACCCACCGCACGACCTACCGCTATGACCGGCGGATCAATCTGGGGGCCCAGATCATCCGGCTCCGCCCGGCGCCGCACTCGCGGACCCGGATCTTGAGCTTCAGCCAAAAGATCACGCCAGAAGAGCATTTCATCAATTGGCAGCAGGATCCGTTTGGAAACTACCTCGCCCGGGTTGTGTTCCCGGAGAAGGTCGAGCATTTCGAAGTCAC
>JBCDAS010000240.1:0-6584 GCA_039185235.1 Pseudomonadota bacterium
GCAGAAGTCTATGAGGGCGAGGCGAGTTATCTTGACCTTCTGGCGCGCCTCGACCAATACGGATTGCGAGCGGTGTATTTCTTTCCAGTGATCATGAAACGTCGCATGGTTCCCGAAGACCAGATGGACGCGATTTTACTCAGGCGCTAGTTGGAAAGAGGAGAAGGTGTCAATGAAATCAGCGGTGATCGTGTTTCCCGGCTCCAATTGTGATCGGGATATGGAGGTGGCGCTGACCCAAACCGCGGGCCAGCCTGCGGCGCGGGTCTGGCACAAGGATAGCGAGTTGCCGCAAGGGCTGGATGTGGTCGCGATCCCGGGCGGCTTTTCCTTTGGCGATTACCTGCGCTGCGGGGCGATCGGAGCGCGTTCGCCGATCATGCAATCGGTGGTCAGATTTGCCGAGCGTGGCGGCCTGGTCCTGGGTGTGTGCAACGGATTTCAGGTCTTGACCGAAACGGGCCTCTTGCCCGGCGCGCTGATGATGAATGCCGGGCTGAAATTCGTCTGCCGGGATGTGCATTTGCGCGTTGAGACGACCGAGAGCCCTTTCACCTCGGCCTATGGCAATGGTGGGGTGATCCGGGTACCTGTCGCCCATCACGAGGGCAATTACATCACCGATGAGGCGGTGCTGTCGCGCCTAAAGGGCGATGACCGGGTGGCTTTCACCTATTGCCGGTCAGATGGAACCGATGGCGGCAACCCAAATGGCGCAATGGCCGATATCGCGGGGATCCTCAGCGAGAATCGTCGGATCCTGGGTATGATGCCCCATCCAGAGCGGCTGTCCGATCCGACGCTGGGTGGCACCGATGGGAGGCCCTTGTTCCAGAGCCTGCTCGAGACCATGGCAACCGCATGAGAGCCATTCTGGCGTTTGCGCTTCTGGCCGCCTGCGCGCCCGTGCGTCAGGCCCCGCCGACGCCGGTCTCCATCCCAAAGACATCGCCCATTGTCGAGGCCGACGCCTTGACCATTGAGCAGACGCTGAGGGCCGAGAGCGGTCCGTCGATGACCATCGTCTTTGATCTGGAGGGCGTTGAGGCGCAAGAGCGGGTGCGTGCGGTTGCCGTGCGCTGTTGGCTCGACCATGTGGTGCGCGGCGCGACCATGTTCGCCGATGAGAGCTCTGGCAGCCTGCTGATCGTGGGCGAGACCGAGGATCTGGTCTCGGTCAATTTCCTGGCCTATGAGGGCCCGGGCTCGCAGATCAGACTGGCCGGTCCCGTCCTGATGGATGAGATGATCAAGTCGCAGTTGATCCTGACCCTGGATGAGGCCGTGCGCACCGGCGAGACAGCCTGCCCGCCAACCGCAGGCTGAGGCTTCCCAAGGCCCCAAAAAACCCCTATCCAGCGCCGAACAGCCCCAAGTGAGGTCCCCATGAGCGCCAAGGAACCCGAGGTCAATCAGTCACTGGCCGCCGATCACGGGCTGAAGCCGGATGAGTATCAGCGGATTTTGGATCTGTTGGGTCGGACGCCGAGTTTCACCGAGCTTGGGATCTTCTCGGCCATGTGGAACGAGCATTGCTCGTACAAGTCCTCAAAGATCCATCTGCGCACTTTGCCGACCGATGGGCCGCAGGTGATCTGCGGGCCAGGGGAGAACGCGGGCGTGGTTGATATCGGTGATGGCCAGGCTGTGGTCTTTAAAATGGAGAGCCACAACCACCCCTCCTATATCGAGCCCTATCAGGGGGCAGCGACTGGCGTTGGTGGGATCCTGCGCGATGTCTTCACCATGGGCGCGCGGCCGATCGCGGCGATGAATGCGCTCAGTTTCGGCGCGCCGGAGCATCCCAAGACGCGCAGCCTGGTCTCGGGCGTGGTCTCGGGCATCGGGGGCTATGGCAATTGCTTTGGCGTGCCGACCGTGGGCGGAGAGGTGCGCTTTCATCCTGCCTATAACGGCAATTGCCTGGTCAATGCGTTTGCTGCGGGCTTGGCTGAGGCTGATCAGATCTTTTATTCGGCGGCCTCGGGCGTTGGCATGCCAGTGGTCTATCTGGGCGCGAAGACCGGGCGCGATGGGGTTGGCGGCGCGACCATGGCCTCGGCGGAGTTCGACGAGACGATCGAGGAGAAGCGCCCGACCGTGCAGGTTGGCGATCCCTTTACCGAGAAACGGCTTTTGGAGGCCTGTCTGGAGCTGATGGCCTCTGGCGCTGTGATCTCGATCCAGGATATGGGGGCGGCGGGGCTGACATGCTCGGCCGTTGAGATGGGCGACAAGGGCGATCTGGGTGTTGAGTTGGATCTCGACGCGGTGCCCTGCCGTGAAGAGGCGATGAACGCCTATGAGATGATGCTGTCAGAGAGCCAAGAGCGGATGCTCATGGTGCTACGGCCCGAAAAAGAGGCCGAGGCCAAGGCGATTTTCGATAAATGGGACCTGGATTTTGCGATCGTTGGCAAGACGATCGACGAAGACCGCTTCCTGGTGCGCCATGGCGCGGAGATCAAGGCGGACTTGCCACTCAAAGCGCTCTCCGGCACGGCGCCGGAATATGACCGGCCTTGGGAGGCGGCGGCGCCTGCGGCCCCGCTCGGCGATGTGCCGGATCTGGATATTGCCGAGGCGCTGAAGGCCCTGATCGCCTCGCCCAATCTCTGCTCACGCCGTTGGGTGTGGGAGCAGTATGACAACACGGTCATGGCCGATACCGTGGTACGCCCGGGCTCGGATGCGGCTGTTGTGCGGGTGCATGGGACCGAGAAAGGGCTCGCGTTCACCTCTGACGTCACGCCGCGCTATTGCAAGGCCAACCCGGTCGAGGGCGGCAAACAGGCGGTGGCGGAGGCGTATCGCAACCTCTCAGCGACAGGTGCCAAGCCATTGGCCACGACCGACAACCTGAACTTTGGCAACCCGGAAAAGCCCGAGATTATGGGCCAGTTCGTGGGCTGTATTCAGGGCATCGGCGAGGCCTGCCGGGCGCTGGATATGCCGATCGTTTCAGGCAATGTCAGCCTTTATAACGAGACCGATGGGAGGGCGATTTTGCCGACGCCAACCATCGGTGCGGTCGGTCTGCTAGAGCATCTCGACCAAGTGATCCCGATGGCACCCAAGCGTGGGGATATCTTGGTGCTGATCGGCCAGACCAAAGGCCATCTGGGTCAATCCGCGCTGTTCTGGGAGATCTGGGGCAGAGACGAGGGCGATGCCCCGCCGGTCGATCTGCGCGCCGAGGCGAAAGCCGGGCAATTGGTACGCGATTTCAAGGCCAAAGGGCTGATTTCGGCGGCGCATGACCTCTCGGATGGCGGGCTTGGGATCGCGGCGGCGGAAATGGCGTTGGCCGCAAGTATTGGCGTTGCGGTTGACGGGCATGCGAGCCTCGCCCCTCTTGCCTGGTTCTTTGGCGAAGATCAGGCGCGGTATTTGGTGGCCTGCCCGGAAGCGGCCTTGGCCGCGATGACCGAGGCCGCCGTGGCGACCCAGGTCTCGCTGCGCCGCGTGGGTCATGTTGGCGGGGCTGAAGTGGTGCTGGGCGAGGCGTCGGTTGCGCTCGCAACCCTGTCAGACCTCCATGAAGGCGGGTTTGGCGCGCTGATGGGCGAGAGCTAGCCCAGATACGCCTCGATTGCCTTGCCGAGGCGTGGCAAGAGCGCGCGTTTCAGGAGATTGCGCACGGCGCGCGGCGTCTCGGCACTGTGCCGTGCGGCGATGGGGGTCACGAGGCTTTCGAAGAGCGCTGGATGCTCCGATTGCAGCTGCCAGAGGAACCCGTCTGGATGGTGGGCAACGAGCCCCTGCCCGGCGAGAACCCGCGCGGGGAAGTCCCGGATGTTGAAAGTCAGCACAGCCCCCACCCGGCCCGCTGCTGCGGCGACCACATGGGCGTCTCCCGGATCGGGCAAGGCGAGCGAGGTTTCGAGATCTGCGTCAATGGGCAGCGCTGCATCCGGCCAACGGGTTTGCATCCGGGCGATGGTCTGCGCGACTTCATCTGGATCGCCGCCCTGGCGGAGCGCCGAGCGGCGCCATTCTTCTAGGATACGCTGAGACCAGAACGGCGCGATCAGCCCATGCTCCGCCGCACCGAGGACGAGGCCGCGTGGGACCCGGGCAAACAGCACACAGGTGTCGATCAGAACCCGGGCTGGGGTCATCCGTCCCGCATCCGGAAGAAGAGGGCTTTGAGATAGCTGTTCTCAGCCAGGTAAGGGTGCTGCGGGTGATCTGGCCCAGCTCGGCCAGAGTGGACCAGTTGGGCCGAGCGGGCTGTGGCGCGGATCCCATTGGCCGAGGCGCGGCGGAAGCTTTCCGGATCGGCCGCATGGGAGCAGGAGCATAGGACCAGCCATCCGCCCGGCGCCACCAGCGGCGCGGCGAGCTGCGCGATGCGTTCATAAGCGCGCAAGCCTTGTGGCAGGCTGGCTTTGTTGGGCGCAAAAGCGGGCGGATCGCAGACCACCAGATCGAAGCGCGCAGCTTCACTGGCGAGATCTTCGAGGGTCTTGAACGCATCGCCTTGGCGCGTCGTGAGGCGGTCTTCGGCACCCATCGCTGCAGCACCCTGCCGCGCGAGGTCCAAAGCAGGCGCGGAGCTGTCGACGGCCAAAGCCTGCGCGGCTCCCCTGGCCAACGCCGCCAGGGCAAAGCCGCCCACATGGGAGAAGACGTCCAGAACCCGGCCACCCTCGGCCAGTTCAGCAGCCCAGGCGTGGTTTGGGCGCTGATCATAGAAGAGCCCCGTCTTCTGGCCGCCCATCAGATCTGCGAGATAGACCGCAGTGTTCATGGGAACTTGGACCGGGCCATTGAGCGTGCCGCGGATCAGATCAGTATAGCTCTGGAGGCCTTCTAGCCCACGCGCGCGGGAGCTTGCATTCACGACAATCTGCGTGCAGCCGGTGACCTCCTCGGCCGCTGCGATCAGCGCGTCGAGCCTGATGTCGACCCAGGCGGCATTGGGTTGGAGAACAAGCGCCGCGCCAAACCGGTCGATCACGAGGCCAGGCAGGCCATCGCCTTCGGCATGAACCAGGCGATAGAAGGGCGCATCGAAAAGATGCTCGCGCAACGCGAGCGCGCGCGAAAGATGTGCCCTGAACCAACCTACATCGATCTCGGCCCCCGGATCGGGGTCCAGCAGGCGCGCGGGGATCTTGCTTTGCGGATTAAAGGCCGCGAGGCCGTAGGAGCGCTCCCCCTCGACCAGTTCGACCAGCGTTCCGGCGCCAAGCCCTTTGGTCCGCCGATCCATCGCGATCTCATCGGCAAAAGCCCAAGGCGCGCCTTCGGCGAGCCGGCGCGCTTTGCCGGGGCGGAGTTTGACGATAGGTCGGGAGGCGCTCATCGCCGCCCGTCTATCCCGAATTGCCAAAATTGCAAACCGGCCTTTCATTGACACGGCCCATGTCAGGCGGCACTCCAAGAGCATGAGTGACATCGCGATGCCTGAGAAAGACCGCACCCTTGAGGGCATTGGGTGGATGGTCGCCACCACCTTGTTCTTCGTCGCGGTAACCGGGATCGTGCGCTATCTGGGCTCTGACCTGCCAGCGGCCGAAGGCGCGTTCCTGCGCTATGTCATTGGATTGATTATGCTTCTACCCTTTGTTGGGCCGCTTTTGCGCGCGCCACCGAGCGGGCGAGAGATGATGGTCTTTGGCGTGCGGGGGACGATCCATGGGCTCGCGGTCTGCCTTTGGTTCTTTGCGATGGCGCGGATTCCAATCGCCGAGGTCACAGCGATTGGGTATACGGCGCCGATTTTCGTGGCCATCGGGGCGGCTTTGTTCTTGGGCGAGACGATGAAACTGCGCCGGATCACGGCCATTCTGATCGCCTTTGTCGGAACCCTGGTGATCTTGCGCCCCGGGCTGCAGGAGATCTCCTACGGGCATCTCGCGCAGCTTTGCGCGGCGCCCTGTTTTGCGACCTCGTTTCTGATCGCGAAAAAACTGACCTCCAGCCGTGATGCGAGTTCGATCGTGCTGATGCTCTCGCTCTGGAGCACGGCGATCCTGTTCCCGCTGGCCTTGTTGGAATGGCGCGACCCGACCTGGGAGGAGATCTTTTGGCTCACCCTGACCGCGTTCTTTGCCACAGTCGGGCATTGGACGATGACCCGGGCCTTTGCCTGCGCGCCGATCACGGTGACCCAACCGGCGCAGTTTTTGCAGCTGGTTTGGGCGGTGATCCTGGGCATGGTGATGTTTGGCGAGCCGTTGGACCCGTTCGTGGTCCTGGGCGGCGGGATCGTGGTCGCCTCGGCCACATATATCTCTCACCGCGAGGCTGTCGCGGCAAGGCAGGCCCGAACCCCACCTGCGGTTGCGACCAAAGTATAGAAAAAGGGCCCCGCGGTCGCCGCGAGGCCCTTTCGTGAGCATTGAGCGTTTGGTGCGAGAGATGCTCGCCACCGACCTCAGTATCAGTGCTCAGGAAGTGGTTAGGAGGGGCTGCCCCCCATGTTATCCTGCATATCTTTCACCATACGCTCGAAAGTCTCACTCGACATTCGACCACCTCCTTTCAGTTGTTGCGACTGCGAAGGATGGTGCCAGCGATTGGCGTTCTGCGCAAGAGCGTTTTACGCCGCGTGTTGAGAGCCAAAGAGCCAGGAC
>JBCDAS010000241.1:0-6562 GCA_039185235.1 Pseudomonadota bacterium
ACACATGAAGACCGGATTTCACACGCTCGCCATCCCGGGCCCGACCAATATGCCCTTCGAGCTGCGCCAGGCGATGGAGGTTCCTCTCGAAGACCAGCGCGCGCCTCGGTTCCCGGAACTGACTCTGCCGCTGTTCGAAAGCGTGAAGCGGATCTTTAAGTCAACCGATGGTCAGGTCTTCATCTTCCCAGGCTCCGGCACGGGCGGCTGGGAAAGCGCGATTGCCAATACGCTGAGCCCGGGCGACACCGTCCTCCTCTCGGTCTTCGGCCAGTTCAGCCATCTGTGGCGCGACATGTGCGAGCGCTTTGGCCTGAACGTCATCGCCGTCGAAGTCGAGTGGGGCAAAGGGGTGCCACTCGAGGACTACGCCAAGCATCTCGAAGCGGATAAAGAGCACAAGATCAAGGCCGTGCTCGCCTGTCAGAACGAGACGGCGACTGGCGTGACTTCGGACATCGCAGGCGTGCGAGAAGTGCTGGATGCGGCCAACCACCCGGCGTTGTTGTTTGTCGATGGCGTCTCCTCGGTCGCCTCGATCGACATGCAGTTCGACAATTGGGGCGTCGATGTCTGTGTCTCGGGCTCGCAGAAGGGCTTCATGCTGCCCACCGGTCTGGCGATCATCTGTGTCAGCCAAAAAGCGCTTGAGAAGCGCACCACGGCACAGCTGCCCCGGACCTTCTTCAGCTGGGACGACATGATGAAGACCAACAAGGACGGTTGGTTCCCCTACACGCCTGCGACGACCTTGCTGCGCGGTCTGAAACGCTCTTGCGAGATGCTGGAGGAAGAAGGGCTGGAGAATGTCTTCGCCCGTCACCGTTTCTTGGCCGAGGGTGTGCGCCAGGCGGTTCATGCTTGGGCGGGCTGCCGCCTCTGTGCTGCGGGACCTGAGTGGTATTCCGACACGGTCTCGGCGATTGTGATCCCGGAGGGCTTCGACTCGGCCGAGGTTGTGAGCCGCGCCTATCACCGCTACCAGCTGTCGCTGGGTGTGGGCCTGACCAAGGTTGCGGGCCGGGTGTTCCGGATCGGCCATCTCGGCTGGTTGAACGAGCTGATGGTGATGCAGGCGCTGACGGGTGCGGAGATGGCGATGAAAGATGTCGGCATCCCGGTTGAGCTTGGCTCGGGCGTGGCGGCGGCGCAGGCCTTCTACTCCAGCGCTGGCGAAGGCGCCTTGGCACAAGCCGCCGAGTAACCCTGGTGGGGCCCTGGGGGGCAACTGCGCGCCCGCTGCGCGGACGCGACACCCGCCCACCCGGGCCTTTCCAGATGAGCGGTCTTTGATCGAGCCGCGAAGGGTGGAACTGGCCCGTGCTGCGCAAGCAGCACTCAGACATAAGCGTATGCGGGCTCTGCCCGCATTCCGTTTGGTTCTAGAACCCCTCTAAGACCAGCTTGCCCATTACCGTGTTGCTCAAGAGCGCCTGATGAGCTTCGCGGATGTTCTTGGCCGTGATCTTACCAAGTGCCTCCGTCGCTGTGGAACGGATCTGCGCCTGATCGATCAGATCCGCGACCTCGTTTAGGATCTCACCTTGGCGCGTGATGTCTGGCGTTTCAAAGAGCGAGCGCGTGAACATCAGCTCCCAATGGGTGGAGACGGCCTTGGTTTTGAACGGCATCACATCCATCACCTCCGGGTCGTCGATCAGGCCAAAGCGGCCCTGCGGCGCGATGAGCTCGGCGATTTGGGCGATGTATTGATCGGTATGGGTTGTCGAGAAGACAAAGCCCGGCGCGCCAATGCCGAGCGCCTCGATCTGCGCCACCAGAGGCTGGCGGTGATCGACGACGTGGTGAGCGCCGAGCTCCTTGACCCAGTCACGCGTCTCGGGCCGGGAGGCTGAGGCGATCACGGTTAGGTCTGTGAGAGCACGCAGAAGCTGGATCGTGATCGATCCGACCCCGCCCGCGCCTCCGATAATCAGGACGGCGGGTGCTGCGCCTGGGACCGGATCTGTCACGCGGAGGCGGTCGAACAGCATTTCATAGGCGGTGAGGCTGGTGAGCGGTAGGGCGGCGGCCTCGGCTGCTGTGATGCTCGAGGGTTTGCGACCGACGATGCGTTCATCGACCAGATGGTATTCGGCATTGCTGCCGTAGCGGTCGATCGCGCCTGCATACCAGACCTGATCTCCGGGTTTGAACAAGGTGACTGCGTCGCCGGTCGAGACGACCTCGCCGACCGCGTCCCAGCCGAGAATGTTGGGCTTCTCGCCTTCTGGTGGGCGGCGCAGGCGGATTTTGTAATCAACCGGATTGACCGAGATCGCCTGGATTTTGACCAGCAGATCATGGCCGGCGGGCGTGGGTTTCTCGGTCTCGAACTCGACCAGCGAGTCGTCCTGGTCGATATCGCCGAGGCGGGTGTATCCGATGGCTTTCATATGGCGCTCCTGTCAGATCAGGCGATCAGGTTTTCAATCAGCTCGACAACGGCCCCTGATTTCGTCGGGTCGAGGGCATCTTGGTGGGGCGAGCCGAACCGGCCTGCGTCATTGTCAAAATACTTTCCCGAGGCGTTGGCGAATGCCTCGCTGAGCGCTGCTCGGACCAGGATCTCGGCGCCGATACTGAGATCGTTGCCCGCGATGCCGAAGCCTTCCTTGACCATTTTGCTGGCGAGCAGCGAGCCTGGATTGACGGCGATGATGGCCGGGCCGTTATCTCCGAGCGATTGCGCCATCTCGCGTGACCACATGGTGATGGCGAGCTTGCTTTGGGCATAGGCGCCCATGTCGCCCAGACGGGTCTTGCCCGCCAAAGCAGTCAGCTCCACCGGCGCCTGGGCGGCGGAGGAGAGGTTCACGACCCGGCCCCCCGGACCCATGATCGGGAGCAAGCGTTTGGTCAGCAGATATGGCGCCAGCGTGTTCACGACGAAGCGGATGTCTTGACCGCTCTCGGTGATCGGATCGCTGGTCTTGAGGATCCCGGCATTGTTGATCAGAACATCGAGCGTATCGTGGCGGGCGAGGACAGCCTTCGCGAGGTCTTCGACTTCGCTGAGACGGGACAGATCGGCGCGGTAGGCCTCGATCCGGGCCGCGGGCGCGAGACCCGCCAGGTCCTGTTCAACCGCATCCAGCTTGGCCGGGTTGCGGCCGTGGAGCAGGATGGTATGGCCTTCGCGCGCCAGGATCTTGGCCGTCTCGAGCCCGATCCCGTCTGTGGCGCCGGTGATGAGGATGGTCTTTTGCATGGGGGCCTCTTTTCGGTCAGGCGAGGTCGTCTTTGCCTTCGATCAGGAAGTGATGGCTCTCAGAGCCTTCGGTCCGGGCGGCCAGATGCGCGGCGTAATCGGGATCGCCCATGAAGGCCAGCGCGGCTTCGCGGGACGGCCATTCGAGGATGATGCGCAGCGTGGCACTGTCACCTTCGCCTTCCAGCCGCTCATGGCTGGCGGTTCGGGCGAGATATCTGCCGCCATGTTTGGCGACCAGCGCATTGGCGGCGGGCAGATAGGCGGGCACCCAGGCATCGGTGCTGGGGGTGACGGCGAGGACGGAATAGCAGGTCATTCGAGCCCTCCTGATCAGGCGATCTTGGTCATCTCGTTGAGGGTGAATTCGGCAACTGCGCCCTCGGTTGCCGCCATATAGGCTGCGAGATGGGGGGCGTTCATATGGGTCTGCCACAGCTCCCGGCTTTCCCAGGTCTCATAGAAGACGAAGAAGCCTGGGGCCGAGTTGTCCAGATGCAGGTCATATTGCAGGCAGCCCTGCTCGGCCCGGGTGATCGGCACGAGCTTTTCAAGTTCAGCGCGGACCAGGGCTTCTTTGCCCGGTGCGGCGGTGATCTGGGCGAGGATGGTGAGGGCCATGATGTGCTCCTTTGACATATGAGGGGTCTGAGCGATATGACGGGACGCAAGCAAAGGTGCAAGTACGCACAAATCAGGCATATAGGTACAATATGGATACCACTCTTGCAGAGGATACCGAGCAGAGCCGCCGGTTCGAGCGCTATGATTGCAGCGATGGCTGCCCGATCGAGGCCGCTCTGGAGCAAATTGCCGGCAAGTGGAAAGGGCTGATCATCCACCACCTGATGGAAGAGACCCTGCGCTTTAACGAGCTGTCGCGCCGGGTTGGCAGTGTCACGCAACGCAGCCTCACCAAGCAATTGCGCGAGTTGGAGGCGGCTGGGATCGTGAGGCGAGAGGTCTTTGCCGTTGTGCCACCTCGGGTGGAATACAGCCTGACACCAAAGGGCCAAAAGCTGCGCGAAGTGATCGCGGCGCTCAGGCAATGGGGTCTCGAGCACCCGGTTTGATCCCGAGCGAAGGCGAACCAAACGGAAAAATCCCGCGACCGGGTCGCGGGATTTTGCGTCTTTACTTGTGATTGGCGCCTAGCCCGGCGACTTGCGTTTTCGGAGCGCCTGGATGCCAGGCATGACGATCAGGATGATCGCGATGATCGTGATCGGTGCCGCGATCGGGTGGTTCACGAAATCGACAAAGATGTAGGGCGAGCCGTCCGACCAGAGGAGCGACTGGCGCAGCTTCTCCTCGGTGATGCCGCCGAGCACGATGGCGAGAACGGCGGGCGCCAGCGGGTAGTCGAGGATGCGCAGCAGGAAGGCCCCGAGCCCAAACCAGAACATCAGCCAGACATCGAACATCGAGTCGGTGGCCGCATGCACGCCCGCGAGCGAGAGCACAAAGATAATCGGCGCGAGGATCGTGAAGGGCATCCGCAGCATCCAAAGGAAGAGCGGGATGAAGGCGAGGTTCACGATCACGGCGATCAGGTTCGAGATGTAGAAGGAGCCGATCACCGGCCAGACGAAATCGGGTTGGTCCTCGAACAGCCGCGGGCCTGGTTGCAGCTCGAGAAGCACCAGGCCGGTCAACAGCACAGCCGTGGTGGGCGAGCCCGGGATCCCCAACGTCATCATCGGCAGCATGGCCCCGGTGGAGGCGGAGTTGTTGGCGGCCTCGGGGGCTGCCACCCCGTCGATCGAGCCTTTGCCGAACTCCTCGGGGTTTCGGGATGTCATCTTCGAGACACCGTAGGACATCAGCGAGCCGGGGGTCGCGCCCGCCGCCGGTAGGATGCCGACGAAGAAGCCCAGCGAGGAGCCAATCGTCGTCCCTTTCCAACCATCCGTGATGGTCTTCTTGGTGGCGGTCGCGATCTTGGACATCGAGATATCGGCCTTGGTGATATCACTGTCCGACCGGGTGGTGTGCAGGGTCCAAAGCATCTCGCCGACGCCGTAGACGCCGATCGCCAGGACCAGGAAGTTGATCGGTCGGGAGAAGCCCACCAGATCGAAGAACTGCAGCCGCGGCTCACCGGTGATGATGTCAAACCCGATGGCGGCAAAGATCAGGCCCAGCACGATCGAGATGATTGTCTTTGGAATATCGTCCGACCCCAACCCCACAAAGGTCGCAAAGGCCAAGAGCATCAAGGCAAACACCTCGGGATTGCCAAAGCTGAGCGCGACCGAGGCCAGCGGCGGGGCGAACCCGGTGAAGAAGAGATTGGCGACCGTGCCGCCGATAAACGAGGCGAGCGCCGCGGTGACCAATGCTTGCTCCGCGCGGCCTTTGAGCGCGAGCGGGCGGCCATCGAATGTGGTTGCCACAGCGGTCGAGGCGCCGGGGATCCCCAGCATGATCGAGGAGATCGCCCCGCCATACATCGCCCCGTAATAGATCGCAGCCAGGAAGATCATTGGCGCCGCGTCCGAGCCGGTCTGCTGCTTGATGAAGAAAATCGTCGGCAGCAGGATCGCCACGCCATTGACCGATCCCAGCCCCGGCATTGCACCGACAAAGAGGCCGATGACCACGCCGATGAAGCAGATCAACAGGTTAGCTGGCTCGAGCGCGATCAGCACCCCGTCAGCGAGCAGACTCAGGACCTCCATTGGCGATTACCCCCCTCGGATGATCGTTCTTATTGGGTTGCTTTCGACCGCCGCTCGAGCACAGCACCACCTGCGAGGATCGCGCCTCCGATCAGGAAGCAAAGCATGAATTCGATCTGACCCAGGCCGCGGAAGAACGTGTCCAAGGGCGCGTAGATCGTATCCTCGATCACCAACAGGCCCTTGGGCAGGGTCTTGGTCATGGTGATGTCGAAGAAGAGATACATCCAGAACGGCATGATCACCGCCATCGCGAGCGACAGGGCAAAGGAGTGCCGACCCAGAAAGAAGATGTAGTAGAACAGGAAGAGCGCCATCGCCGCATACATCGAGATGACATCCGTCAACGCGACCATGGCCAGAACACCGCCGCCCATTTTGACGACGACCCCGATACCGTGGCCATCGAGAAACGGCTCGTTCTTTTGGCTTGGCCCGGTTTGGCGCCGGATCGCATTGATCAGCACCCAGATCGAGCAGACCAGCATGATGGCGGCGAGCCAGAAGGGCCAGAACCCCGATCCCGGCACGCCGCGTTCGTCAAAGCCCACATTGGAGAAGCGCTCACCCCGCCAGGCGGGCACTTCCCCAGACTTCCACATGATGAAGACCGAAAGGGCAGCCAGAGCAATGGCCATGATGATTTCACCCAAACGCATACTCTGACCCC
>JBCDAS010000242.1:0-6552 GCA_039185235.1 Pseudomonadota bacterium
CGATCCTGACCGGATCCTGGGCGCCTATCCGCACCAGCTCTCAGGCGGGCAGCAGCAGCGTGTGGTGATCTCCATGGCGCTCCTGTCCAAGCCCCAACTTCTGCTGCTGGACGAACCCACCACTGCGCTCGACGTGACGGTTGAGGCCGGGATCGTCTCGCTGATCAAAGATCTGGCGCGCGAGTTCGGCACCTCGATGATCTTCGTGAGCCATAACCTCGGCCTGATCCTCGAGACCTGTGACCGGATCACGGTGATGTATTCGGGCGAGGCGGTTGAGGAAGGCGATATCGAAACTGTCTTCAACAACATGCGCCATCCCTATACAAAAGGGCTCCTCCGCTCGATCCCGATCCCAGGCGCGGATAAATACGCCCGCCCGCTGGTCGCGATCCCGGGTCAGCTTCCCCTGCCCCACCAACGGCCCCATGGCTGCAACTTTGGCCCGCGCTGCTCGCATTTTGACGAGCAGACCTGCAACACCCATGCGGTCCGAATGCACCCCGTCGGCTCGAATGAAGACCGCCATCGCTCCCGCTGTGAGAAGATCAACGATATCGACTGGAACGCTGGGATCGACGCGGGCGAGATCGATGAGCCGATCGAGGTCGGTGATGTCGTGGTCTCAGTCGACAACCTCAAGAAGCACTACTCGATCTCAACCGGCATGTTCGGCGGTGGTGATAAGCGCACGGTGAAGGCGAACGAGGAAGTCACCTTTGACGCGCGTGAGGCGGAAACCGTTGCAATCGTTGGCGAATCCGGGTGCGGCAAGTCGACTTTCGCGAAAGTTCTCATGGGCCTTGAGACCGCGACAGACGGCAAGGTTCAACTGGGCAACCTCGATATCGGCAGCCTGCCGGTCGAGAACCGGGATGCGAAGACCGTCAGCCAAGTTCAGATGGTCTTCCAGAACCCATTCGACACGCTCAACCCGTCGATGACCATCGGTGATCAGATTTGCCGGGTTTTGGAGCAGTTTGAAATCGGCAAAGACGATGATGACCGGCGCAACAAGATGCTGGAGCTTCTCGACTTGGTCAAGCTGCCGCGCGAGTTCGCCCGCCGGATGCCGCGCCAGCTCTCGGGCGGACAGAAGCAGCGGATCGGGATCGCGCGGGCCTTTGCGGGCCGGCCGAAGCTGGTGGTCGCGGATGAGCCCGTCTCAGCGCTCGATGTGTCGGTTCAGGCGGCTGTGACCAAGCTGCTCACGGATATCCAGCGAGAGAGCCGGACGACGATGCTGTTCATCTCCCACGACCTTGGCGTTGTGCGGTATCTGAGCGACCGGATCGTGGTCATGTATCTCGGCCGGATTATGGAGCAGGGCAACACCGAGGACATCTTCGCGCCGCCCTACCATCCTTATACCGAAGCACTCCTCTCCGCCGTTCCAATCGCCGACACCCATGTCAAGAAACGCCATGTGGTGCTGGAGGGAGAGCTGCCCTCGCCGCTCAACCCGCTGCCGGGCTGCCCGTTTCAAACGCGCTGCCAATACGTCATGCCGGGCAAATGCGACCAAGGAGAGCTTCCGGTCCGCGACATGGGCAATGGCCACAAGATCGCCTGCCATCTGAGCGAAGAGGAGCTAAACAAGATGGAGCCCGTCATTGAAGTTGAAAACGCGACGACCGCGGTGGAATAGCCGCCCAACTCCGCGGCGAACTGCGATGAGAAACGGCCCAACAGCTTCGCTCATTGCCCTGATCGCTGCGGCACTCCTGCTTCCGCCCCCATCGTCTGCGTCTGAGCAAAACGCGGAGCAGCTGGAAAGCTGTCTTCATAATGCATTCAATCAGAAGGACCGAATGGCATGTATCGGCACAATTAGCGATCCTTGCCAATCGACACCAGAAGGAAGCAAGACCGCCGGTCTGGCCGAGTGTTTTGCGGAGGAGGCGAGCGCCTGGAATGTGCTGCTTGATCGCTACTGGACGGATTTGAAGAAGCAGGCAGCGGGGGTCGATGCTTCGAATGCGGGATTCGGCATAACCACTCCCAAGGCCAACGAAGCCTTACTTTCGGCACAGCGCGGTTGGCTGGCTTATCGCGACGGCAGATGCAATTATTATTATGCCCGGTTTGCACTTGGAACGATCCGCAACCCGATGGCAGCTGGATGCAGAATGCATATGACAGCGGAGCGCGTGATCGACTTCTACATTGATCTAAACAACAAGATTTTGAACGATTAGTTCAATCTAGACACCCGGTTCTCCATATACTGCAACCGGATCTCCCAAGGCTTCGAAGTTGGGCTCTACGCCCAAACCTGGTGGGTCCGGCGCATAGAGCTTCCCATCCGCCACGCGCGGCCCAGGCTGGCCGGTGGAGACGGTGTTGTAATTGTGCAGATCCGTGGCGTTGATCAGGAACTCCTCCGGCGTTGAGGCTGCAAAATGGGCCAGTGTGGCGGTCACGATCTCGCCGCCCCATGTGTCCTCGGCGATCACTGGCATGCGGTTGTCGACCAGAAAATCGCGCATCTTCCGGGCCTTTGACAGCCCACCCTGTTTCGAGATCTTCAGGCACACCGCCTCGGCTCCACGATCCTCGCAAACCTGGCGGACTCTCTCCCAACTATCGATGCATTCATCCAGCTTCATTGGCAGATCCGTCCGTCGCCTAACCTGTTGACATTCCTCATAAGTTTGGCACGGCTGCTCGAGAAAGAAGTCCAGATCCCGGGTCGCGCGTGCCACCCTTATCGCCTCGTCCACATGCCAGCCTTGATTGGCATCCGCAAAGGCTTTCTCACCCGGTTTCAACATTGGAACTGTGGCCCTGATCCGCTCAATATCCGCGGCCCAATCGGCGCCCACTTTGATCTGGAACTGCCGATAGCCCGTTGCTCGATGCGCCTCCATCTCTGCGAGCATCTCGGCAGCTGGCTTCTGCGGTGCAACTCGGTACATCGGCGCCCCATCGGTGAGCTTACCGCCCAGCAGCATCCAAACCGGCACGCCCAAAGACTGGCCCAGAATGTCCCAGCAGGCCGCATCGAAGGGCGCCTTCGCATAGCCGTGATCGCGGATGGTTGCGTCCATTAATCGTTCAATTACAGCGACTTGGCGGGGGTCTTGCCCCAGGAGCACCGGTGCCAGCAGACGCGCCGCTGCCTCCACCCCTTCGGAGTGCGCGACCATGTAGTTCTCGCCACAGGGGCAGAACTCGCCACAACCTGACAGGCCCGCATCCGTCTCGATCACGACCACCGAGGACTTCGCGACCCTGATCGCATTCCCCCTGCCCCAGGCGTAAGTCCCTCCGACATAAGGTAAATCGCAGGTATAGACCGAGAGTCGCGTGATCTTCATGGCAAGCCTCCTCGTGGCAATAGAGGAACACAGGCCGCCGCGTGTCGCACTCAAACACGACCAGTCCTGTCGCATTCCAGAAGCGGTGACGAGCCGCGCCGCTGCCGTGGAATTCGATGAAGAAAACCCCACCAAACGGGGGGCATTTTTGCGTAGGTTTTCCGTAGTTCTTCCGTAACGACACGGGTTCACACCGGATTTTAACCAAATTCAGCTCAAATTCCCCCAGTTAGCGAAAAGGGAAATGGGCAATGGATGAGAAGACACGCACTTTGAAGGAGCACCTGGCGTCCCTGGCGCTCAAGACCGAACTGGCCCGCCAGGAGGTCGAGTGGCGCGAGTTTGAGCGCCAGCAGGAGTTCATCCCCAACGCCTGGTACAGGATGGACAAGATCGCACCCTGCACCGAGCCAAAGCAGCAGATCACCTTGCGCCTCGACCGCGATATGGTGAAGTTCTACCGCACCCTCGGGCGCGGCTATCAGGGCCGGATGAACGCGATCCTGAGGACCTATATGCTGGCCCGGATCTCACGCGTCATCACCGTGGACGGCCAGCCCGAAGTCCCACTCGAGGAGCGCTAGATCCAAGGCACAATCGTCTCGGGCAGGTGTCCGATAGGGTCGTAGCAGTCGTCACACCCATTGCCCCGCGAATCAGCTAGCTTACCTCTCAGACACAGAACAGATGCCTGATGGAGAGAGAGATGACGAAGAAGACGACCGAAACCGAGCCGACGCAACTGACCGACGAAGATCTTGAGGGCGCTCAGGGTGCCTTTCTGCGCAGCGCCTTCGGTGGTGTGATCAAGGGAACAAAGAAAGTGGTGGAGACCGCCGTCGGTGTGGTCCCCGGCACGGTGCGGACGGTTAGAAACTCCTTCCGCGGCAGCGACAATGACGGCCCCACCAGCATGGGCGGCGGCTCGCGCCCCACCGATTTCTCAACGACCAAACATCGCCACTAACCGCAAGCGAGGCGGCGCAACACCGCCTCCAATGCCCCCCACCAAGAAGAGGGCAGCGCCCGACCCTGGGTGGGCGGTGGCGCGGTCTGGGCTGAGGCCGAGCGTTAAAGCATGGATGCCGTGTAAGCTACGAACGGCAGCGCCAAAGCGCCCTCCCGGGGCTGCGCAAGGGACCGTGGCCCCAGTGGGGCCGCGAAAGCCCTGAAGCAGGGTCGGGCGCTGCCCGGCGGTGCCGCCGGGATCAGAAACGAGCACTTCAAATGTTCGAGCCCTTACTAGGGTAGCGACTGTGTAGGAATCTAAGGATTTTTAGGTAAATGGCGAAGAGGGCGCGAGTCGGCGCGCCCTCGACTGCTACCTATGCAGCAATCGCTGCAGGCATCACAAACCTTACTTGATCCTCACGGGCAATCCGCGAAGCGTTACGATAGGCTTGAGTTCTCTTGCGTTGTTTGTCGTCGTCAGGAAACATTTCGTCACCCATTGCTGTAGCAAGTGCGACAAACATGTCCTTAACATAGACAAAGTCTTCATCTTCAAGGCTTAGTGCCGGTTTGAGTCTCTTCAAGAAAAAATTCTTTATTCCCTTGAGCTTGAAACCGATCATTTCGCCGTCTTCATTTCGCATTACTGTAAGAAAGCGGTCTATTCTCTCGCATATGGCAACGCCATCATTTCTGATGTAGTCAACGTAGTCCATGCTAGGAAAGTAGACAGCCACCTTCTCGTATTCTTGAGCATCCAGACGCTCAAAATCTGCAACGGTCGCCTCACGCGTCATCTACTTTCTCCAAGATTGTTCTCGGTATCGTTCTTGCCAGTCTTCGGGGAGCGACTGATCTTTTTGGTCAGCTTTAACCCACTCCCATGACAAGACAATACCAGATTCTCCGGTCGGTGTCTCTTCATCATATCGTTCAACATAGCAAGCAAAAATGGCATTTGCAGGGGCCTTTCGCAGTTTTGCAATACAAGCCATATCAGTGATCAGGCCGTAGTGTACCGTAGGCTGCATTAAGAAAATGTAGATCCTTTCTGCAGAGTCATCGTCATCGAGAGGCCTCTCCAGCCCTCGAAAAACTGTGTGAGCGTCATTTAATCCAAGCAAATCGGGAAAGATTCCATCTTCGTGGAACCCGATGTTGTTGACAGGCGGTACTTCACCTTTAACCAAGGACCAAAAGTCGAGTAACGGCTGTCGACGCCTATGTACTGCATTCTGAGAGATCCACGATGACGAAACCGACAGCTTGATCTGTATATCTTTGTCTTCAAAGCCTGGGCCGGTCACAGTCAGATCGCCGATATCAGAAAACATTAATGCTTATCTCCTACCGAGCCTCTTACCTATGAATGGTCTACCTATGCGTTATTTCCTCACCTCGCAAACTTCTTATACTTAATCCTCTTCGGTTCTACCGCATCCGGCCCCAAGCGTCTAATCTTGTCCGCCTCGTAGTCCTCGAAATTGCCTTCGAACCATTCCACATGGCCTTCGCCTTCGAAGGCCAGAATATGCGTGCAGAGGCGGTCGAGGAAGAACCGGTCGTGGCTGATCACCACGGCGCAGCCGGAGAAGGCTTCGATAGCGTCCTCCAGGGCGCGGAGCGTCTCGACGTCGAGGTCGTTCGTCGGCTCGTCGAGCAGCAGCACGTTGCCGCCGCTTTTCAGCAGTTTGGCCATGTGGACCCGGTTGCGCTCGCCGCCTGAGAGGAGCTTCATCTTCTTTTGCTGGTCGCCGCCCTTGAAGTTGAAGGCGCCACAATAGGCGCGGGAGTTCATCTCGGCCTTGCCGAGCGGCAGGACGTCGAGCCCCTCGGAGATCTCCTCCCACACGGTTTTCTCAGGATCGAGCGCGTCGCGGGATTGGTCCACGTAAGCCAGCTCGACCGTGTCGCCATAGGTGATGGCGCCCTGATCCGGCTGCTCCTGGCCCGTGAGCATGCGAAAGAGGGTCGATTTGCCCGCCCCGTTCGGGCCGATCACGCCGACGATGCCGCCTGGCGGCAGGCTAAACGAGAGATCCTCGATCAGGAGCTTGTCGTCATAGGCCTTGGAGATCCCCTCCACCTCGATCACCTTGCCGCCCAAGCGCGGGCCGTGGGGGATGATGATCTGGGCGCGGCCGATCTGCTCGCGCTCGGACTGGCTGGCGAGGTCGTTATAGGCGTTGATCCGAGCCTTGGATTTGGCCTGGCGGGCTTTGGCGCCCTGGCGGATCCATTCGAGCTCGCGTTCCAGGGTTTTCTGGCGGGCCTTGTCCTC
>JBCDAS010000243.1:0-6506 GCA_039185235.1 Pseudomonadota bacterium
CAGGCAAACCCAGTTCAACCTGCTTCAGAGCAGCAACAATCTGCTCCGTCGAATATCGCTTCTTCATAACGGGTCTCCTCCTTCAGGATTCCCGCTGGAAAACTAACAAAGCTTCCGGACCACTTTCACCAGACCACGTCATCCTTCGCGTCGAGATGCTCGGCTAAAGGCGGCCCCTGAAACCTCCCTTTTCATAAGTGTTTAATCTCTCCCAATCCGCAGCCTGCGCTGCCCGTCGCACGACCTTGCGCATGATCGCAAGCACTTGCCCGGCGGCATGTTTGGGAAGGTCCGGGTTCAGTTGCATCCCCACGGTCCGGGTGATTGACGGCTCCGAGATCAAGCGCGCCGCAACCTCGCCTCGGGCCACCTCCTGATAGACATTGCTCATCGGGAGGATCGCAACCCCATCCCCCTCAGCCGCAAAGGCCAACAACCCCTCTGCCGTCTCCAATTCGCGAGCCACCGGAAAGGGGTGCCCCTGACCGCGTAAAGCCGCATCGATCATCTCGCGGAATTGACCCTGACTGGGCAGAAGCAGTGGCAGCTTGCAAAGGTCTTTCGTACCGATCGGGCCTGGATCCTCACCGAGAGCAGCTTTATGCCCGACCGCATAGAGGGTCTCGGACATAATCGGCACAAAATCGCGATCTGGTGCAGACAGGTTGCGATAGGTCAACGCGGCGTCCAATTGACCGTCAAGCAGCATGGTTCGCGCGCGATCCGAAGGTTCTTCAAAAATCTGGACCGCCGTTTCCTGCAGATGTTCGCTGAAGGCTCGGTACAGATCTGGAATAAGCAGCCTGCCGACGCGCAGGGGCACCGAGAGGCTCAACTGGCGCGGCGGTGAGGCAGAGTGATCGGCAATGCGCTTTTGCGTTTGCGCAAAACTGTTCAGCGTTTCACCGGCGAAGGTGAGAAACTCTTCCCCGGCGGATGTCAATTCGATCCCGCGCCCTGTCCGCTTGAGAAGCTGGGCTTGGAGGCGGGTCTCGAGATCGCGCAAAACCCGGCTAAGGGCGGGCTGGGTCACGCCCCTGCGATGGGCCGCGGCAGTCAGACCTCCCGCCTCAACGATATCCATAAAGGTTTTCAAGTCGCTCAGCTTCATAACATTTCTATTATGGCTGATATTATGTCTTTCGCAATGACGGATGGCCTTTCGGATGACATTCCTAGTGGGCAACCAAGAAAGGCATGCGCGTGACCACAAGACGCCAGAGGCGGGCTCGCACTCCGAGCTTCGACACCAGGTTCAAACCCGCAAAGCGGGCCTATGCACCGACAAACGTGCTGACGCCGGATCAGGAAGAAGAGGTCCACCGCAGGTCTTTGCAATTGCTCGAGAAAGTTGGGCTGAAATTCCTCTCTCCCGCGACCTGGCCAGTGCTTGAGGCCGCCGGATGCCAGGTCGACCATGACACAGGTCAAGTGCGCATGGCGCCAGACGCGGTTGAACATTACCTCGCCCTGGCGCCGTCTGAATTCACCCTCAAGGCCCGCAATCCTGCCAATGATCTGCAATGTGGCGGTGACGAGATCCACTACGGTTCGGCCTCTTCCGCGCCCAATGTACTGGATCGTGAGACGGGTCGCAGACCCGGAACCCAGGCCGATTTTGAGAAGCTGGTGAAGCTCAACCAAATGCTGCCGACCTGTGGTTTTCACTCGGGCCATCCCGTGGAGCCCATCGACACCCCCGCCAACTCGCGCCATCTGACAAGCTCTCGCGCCTGGCACAGGCTCTCGGACAAGGTCACGCGTATTTACGCCATCGGGCGCATACGGACCCTCGACAGTATCGAGATGATGCGCATCGCCCATGGTCTCAGCGAAGACGAGATGCGCGCTGCGCCCAGGTTGCATGCCTCGATCAACGTGAACTCGCCCCTTGTCGTCGATGAGCCGCTGATCGAAGGGGCGATGGAGCTTGGCGCCGCCGGGCAAGCGGTCGTTGTCTCTCCTGTCGCTTTTGCGGGCGCGATGTCACCGATCACGCTGTCGGGCAGCATCATTCAATGCAATGCCGAGTGCATCGGGACCATTGCCTTTTTGCAGATGGTGAACCCAGGCGCACCGTGTTTCTACGGCGTGCTGACAACCCCCATCGATATGAAGTCAGGCGCGCCCGCGATGGGTGTCCCGGAGACTGTCACAGGCACGTTGGCCAATGGGCAGATGGCGCGGCGCTATGGGCTGCCACAGCGGGTGATGTTGGGCTCCACCTCCAACGCCCCTGATGCCCAAGGCGCTTGGGAGACGATGTTCTCCCTCTGGGCTGCGCAGCTTGGGGGCGCGCATTTGGTCTATCATGCGCATGGGTGGATGGAGGGAGGCCTGACGACCGGTTTCGAAAAAACCATCCTCGATTCCGAGATGATCGGCATGATGGGCGCGCTGCGAGGCGGGATCGATTTCTCGGACACCGATGAAGCAATGGACGCGATCGCAGCAGTCGGCCCCGGCGGGCACTTCCTCGGCTCACCCCATACGGTTGAACGCTATGAGACCGCTTTTCACAGCCCGATCTTGTCAGATTGGCGCCCTTACGAGTTCTGGGAAACCGCCGGGGGGCAAGACACGGCCGAGCGGGCGACCGCGCGATGGAAAGAGATGTTGGCGGCCTATACCCCGCCCCCGATGGACCAAGCCATCGCCGAAGAGCTGGACGCCTATGTCGCCCGCCGGACGCAGGAGATCGGCAGTGATGAAATCTGACCCCTATTGGTGGGAGGATGCGGGGCAGCCCACAGCCCCGCCAGAGATGCCGCTGCCTGCGAAGGTTGATGCGCTGGTTATCGGTGCTGGGCTCACTGGGCTCTCGGCGGCACGGGCTTTGGCACAGAAAGGGCGCTCCGTCCTGGTTTTGGACGCCCTCGCCCCCGGGCAGGGAGCCTCCAGCCGCAATGGCGGGTTGATTGGCGGCGGGCATCGATTGTCGATCGATGCGCTCACCGCGCACTATGGAGCGGGGACGGCGCGGGACCTGCTTTACGAGGCACATTGTGCGTCGCGCGCGCACGCACTCGATGTCATACAGGCCGAGAACATCGCATGTGACTACGCTGAAACCGGGCGATTTCGCGGGCTTTGGAGCAGCGAAGAATACGAAGGCGCCGCACGGGCAATCGACCGCCTCAAGGCGTTGATCCCGGTTGAGGCCCATATGGTCCCCGCCAGCGAGCAACGGGCGGAAGCCGGAACGGATCTCTATGCCGGAGGGACGGTCTATCCTTTGCACGGTGGCTTAAACCCTGCGAAATGGGTGGCGGGCCTTCTTGCCGCCGCGCAACGGGCGGGTGCCATCGTGCAGGGCCATACGCCGGTCAGCGGCGTGGTCGCTGATGGCAAGGGACACCGAGTGCAGACGCCCCGCGGTGAGATCCAAGCCGGAGACCTGCTTCTCGCAACCAACGGCTATACCGGCGCTGCCTTCCCCCGCGCGCGCCGTCGCATTGTCCCGATCCCGAGCTTTATGGTGGCCAGCGAGCCCTTGTCGCCAAACCAAATGGCGATCTTGTTTCCCAAGAACCGGATGATCGCTGAAAGCCGGGAACGGCATTGCTATTTCCGCCCATCACCCGATGGAACGCGGTTGGTCTTTGGCGGGCGGGCCGCGATGTTCCAAGCCCCAGATGCGCTTGTCCTGGGCGAGATGAAGCGGCTCATCCGCGAGGTGTTTCCCGACCTAAACGATCTGCGCCTGACCCATTTGTGGCGCGGTAAAACCGGGTTCAGCTTCAGCTTTTTACCCCATGTCGGTCAGATCGATGGGATTTGGCACGCCATGGGTTACTCCGGCAGTGGCAATGCGATGGCGCCCTGGTTGGGACACAAGGCAGGTCTTTTGATCGCAGGTGATCCAGAGGGCGAAACGGCATTCCAAAAGACAAGCTTCCCGACCCGTTTCTGGCATCAAGGCCCCCCATGGTTCCTGCCCTTTGCCGACATTTTGTTTCGCGGTCGGGACGTTTGGAACAACCTTCGGCGAGCGTCATGAACGGCTATCGCGAGCTCCTGTCCCCCCTCACGATCCAAGGCCGAACGCTCAAAAACCGCGTCGTGTCGACCTCCCACGCCCCTGGCTATGCCGAGGCTGGCTTGCCGGGCGAGCGGTACCAAGCCTATCAGGAGGAAAAAGCCCGTGGCGGCTGCGGGCTGATCATGTTTGGTGGCTCGTCCAACGTCTCACGCGATAGCGGATCGGTCTATGGGCAGATCTATGTGGGTGACGACCGCGTGATCCCTGCCTTCCGGCAAGTCTCGGAACGGCTCCACGCCCATGGTGCCTTGGCTATGTGCCAGATTACCCATATGGGCCGACGCACAACGTCTGACAGCGGCGATTGGCTGCCAACCAAGGGACCGTCTGCGCGCCGCGATCCGGCCCATCACTCGATGCCTTATCAGGTCGGCCCGCGCGAGTTGGGGCGCATCACCCGCGCTTTTGCCGATGCGGCGCGGCGCTGCCGCGAAGGTGGGCTCGACGGTGCCGAGATCCTGGGCTCGAGCCACATCATCGGCCAATTCCTGTCACCGCTCTCAAACTTCCGCGAAGATGCGTTCGGCGGTGCGTTGGAGAACCGCGCGCGGGTGCTCTTCGACATCGTCGAGGCCTGCCGCGAGGCCGTCGGCCCAGACTTCATCTTGTCCTTCCGAACCAATTTCAGTGAGGAGAATGAAGGCGGGTTGAGTTCGGCCGAGGGCGTCGAGCTTGCAGCCATGCTCGGGCGCCATGGGGCGATCGACATGCTGAACGTGAACGGCGCTTATGGCGGCACGGATATGGGCGTGACCGAGTTCATGCCCGGGATGGCCTTCCCCGCCGCGCCTTATGTGGAACTCGCTCGGCGCGTGCGAGAGGCCAGCGGGCTGGCGACGCTGCAAGCGGCCAGGCTCTCAGACCCGGCCACCGCGAATTGGGCGATTGGGCAAGGGTATCTGGATCTTGCCGGGATGACCCGCCCGCAGATGGCGGATCCGGAGATTGTCGCCAAGCTGGAACGCGGAGAAGAGGCGCGGATCCGGCCCTGTGTGGGTGCGGGTTACTGCCTCGACCGCATTTACGCAGGCCGCGAAACGCTGTGCCAACATAACGTCTCGACCGGACGGGAGACATGGCTATCGCCGCGCATCGAACCCGCGCCCCGGACAAAACGTGTGGCAGTTGTCGGAGGTGGGCCAGCCGGGTTGGAGACCGCCCGTGTGCTCGCCCTGCGCGGCCACAAAGTGACACTCTTCGAGGCCGGGCCGCGCCTCGGCGGCCAAGTGCTGCTGGCGGCATCGGGCGGCTGGCGCAAGGACATGCTCGGGATCACCGATTGGCTCGCGGCCGAGCTTCGGGAGCTTTGCGTTGACACTCGGCTCAATTGCTATGCCGAGGCCTCGGATGTGGCAGAGCTTGCGCCCGAGGCCGTTCTGCTTGCGACGGGTGCGATCCCGTCAGATCCCTTGGGCTTGGGCCTTCCAACCGTTTGGGATGCGCTCTCGGGCCAAATTCAGGCGGACGGTGACATCTTGGTCTTTGACAGCGTCGGCGAGCACGCCGCTTTGTCCTTGGCCGATATGTTGTCTGCGAAAGGTGCGCGCGTGACCTTCGTGACCCAGGACCGGCAGGCGGGCCGGGGTCTTGGAGGACAAAATGCGCCGATCTACTTGCGTAACCTTGCAAAGACCGGCGCACGGATTGTGACGGATCAAGCGCTTGTCGGTGTTTCCACAAGCGGCAACACGCGTATCGCACATCTGCGGCACGCATTTTCACGCGAGGTCACCGAGGTCAGTGCCGACACGATCATCGCAGACTTTGGCTCCGAACCTGTCACTGAGCTCTTTGATGCGTTGATGCCGAACGCCAGCAATCTTGGGGATATCGATCCAGAAGCTTTGGTCGCGCTGGCTCCACAACCCGAAGACGCCAACCCGGGTGGCGAGTATCTGCTGTTGAGAATCGGCGACGCGCTCGCCCCTCGCGATATCCATGCCGCAATGCTGGATGCGAACCGTTTGGCAAGGGTCATCTGACATGTCCAAACCATCAGCCATCACGCGCCTTGCACACTTCATCGCCACGCATCCCAGAGGCGAGGCCAAACAGGCCCATCTGGATCGCGCCGCGGACGCTGTTCTCGATACGCTTGGATGCATCCTATTGGGCCGCGATACACCGGTGCAAAAGGCTGCATTGCAGGCCAGCACGCACTGGGGGCCTGGTCCGGGTCCAATCCCGGGCACGGACACGTGTTTACCCGCACCTTGGGCCGCGCTTGTGCTGGGGGCGACCGCACAGTCCTAGGATCTCGACGATTACACGCTGATTGCCAACGACCACCCCAGCGCCGTCTTGGTGCCCGCGGTGCTGTCCCAAGCCGCGTCGATGCAAGAGGACGTGAGCGGCGCGGCTTTGCTTGACGCCTATCTCATCGGGCTGGAGGTTATCTTCCGCGCAGGAGAAGCGGTGAATATGGGACATTACAATCGCGGCTGGCACACCACCAGCACGCTCG
>JBCDAS010000244.1:0-6400 GCA_039185235.1 Pseudomonadota bacterium
GGTCATCCACGGGCGCTTTCATGGTTCGCTGGGATCGCTGGAAACTGGTGCATTATGTCGATCAGCCCGACCAACTTTTCGATCTGGTCAACGATCCCGACGAGCTAACGGATCTGGCGAGTTCACCCGATGCCGCTCCGATGATGGTCGAAGGCCTAAAGCGTCTCCATGCCATCTGCGATCCGAGAGCCGTCAACGCCCGTGCTTTCGCCGATCAAGCCGCCCGGATCGAGGCGTTAGGGGGCGACACTGCGTGCCGCGAAGGTTTCATATTCAATCATACGCCGACCCCAGCCGAGCAAGCCGAGATGAAAGCTACAGAAGGCTCAGCACTTTAAGCGCTATTCAGAGACTTTGGCCAGACCACCCGTAGAGAGCTGCTGCCCCCGGGTCTGGAATGCCGTGGCAGGATCGGTTGGCAGGGTTAGGTTGATCGCCTCAATGATCTCCAACGCATGCTTGTCGCTCAGATGATTGCGCCCAGGATTGGCGATGCCTTTGGCGACGGCCTTCATGATATCCGCTTTAGCAGTCACCAACTGATTGATCGCCGCCTGGCGTTGGGAATCCGCCTCCAGCCGCTCCTGACAATACTTCATTGCAAGTTGCGAGGCAGCTAGATCCTCCAGCGCCAGACCCACGGTCTTCTTACCGAATGGTTTCAAAGCGAGTTTCGCGTTCTTCTCGCTCGTGAAAACGTTCCGTGCGTATTCGAGGCAAAGCTGCACGCCATAGTCCTGGTTCAGTGCATCATGGGCAATCGCGGCGACCGCCAGGCTCACATGCTCGGGCAAAGGCTCAGGATCTGCATTTCCTGGGGCGTTGATGGTAAAACTTGTGCTGCCACCAACCGAGCCCGCCGCCTTACCAGCCGTAGAGCTCGACTGATCGCTGTCTGAACTCTCTGTGTTTTCATCCGCTTCGGAACTTTGGCTCGATGTGCTGCTGGTCTCGAGGTTGTTGGTATTGGTCACGTTGATTTCAGATGATGCCGTAGCTTCGCTCGATGCACTCACCGCCGCAGCAGGGGCAATCGAGGCTCCGGTCAGTTGTTCAATCGCCAAAAGGGCAACCGTGTGGTTCTGAAAACGCTGATGCATGATGTTGAACGCGATATCGTCCAGAGCGCCAGCTGCGAACCCCTCGCAATTGCGGTAGTAGCTGTCTCGCAAGAGTTGGATCGACTGGGTTCTGAGCCCAATGCTCGCCACGCTCTCATTCACCCCAGCCGCCGCTTGTAAAGCCGCCTCCGCCGCGCCAGGCTGGTTCAAACCACCCGAGGCCGAAATCGCGGCGGCCGTTGCTTGTAGCGCATCGGGGCTCGGCTCTGCGCAGACAATCTGCCGTCCATCCTCACCCGGCACCGAGATAATCGCGCGCTGTTTCGCATCGATCAGTCGCGAGTCTCCTGCGGCTGGGTTGAACGATCGATTGATCGAGGTAAACTCCGCCGATCCACAAGCCGAGACAACCAGAACCGGTGCGAGCAAAAATCTGAGTTTCATAACTTCCCCCTTGGTTGAAACAATGGTCCGCCGTTTACTTTAAGCTGTCAAGCTGCGGGCCCCTGTCAGGGGGACTCTGTCAACCAGTCTCTGCCAACGCCTGCGCCGCCGCCGCGATTGCGCCTCCGATTTGCTCAAAATCCAACTCGGTCAATGCCAGATGGGGATACGTCTTGCCGTCTGACTTGAAGATCCCGTGGGCCCGGAGGGTTTTGTTGTAGATCCCTGCCAGATGTTTATCTCCCGCAAAGGTTCCACGATAGTCGCGCACGCGATCGGGTGTGAAGACGACCTCAAACAGGACTGGATCACCGACGATCTGGAAGGGGTGTCCGGCCTGGCCAAGCTCGCGCTCGATCATCGCCATGATCCGCCGGCCGTTTGCACGCAACGTTTCATACATTCCCGGACGACGGAGGATCTCCAAGGTCTTCAAACCTGCAACCGAGGCCAGAGGATTTCCCGAGAGCGTGCCCATCTGCAGGGTAAAGCCCTCCGGCCCCACTTTGGCCTTGTCGAAATGGGCCATGATGTCTTCACGCCCGACGATCGCAGCCAAGGGCATGCCGCCGCCAATCACTTTGCCCAGTGTGCAGAGATCCGGTTTCACGCCATAGCTCTCCTGTGCGCCACCATAGGCAAGGCGGAATCCGGTGACTACCTCATCGAAGATCAACACGATCCCGCGCTTTTCGGTCTCCTCGCGCAGGAACTGCAAAAAACCAGGCTCCGGCGGTACGATCCGCTGCAAGGGCTCCACGATGATCGCCGCAATCTCGTCGTCATATTCGTCGAGCAAAGAGCGTGCGAAATCCGCATCATTGAACGGTGCAATCAGCATCTCATCGGCGACACCGGAAGGCGTGCCCGCCGTGTCAGGTACGGCTTGTGGAAAATTCACCAGTCTTGTCGGGGCGAGGCTCATCAGCGCCTCGGCTGACATGCCATGATACCCCCCCTCGAACTTCATGATCTTGGACCGCCCGGTGAAGGCACGCGCCAGACGCATCGCATACATATCCGACTCACCACCGGTCGAGACGTAGCGCAGGTGCTCGCCGCAGGCCATCGCCGAGCAGATCTCCTCGGCCAGTTCGATCCCATGGGTGTTGTTGGCAAAGAAAGTCCAGCCCTGGTTCATATGAGCCGAGACCGCGTCGATCACCTCCGGGTGCCCATGGCCGAGCAGCATGGGGCCAGAGCCGATGAGAAGGTCGATATACTCCCGACCCTCGACATCCCAAACCCGGCTGCCCTCGCCTCGCGTCAGAATAACCGAAGGATCAAAGTTCCCGAACCCGCCAGCGGGCAAGACAGCCTCGGCGCGTTCCGTCCAGGTCATTGGGTTTTGAGCTTGCTTGTTCATCGTGGTCCTCCTCGAACAGAGTTACGGAGAGAAAAAAGGATCGAACCCGGCCCATCCCCGCCCAATCCGCTGCCCGCGGAGGGTGGGTGGGGGCGGGCGGTGGATTGGGCGGGGATGGGCCGGAAAACCGCAAAAATTACAGAACATATTCAGCCTCCGGCGCAGCCAGAAATGCAGGGTCGGGGACAATGCCTAAGCCCGGCACTTGCGGTGCGGCAAGATCGCCATCCACATTGCGGCTGCCCTGTCCCCGAGCAGGGTCGACGGTGAGCATGTCCTGGCAGGCCCAGGTTGCATAGCGGTGCTCTGGTGGGACCGTTTGGGCCAGGATCGCGGCCTCGGTATCCGCCAGAACACTCCCTCCGGTCGCCATCACAGCTATCTGCATGCCGTTTGCCAGGGCGAGGTCTCGAATGCGGGCCGCGTTCAGCAATCCACCTACCCGCCCGATTTTGATGTTCACCACCTCACCAATACCCTCGGTCGCAATCCGGGTCATATCAGCGAGCGTCTCCAAGCGCTCGTCGATCGAAATTGGCTGGCGGGTTAGACGGCGCACAGCGAGGCAGTCATCAAGCGTCTCGCAGGGCTGCTCGAAGGTGACCGAGAGATCGCCGACAGCATTCATGACGGTCACCGCCTCGGCCCGGGTCCACGCTCGATTGACGTCATAGAAGATCTTTTCACTCGGCGCGCGATGGGCCTCCAGATGCCGGATCCGCGCGATGTCGCCCTCGATGTCCGAGCCGACCTTGACCGAATGGACATGATAACCTTTGGCGCGATAGGCGCCGATATCGGCCAGCATCGCCTCAGGTGTATCGGTCGAGATCGAGGACGCGATCTGCGTCGCTCCGTCAAAAGCCCCGCCGACCAGTTCGGTCATTGGCAATCCGGCACTTTGTCCGGCAAGATCCATCGCAGCCATGATCACGGGTGCCTTGGCATAAGGATGCCCAGGCAGGCAAAGGCGAAGCGCATGTTCCAACACGCCGAGCTTTCGTGGATCCGCCCCCAAGATCGCTGGAGCCATAGTCTCGATCCCGGCACGGATACCTGGCCCATGGGCCGGCAGATAGGTATGCCCCCAAGGGGTGCCCTCACCCCATCCAGACCGTCCGTCATCGGTATCGAGCCTGACAAAGGTTGCGTCCAGGACCTCGAACTTGAGCCGCCCGCCAGAGAGCCAGTAAGGCTTTGCAAGTGGCAGATCCTTTTGCCAAACCGTGATGCGGGTGATCTTCATGTTTTGGCCAAGTCGGAACGCGCTGGCTCACAGCCCCGCCGCCCGCCCCCACCCACCCCCCGGCGCGCAGCGGGGCTGTGAGCCAGCGCGCTTTGGCAACGGGAGAACGCTGCGACCGTTCGGCTGACGTCCTCTGGGGTCGTCGCCCAGGAACAAATGCTAATCCGGATGATCTTGCGCCCAAACCAACTCGCACCTCCGACCCAACAGGTGCCGTCACTTTGCAGTTCCTTTAGAAGCGCCTCGGTCACCTCATCCGTTTCCTGAGCGACCATGACCTGGTTGAACACCACATCGTTGAGAACTTCGAACCCCGCATCCTCGAGCTCATCGGCCATTTGAACAGCCCGGTCATGCAACCCCTGGATCAAGGCGTCTATGCCCGAGCGACCCAACGCTGCCAGGATCGCCCAGAGCTCGATCCCGCGAGCCCGGCGCGACATCTCTGGCGTGGTTGTCATACCATCTCGCGCACCATCAAAGAGCAGATAGGACCCGCTTGCTTGCAAGGCGGATGCGAGTGCTTGTGCATCTGTAGATAGCACGATCCCACTGTCATATGGCGCGTTCAGGGTCTTGTGCGCGTCAACCGAGAAGCTCTGTGCCTTCTCCATTCCCTTTGTCAGATGCCTGAGCCCTTTAGCCGCCTGCGCCCAGAGCCCGAAAGCGCCGTCCACATGCACCCAGGCACCCGCCGCATTGGCCCTGTCGCAGATCGCGTCGAGCGGATCAAAAGCGCCTGAATTGACATTTCCCGCCTGAGCAACCACGAGGCAGGAGGCATCAAGGTCGGGTATCAAATCAGCGCGCATCCGTCCCTGCGCATCCACCTCGACCCACTCAATAATGTCGGTGCCAAAGCCAAGAAGCCCAATCGCCTTGATCACGGCACTATGTGTATGGCGGCTGGTGATGATCCGGATCGGCGGGGCGCCTGCGAACCCTTTTGCATTGATATCCCATCCTGCCCGCTCAGCAATCCGCCACCGCCCTGCTGCGAGCCCGGCCACAATTGCGAGCGACGTGCCGGAGACAAATCCCGCAACCGTGCCCTGCGGCAGGTCAAAGAGGTCCCGCAGCCAGTCCTCCGCGACCTCCTCGAGTTTCCCGGCAATCGGAGACATGGCTGTGAGAGCGGCGTTTTGATCCCAACAATCGGCCATCAGCCGGGCGGCGAGGCCGATAGGGACCGCTCCGCCATTGACAAACCCAAAGTATCGCCCGCCCATCTGAGCCGTGGTCGCCGGTGCACCTATGGCATTGAGGGTGTCAAGAACGCGCCCCGGGTCGCAGGAGCCCTCTGGCAGGGGCATGGCAAATGATGCCAGAGACGCGACAGCCTCGTCGGAAGGGTAAACTGGTCGATCATCGACACCAGAGAGGTAGGAGAGCCCATGCTCGAACGCCTGCCGGAACAGGGCCTGATCCGCCATCTGACGGCGCATCTGCTCCTGCAGGTCGCTGGTCATCCCGCCTCCAACTCGGGCAAGAGGAGAGGGATCTCGTTTAGGCCTTCGCCGGCCTGAAGGGCCAGGGCAAGCAAAGGCGCGCGATCTGTTCTCAGCGCATGCGGTTCCCATGAGGCATGGGGCGACGTGCCACCGGGGCCCAGATCCCGGGCACCGGCCTGCCTACGTTCCATGACGGCGCGACCATCCACGACGGCATAGATCTCGCGCGATGCATGTTTGTGCCACGGATAGCGCAGACCCGGCCCCCAATAGCCGATGAAGGCAACCAATTCCTCCGATCGAAAATGCCCCGTCGGGCCAAGCAATTCAAACCAGCCGTACCGCCGGAGGAAATCGGCACCGACCAAAGCCTCGTCATAGGTGAGTTGCCATTGGATCGCATCCTTGGCTGCTATCACCGCCTTGGTCAGCCGCGTTCCCTCCGGGCTGGCGTTTCCGGTTGGCAGTTCCTCCGCCAGTTGTCCCAGGGCAGGAACGGGCTGAGGCGCTAACGCGGCCGGTTCCGGATCGGACGGCATCTCAGCAAACGCCGCCAGCCCAGGCACATGGAGGCAAAAACTCTGTGCCGCCGCGTAGAGCTCTGCCAGCGGCTCACTCATGGGAGGACGACAATGTTGCCGGTATGCGCCTTGGCGATGAAGGCGCTTTGGGCCTCGTGGAAATCCCTCAGCGGATAGGTCGCAGCGACCAGCGGCTTGATCTCGCCCCGTTCGATATAGCCGACGAGATCTGCGAATGTACCGGGAGGCACCACCGTCGCACCGGTGAAGATCAGATCGCGCAGGTAAAAGGTTCTCAGATCGAACTCCAC
>JBCDAS010000245.1:0-6382 GCA_039185235.1 Pseudomonadota bacterium
CCGTAGCCGCAGACCACCGCAACCTTGCCTGCCATCATCGTGTCAGTCGCCCGGCGGATCCCGTCGACCAGGCTCTCTTTACAACCATACTTGTTGTCAAATTTCGACTTAGTGACGCTGTCGTTCACATTGATCGCCGGGAAGGGCAGCTGGCCGTTTTTGCTGAGATCATAGAGCCTGTGGACGCCGGTCGTGGTTTCTTCCGAGACACCTTTGATCGCATCGCGGGTTTTGGTGAACCAGCCTGGGCTCTCGGCCATCCGCTTCTTGATCTGAGCCTTGATGACCTCTTCCTCTTCCGAGCTGGGCACGGCCAAGATGTCTTCGCCCGCCTCAGCCCGCGCACCCAACAGAACATAAAGCGTCGCATCCCCACCATCGTCGAGGATCATGTTGCAGCCCTCGGGGAACATGAACGATTTGTCCAGATAATCCCAATGTTCTTCAAGGGTTTGGCCTTTGACGGCAAAGACCGGAACGCCCGCGGCAGCGATGGCGGCAGCCGCATGATCCTGGGTCGAGAAGATGTTGCAGGACGCCCAGCGCACATCTGCGCCCAGCGCCGTGAGGGTCTCGATCAGCACCGCTGTCTGGATCGTCATATGCAGCGAGCCGGTGATCCGCGCACCTTTTAGCGGCTTTGAGTCACCAAACTCTTCCCGGCAAGCCATCAGCCCCGGCATCTCGGTTTCGGCGATATCCAGTTCCTTGCGGCCGAAATCGGCAAGGCTCAAGTCTTTGACGGCATAGTCGGGCATCAGATGGCTCCTCCAAGGGTTGCGCCGCGCTCTCTAACAGCATGCGCGCCGCTCGACAATCTTTGAGCGGCTACATAGATTCATCGTGGCAAATGAAGAGTTAAAGAGCTGCGGCGCATCGGCGCAGTGCAAACCACGCCTGAGCGGAGAAGGAACATGCACAACAGTGAAATGGAGCTTGTGATCGGCATCGTTTTCATCTGCGGGCTGGCATTGGCGGCGGGGTTCCTGCTTTTCGAGGCGAAGCAGAAGGACGGACCGCAGGCTTCCGACTAGGTACTCCATCGTCCGGACGAGCCTGCAAGAACGAGCTCGGATCCGCGGGCTTCTCCCGATCGGGAAGAAGATCTGTGTTCAGATAGTTCGCGGCAAGACGACCAAGTCCAAGTATGCGGTCGCCCTGCCGATAACCGATTGCGTGTAACGGTGGCCCGTTCATCGCATGACCAGATCCGCCGAGTTGACGTTTAACCCGGCTATGGATGGAAACCGATCCGCCGGGCGTGTGCCTGGCAAAGGATTTTGAGCGGATAGTGCTATCCTCCTGGATCCGTCATCTTGGGATATCGGGATGGGTAAGGCGCAACTACGTAAATCCGGAGTAACGTCTCGCAACGCAAATTTGTTTTTTCCAGTTTTCTTGTGCACAAGTCCGCCATCTGATCCGCACCCAAGACAAAGAGATCGATGCCCGTCTCGAGACAGGCCTGGAGTTCACCACTTTTGGCTAGGTTCGACATCGAGAGCTCACGCCCCGTCCCTTTCAGGGCCCGGAGGTCGGAGACCGTAAAGTTCCACTGCGCAGGATTTCGACTGAATTCGTAAATACGTTTGATAGTCACGGCTCACACAAGATCAGTCTTTGGCAAAGCCTTACCTCGATCAGCAGGGGCGTAAGGTGTCTATGCTGGTGGTTCATCACCCAGAACGTAACGCGGGCCTGGGCCTCCGGTGGCTGCTGCGTCATCGGGATTGTAGAGGCGGCAGGATTTAAGTGAGAGGCACCCGCAGCCGATGCAGCCATCGAGCCGGTTACGAAGGGTCTCCAACCGCGAGATCTCATCGTCTATCCGGGAACGGAAGATGCGGGAGATCCGGCTCCAATCTGCTTTATTGGGCGTGCGCTCGTCCGGGAGTTTGGCGAGCATCTCGCGAATCTCGCCGAGCGTGAGGCCAAACCCTTGGGCCGCGATCACAAACGAGAGGCGCCGGATGTCAGAGCGGCGAAAGCGGCGCTGGCCCGATTCTGTGCGGATGGCACGGACCAGGCCGACCTCCTCATAGAACCGGATCGCTGAAGGGGCGAGCCCCGTTCGGCCGGAGACTTGCCCAATGGTGAGGACTGGCTGCACCAAAACTGCCTTCCCAATTTTTCTCTTGACCTCAAGTTAACTTGAACAATTAAGCCAGCGAAATCCAGAGCAAAAGGAGGATGAAATGGCGCGACTTGAACATGTGAATATCACCGTCAAAGATCCAAAGGCCTATGCCGACTTCCTGTGCGAACTCTTTGACTGGCATGTGCGTTGGGAGGGGCCGGGATTAGCGGGCGCCGGATACACCGTACATGTGGGCACTGCGACCGACTATCTCGCGGTCTATTCTCAAGGTGCTGATGGTGCGCCAGCAGAGAGTTACACCGTGCTCGGAGGTCTCAACCATATCGGGATCGTCGTGGATGATCTCGTAGCAGCGGATGCGCGAGTTAGAGAGCTGGGCTACGCGCCTCATAGCCATGCGGACTATGAACCAGGTGAGCGGTTCTACTTTATGGGACCAGATGAAATTGAGATCGAGGTGGTGGCCTATGACTGACGGGCTCCGCCGAGGCCAATGGCGAGGCCCATCACGATCCAAAGGTGCCGCATATCCTCGACATCGTTGTAAAGGCTCGAGATCAGAGCGAAGGCGAGCACGCAGGACAGCCCAAGGGAAGGCAAGCGCACAGCCTTCCAGACCGCCCCGCTCATGAGCGCGACAAACGCAATGAGAGGTGCCAAACCAAGAATGGACCAGATGTTCAACCAAGTGTTATGCGCGCTCCAGCCATCAGCGATCAGCACACCTGGTCCAGCTCCTATGAAAGGATGCTCCGCGATTGCAGCGACAGCAAAGCGCCAACGCCCGAAACGGTCCCCATCTTCGGAGGTGATAACCGTCTCCCACAATCGGGTTGGCTCAAGCAGCACTTCGTATCGAAGCGAGATCAAGAGCAGCGCTGTATAGACCAATGCCATAAGCGTCCACCCGATCCACACAGGCCGCGCGGCCCGGTTTTGCCAAAGCAGGAACCCGGTTAGGACAACGGCAAAGCTGGCGATCGCCCGTGAGAAGGCAAAGAACATCGCGATGATGGAGATCACATAGATGAGTTGTCGCAGCCAACGTTGAGGGACCAGTTCCTTTTCAAGTGCAAGAAGGGCGAAGCCGGTGCCAACCACAGCCGTGAGCATGGCACCGGTCACGAGTGTGCCCCTAAGTCTCGGGTAGTCTCCGGCTACAAGCGCTCCGTGTAGGTAGAGCAAGGGATGGTTGGGCACTCCATCCGCATCGTAGACGCCCCATCCAAGCAGAAAGATCAACATACCCAGCATGGCCGTGGCCGCGGCGATAGCCCCAGCTATGACCAGCGCACGGCGGAAGAGAAATGCATGCCGGGCGCTGGCGCAAAGCGCGATCCAGCAGAGAACGCCCAACTCCAGATGGCCGAGGAGCTTGATGGCACTCCCGCCGCGTGTGGCAGAAATCGCGGTACCCACCAAGAAAACGAGGATCGCGATCGCAGGCAGAATGGGGCCTTTCAACCGATAGGTGACAAAGAACAACATCGCGGCAATCGCGAAAAACAAGTCAGCCAGTTGCATCCCCGGAAGTGGCATCGGTGGCCAAATCTGCAAGGGCAGGAGCACGATTCCAATGGCGAACAGCAGCCAGGTAGCGCGCTCCAGGCTGGTTTCAGGGTGGGTAGAAGCTTCAACAGATCTCATAGCGCCACCACGCTTCGCGGTTCTTCCAGGCTTTGACAAGCCTCTGCCATGATCAAAACTGGGAGAAGCCGTGCAATCCCAGGGAGCATCGTATCAGATCGATGCAAAGCGGGCTCGGGCGATCTTACGCCTTACAGCAGTAAGGGTGGCCCGATCACTTCCTTAGCCCAAAAAATCAGGGTCGATTCGAGGGGTGAGGGTGAACATAGGCTGTTCTGAGACCGGGCTGGAAGCCGAGAGTGCGGTAGAAAGCGTGGACACCTGGATCAGTTTTTCCACTTTGCATCATGACGTGGAAACAGCCAGCTTCCCAAGCGGTTGAGAGGGCGAACTCGATCACCCGCCGACCGTAGCCGCAGCGACGATGGGGCGGAAGCGTCGCGATATTCTCGAGAAAACCATGCGCTTGGCCACCCCGTAGCAGATTGGGTGCAGTGATGAGAGTGCAACTTGAGACGATTTCACCGTCAAGCTCTGCAACTATGACGAAGACACCGCTTCGACCAAGTATGTCCCGCCAGATCAGGTGTAGTTCATCGCCAGAGGCAGGGTCGCTAAAGCCGCTCCTGTGGTAGAGCGCCAATATTCCGGACAGATCATGCGTCTCGGCAAAGCGGATAGTGACCATGGTCAAAGATGGCCAGAGTGGGTCGAAAAAGGAAAGGGCCCGGCTGATTGCCGCCCGGCCCTTTGGTTTTCAAGACTGAAGTTTGCTCACGCCTCAGGCTGCGAGCCGTCTTTCTTTGGCTTGTAGTTGGTTTTCTCGGCAATCCGGGCCGATTTGCCCCGACGCTCGCGGAGGTAGTAGAGCTTGGCGCGGCGCACACGACCGCGGCGCACGACTGTGATCTGATCGATCTGCGGGCTGTGCAACGGGAAGACCCGCTCAACGCCTTCGCCAAAGGAGATCTTGCGCACGGTGAACGAGGCGTTGAGATTGCTTCCACCCCTGCGGGAGATGCAAACACCTTCGTAGTTCTGGACCCGGGTGCGGTTGCCCTCAGTCACTTTTACGCCGACCCGGACCGTGTCGCCGGCGGCGAAATCGGGGATGTCTTTCCCCAGTTCTTTGATGTGCTCGGCTTCGAGCTGCTCCAGCAAGTTCATTTGCTCAATCCTTATCTGTGCCACCTTGCCCGTTACGGGTGTCGGCATCGCTGTTGCCGCCCGAGCGCTCTGTGCCTCCATCGGTTGCCGTATAGGCCCGCCAGAGATCGGGGCGTCTTTCTTGCGTCAGCCTTTCCGCCTGGGAGAGCCGCCATTCGGCGATCTTCGCGTGATGGCCGGAGAGGAGAATCTCCGGTATCTCACGCCCCTCCCAGACCTGGGGCCTGGTATATTGCGGATGCTCGAGGAGCCCCCGCGAGAAACTCTCTTCCACGGTGCTCTCGGCGTTGCCAAGCACGCCCGGCAAGAGCCTGATCACCGCGTCGAGGAGGGTCATGGCCGGGATTTCGCCGCCCGTGAGGACGAAATCACCGATCGAGACTTCCTCGACCCCACGTGCCTCCAGCACCCGCTGGTCCACGCCCTCGTACCGGCCACAGAGGAGGGTCACCCCTTCTCCGCCTGCGATCTGAGCTGCGCGTGATTGCCGAAAGGGCTTACCGCGCGGCGAGAGATAGATCACTGGCCAACGAGAGCGGTCAGATACACTGTCATGGGCGGCAAAGTCCAGCGCTTTCGCGAGGATATCCGGTTTCATGACCAGACCGGCGCCACCCCCTGCGGGCGTGTCATCGACCGTGCGGTGGCGGTCAGTCGTGAAACGGCGGATGTCGATTGCGTCAAGCTCCCACAGACGGTCTTTCAGCGCCTTGCCGGTGAGGCTCTCGCCCAGGGGCCCAGGGAAGAGACCGGGGAAGAGGGTCAGCACCTTTGCGCGGAAAGCCCGGGCATGGGATTTCGGCTCCATCAAGGGCCGGGGCTGGGCCGAAACCTGGGGACGCAACATGCCGTGGGAGCGGGGTTTATCGGTCATTCCGGATCCCGCTCCGACGTCTCAAGCGGTGGATCGGCGATGATGCAGCCTCCCGCGAGGTCGACGGTGGGGACGGCCTCGCGGGTGAAGGGGAGCATCAGGGGCATCTCGCCACCCACGATATCGAGCACATCTCCGGCGCCGAAATCGTGGATGGCACGGATCCGGCCGAGCGAGGCACCGCCGGTGTCGAAGACGTCGAGGCCGATCAGGTCGGTGTGGTAGAACTCGTCATCCGGCAGCGCTGGCAGAGCTTCGCGCGAGGCATAGAGGCGGGTGCCCTTGAGTGCCTCGGCAGCCTCGCGGGTTGGCACGCCCGAGAGGCGCACCGCGAAGCCACCTTTGACCGGGCGGGCGATTTTGAGGGTGAAGCTTTGGCCCGTCTCGGTGGTAAGTGGGCCGTAGTTACCGATGGCTTCTGGCTTGGTACAGAAGGATTTGACCCGTGCTTCGCCGCGCACGCCAAAGGCGCCGGCGATGGCGCCGACGACGATCATTCCTGCCATTGGGTTGGGTTTGGGCATGGGTGCCTCTCCCCGTCGCGCGGCAATGCCACCGCCCGCCCCCACCCACCCCCCTGGCGCGCTGCGGATCTGGGGGGCCGGGCGGAGGGAATAAGCAGGTGTTTGTGGGGAAGCTTTAAGGGCTGCGATCCG
>JBCDAS010000246.1:0-6374 GCA_039185235.1 Pseudomonadota bacterium
CGATGCGCCCATCTCATAGCCGAGAAAGCCTGCGTGAATGATAAACATGAAGGCTGTACACCACCAGTAGTACACCTCCAGGTTGATCGCCGTTGTCATTGCAATTTGTTCTTCCATCTACCCCTCCTGCAGAACCCAGATTTTTGTCTGTGCTGCTGTCATAGCGAGCAACCCTCTCGGTCGCGCCCGCGGATCACTCGAACGATACGCCCGTTGCCCTGAGCGGCAAGCGGTTTGCAGCAAAGACTTGCTGAAGATCGCGCCAAAAACAGTGAGTGATTAACTCTTGTCCACAAGAGGCAGATTTGTGCCGATTTTTTGTGCTTTGGTTTCCGCGGATCTGGGCGAATCGATTACTTATCGGGCCTTGCTTCGCTTGACAGGGTAGCCAATACAGACTGTGACCTCGATAAGTGGACAAGATAGCCGATGCCCAAGGCCCAACGAGCGAAAGCGCGTCTCTTCCAGGATCCGCACCAGAGCCAGTCGGTTCCGGTCAATCAACTAGAAACCGTTATTGGACGAGAGGTCCGCGAACTGCGCCGGGATCGGGACATGACAGTCGCCGAATTGGCCAATGCGAGCGGATTGTCCGTTGGGATGCTGTCCAAGATCGAGAACGGCGCGATCTCGCCGTCATTGACCAGTTTGCAGGGGCTCTCGCTGGCCTTGGGCGTGCATATAACCACGCTGTTTCGACGTCATGAGGAGGACCGAGCAGCGCTTTTTGTCCCGGCGGGGGAGGGTGTTGATGTCGAACGCCGAGGGACGCGGGCGGGGCATCAATATCGTCTCTTAGGGCATTCAGCAGCCGCTGACGCCCGGATCGTTGTTGAGCCCTATATGATCACCTTGACCGAAGCCTCGGATGTCTTCCCGACCTTTCAGCATGCGGGGATCGAGTTCCTGCACATGATCGAGGGCGAAGTGACCTATCGCCATGGCAACCAGCTCTTCCGAATGCGTCCCGGAGATAGTTTGTACTTCGATGCCGATGCGCCGCATGGGCCCGAGGAGATGCACGATCTTCCAATCCGGTATCTCTCGATAATCAGCTATCCTCAGGAATAATTGTTTCCTCCAGATTGATCGGGCGTGTCCCAGGGCCTATCTTCCGCGTGAAGAATCACTGATCGAGGAGCCAAGGCCCATGTGTGGGATCGTCGGCCTTTTTGCCAAATCGCCCAATATCGAGGCGGAGATGGGCGCTCACCTGAGCGCGATGCTCGTCACCATGTCTGATCGAGGGCCGGACAGCGCCGGTTTCGCCATATACCGCGACCCTGTTCAGGGCCAAGAGAAGCTAACCGTGCAATCGGCGGATCCACAAGCGTTCGATAATTTGCTCGATCTTTTGCAGTCGGCCGGGGTGGCTGCGCACAGCATCGAAGTGGCCGATACCCATGCGATCCTGCGCTTGGATGCCGGCCAGACGGATGCGGCCCGCGCCATCATGGCTAAACAGCGCCCAGGCATTCGGATCATGAGCCGAGGCAACGCGATTGAGATCTACAAGGAAGTCGGATTGCCAGAAGACGTCTCCAACCGCTTTGGATTGTCGACCATGTCGGGTTCGCACGCTGTTGGCCACACACGCATGGCAACCGAGAGCGCCGTGACAACACTGGGCGCGCATCCTTTCTCGACAGCGCTCGATCAGTGCCTCGTGCATAACGGCTCGATGTCCAACCACAACAACATGCGCCGTGAGCTGCGCTATGCGGGGCGGCGGATTGAGACCGAGAACGATACTGAAGTGGCCGCAGCCTATCTCAGTTGGCGCATTGACCAAGGCCAGAACCTGGGACAGGCGCTTGAGACCGGGCTGAAAGACTATGATGGTTTCTACACTTTCCTCGTTGGGACCGAGACGGGCTTTGGCGTGTTGCGCGACCCGATTGCCTGCAAACCTGCCGTGATGGCAGAGACTGAGGATTATGTGGCCTTTGGCTCCGAATACCGGGCCCTTGTGAACCTGCCCGGTATCGATGCGGCCAAGGTTTGGGAGCCAGAACCTGCCACGGTCTATTTCTGGGAGCGTGCGGCATGAATTTCGACCTGACCGAGACGACTTTGCGTGCCTTCAACAAAGCTTTGCACGAGCTGCCGCCAACCAATGCGGGCACGCTCGAGGTGACGGGCGTCCAGGGGCAGCACGCGATGGCTGTTGGCGCGGATACCGATGCGACCGTCCATGTTCGCGGCTCGGTCGGCTACTATTGCGCTGGGATGAACAAGTCCGCAACCATCCACGTCCATGGCTCCGCCGGCCCAGGGGTGGCGGAGAACATGATGTCCGGCAAAGTCATCATCGAGGGCGATGCCAGCCAGTATGCAGGCGCGACCTCCCATGGCGGGATGCTTGTCATCCAGGGCAATGCGTCCTCTCGCTGCGGGATCTCGATGAAAGGCTCCGACATCATCGTGCGTGGCAATATCGGGCATATGTCGGCCTTCATGGCGCAAAAGGGCAATCTGGTCGTGTGTGGCGATGCGGGCGATGCGCTGGGTGACTCGATATATGAGGCGCGGATCTTTGTGCGTGGCGAGGTCGCATCTCTGGGCGCAGACTGCGTTGAGAAAGAGATGACCCCTGAGCACTTGCACGATCTCAAAGCCCTTTTGGGCCAGGCCGGGATCCAGGATGTCGATCCTGCGGAGTTCCGCCGCTACGGCTCGGCCCGCAAGCTCTACAATTTCAACATCGACAATGCGGGAGCGTATTGATGGCTGACGACAAGCAACCAGCGATTCCGCGCACGGTGCCGCGAAAATCGGCGACGTTTGACGACTATACGCTTTCCGAAATTCGCCGAGCGGCGGCAACCGGCATCTACGACATCAGAGGGGGTGGGGCGAAGCGGAAACTGCCGCATTTCGATGATCTGCTCTTTCTCGGCGCCTCGATGTCACGCTATCCGCTGGAGGGCTATCGAGAGACCTGCACAACAGACGTGATCCTGGGCGATCGCTTCGCTGAAAAGCCGCTTCATCTGGATATCCCGATCACCATCGCGGGGATGAGCTTTGGCGCCTTGTCTGGCCCCGCCAAAGAGGCGCTCGGACGCGGGGCGTCCATCGCCGGGACCTCAACCACCACTGGCGATGGTGGGATGACCCCGGAAGAGAGAGGGCAGTCCAAGAACCTCGTCTATCAATACCTCCCCAGCCGGTATGGCATGAACCCGGATGATCTACGCAAAGCCGATGCGATCGAGGTTGTTGTTGGTCAGGGCGCAAAGCCCGGTGGCGGCGGGATGCTGCTTGGCCAGAAGATCTCGGACCGGGTGGCGGAGATGCGGGACCTGCCCCAAGGGATCGACCAGCGCTCCGCTTGTCGCCACCCGGATTGGACGGGGCCGGATGATCTGGAGATCAAAATCCAAGAGCTCCGCGAAATCACCGAGTGGCAAAAGCCCATCTATATCAAGGTTGGCGGCGCTCGACCCTACTATGACGTGACACTGTCGATCAAAGCGGGTGCCGACGTGGTGGTGCTCGATGGTATGCAAGGCGGCACGGCGGCAACCCAAGATGTCTTTATCGAACATGTCGGCCAACCGACGCTCGCCTGCATCCGGCCCGCGGTCAAGGCGCTGCAAGATCTGGGCATGCATCGCAAGGTCCAGCTGATCGTCTCGGGCGGGATCCGCAATGGTGCAGATGTTGCCAAAGCAATGGCGCTCGGCGCCGATGCGGTGTCGATTGGCACCGCGGCCATGGTTGCGATCGGGGACAATCACCCGATATGGGAGGCGGAGTATCAAGCGCTCGGCACAACGGCGGGGGCCTATGACGACTGGCATGAGGGGCAGGATCCGGCCGGGATTTCGACACAAGATCCCGAGCTCGCGTCGCGCTTGGACCCGGTGGCTGCGGGGCGGAGATTGGCCAATTACCTCAAGGTGATGACACTCGAGGCGCAAACTATCGCCCGGGCTTGCGGAAAGTCCAGCCTGCACAACCTCGAACCAGAAGATCTTTGCGCATTGACAGTGGAGGCGGCCGCGATGGCACAGGTTCCGCTTGCAGGGACAGAGTGGGTGCCCGGACGGTAAGGCGGGCGGACCCTATCTTATCACTGTCTTCGATGTCACCGGGCGATCGATTGTGCCCGAAGGACTGCTTGACGATCGGACTGACCTTTACAGCGTTGCTGGACGGATCTTCGACACGGGTCAGTCAACCAGCCGCAACTCGAAGTCCCGAACCGTGTAAATCGCATCGCTGCTGACATCCGAGCAGGCCCCGATCCGCCCTTCTGCTGAAATGTTGATATTGCCATCTGCTTCGACATTGATCCCAAGGATCGAATCTGCCCGCGCGCCCAAATCCACATTCCCGACTGCGACGATCTGAGCCCCATAAAGGCTTGCATCTGCTGGTGTCGCGATCTCGCCAATGCCATAGAGCGTCGCACCACCCCCCAAAGCGCAGTTGTCATTGCGGCCGATTTGCACGGGAGCGGTAAAGGTAAAGGGTGCGCCGATATCAGCACTGCTATGGATCACCACACTATCAAGGATCGTTTCGGTCCCTTCTGTGGCAGTGTAAACACCCTCTGATCCGCCATCTTCGTTGAAAGCCTCATAGCTGGTCACCAATGGCGCATCTGGATCATCAGGACCCGCTTCAGCATCTCCCGGCTCATCGGCGACAGGTTCTGGGGCTGCGAACTCGATCGGACAGTTGGTCAGGATCCCGATATTATGGATGATGCCAGCGATCCTGATTTGGCTCTCATCGCTGCAGATCACATTGTAGAGCGTGCCGGAGCGCAGAATGCTGCTGTCAAACATGTCCGCGGGAACAACTTGCGTTCGAGTGATGTAGCTTGGCAGTTGCTCAAACGGGTCAATCACCTCGCTATAGGTCCCGTCGACCCGGCTTTGAAGGATCGTTGCCATCTGAAGATACTCGGTGAGCGCTGTCGAACGTAGTGTTTGGCTCTGAAGCGCGTGTTGGAGCATCGTCTTCTCGGGATGGCTGCGCGGGTTCTTGGCTTCGCAGCGATCCTCCTCGGTAACTTGGCCTGCCCACGGTCCTCTGATCCCGTACTCAACCTCTGGATTACTGATGACCGTGCTGCATTCGATCAGATTGCCAGTGTTGATGTTCAAACCTTCCTCGCCATGCAAACAGATCTCGTTGAAGAAGTGATTGCTGGAGCTTTGGATCACCTGACTGCCAGCGATCAGACCCGTCCAACGGCAGTCGGCAACGCCGTCCAGATCTGCGGTTGCGACCGCCGAGGCATTGAGGTTCCATTCGTTAAAACCAATGATCCGCAAGAACGACGCCCCGACCGAGTTGTCGCGATGGTCGCTGCGCCAAGCAGTAACTTTCACCGCGTCGGGATACTCTTGGTTCTCGACCAGAACGCGATCATGCCAGAGGCCGACCTCGATATCTCGATCAACTGTTACATCCCCATAAAGTTCGGCGGGCATGTTCAGATAGCTATAGCTGCGACCAGCGGTGACCGCAGCCGCAACGCGCTCTGCGGCTGGAATGTCGAAATTTGGGTTCAGGAGGCCGATCATCGCCGCATGGGCTGCTGCGTCGGCTGTAATTTGGAGCTGAGCCTTGGTGTGATGGGCCGTTGTCGTGTCGATCGTGACCCCAATAATCCCGCAAATGGCCGCGAACCAGATCAGGTTCCAAGCAGTCACCGAACCGGTCTCATCTTTCAGAAATCGGCCCAAATGTCTCATGCGCCCATCCCTAGATTCCCGGCTCGACGCGCATTGAGGTCGAAGCCGACATATCCCGACCGATCAAGCTCGTGAACGCATTTCCGAAGATGGCCATGTTTTCGAAGGGTCGCGAAATGCGCACACAGGCCGTTTCGTCGATCGAACAGTTGGTGACAGTGACGGCGTTCGTCAGGTGCCCTTGGACAAAGGCGGTCAGCGTTTCTGGCTCGAGCTGACCCATACTCATGCGCCGCGCCGCGTCCCGGCTGACATGCATCATCTGAGTTTGGTTGAAGTAGATAGTGCTGACATCAACCATTAGCATCAACAGCAACATGAAGAACGGAACCCATATCACGAACTCAAGGGACGCCGAGCCCCTTTGATCAGAAAGAAAAGCGAAAAACGCTTCTCTGGTCCCCATAATCCCCTCCTCGCACCGTCGATCGGGCACGATTCTTACTGAAATCATACAATCGGCACTCCGAAAAGAAGAGATCTTTTCATATGAGCAGAAAGATATCAGACAGGTCTGCTCGGGAAATGGACGATTCTCGGAGAATTGTCTGAAAATCTGGCGTGTTACTCGTCGTCTTGGAACAGTGTCCGCGCCTGGTCCCCTTCGAGGTCTTCGAACTGGTCATTGCGCAGGCACCAGACAAAGGCGGCGAGGCCGAG
>JBCDAS010000247.1:0-6351 GCA_039185235.1 Pseudomonadota bacterium
GCCAGGTGATCTATCGTTCGCCAGCGGCGACGCAGCTATTGGGCATGTCCAAAAGCAGTTTCGCCCACTTTGCGCGGGTTGAAGACCGGGCGGATTACGTCACCGCGCTGCTGAGCGACGGCAAGGTCGACAATATGCGCACCACGGGCGTCAATGCAGACGGGTCGGAGTTTCCCGGTGAACTCTCTGCGCGCCTGATCGATTATCGGGGCGAAGATGTGATCGTCACCAATATCGAGGACATCAGTCGCGATTTGCAGATCCAGGCCGAGCTGGACCGGCAAAAGGAAAAGCTCTTTCAATCGGAAAAACTCTCTGCATTAGGAGAGCTTCTGGCCGGTGTCGCGCATGAGTTGAACAACCCGCTTTCTATCATTGTCGGAAATGCGGAGATGCTCGAGGAAGAACTGGAAGGGTCTCGGCTGTCTGTACGGGTGAGTAAGCTATCGACAGCCGCGCATCGATGCATCCGAATTGTCAGGTCGTTTCTGGCGCTTGCCCGTCAAGAACCCGGAGCTCTGGGCTCGTAAGGCGGATGGCAAATTCTTCCTGGCCGAACGGATCGACAGCAAGACCTATCGGCTGCTGGATCTCCTCACCGGCGCGGAAATCGAAACGGTCGCCAAGCGTGACCTCAAACAGATCAAACCCAATAGCGGGGTGCGAGCGCTGATCTCCGCCGCTCTGGTGCAGTTCCAACTTTCTGCCCGCGATCCCGCCAAACGGGCCGAGGCGCTGGATGCGTTGGAGCGGGATGCTGATGCCTCCCACCTCCCCGCGCTTAGGGCGGCGGTTGAGACAGAAACCGATCCTGACCTACTGGCCCGGAAACAGCGGCTGGAGCGCATCCTCACTGTTCGCTTTGGCGAAACCGATGCCGAGCGTATCACAGCGATCCAAGGCTTTGACGGCGATCTGGGCGTCGACGCCCGCGCGGCGCTGAACCCGCTTGTGGCGACCGAAGTCGCTGTCTCCGCCGAGGCGCCAGACCTGGCCGAAATCGCCCGGCTCCTCACCCCCGGCGAGGACATCCCGCGCGAAGAAGCCTACCAGCTCCTCATCGATGCCGGCCTCGCGCCTCCGCGCATCGACCGCGCCGCCCAGCGCGAGGCCCTGATCGCTCAGATCGACGCAGGCCAAATCGGCACCACCCCGGTGGCGAGCCTGAACACCAACGAAGCTCGCGACCGGGCCTACGCGGAGCTGGCCGAGGCGGGTTTGGTCCCCCCTTCGGCGACCGAGACAGACGTCACGAACGCCCTCAGCAGCCATACCTTCTATGAACGCTACAACGCCGCCCCGATCCCCGTGGCGATCGCCGCCAAGGAGGTCCTCACCTCCATCGAGCGTGCTGTTTTCGTCAACCAAATCATCGACTTATCGCTGGACGCCCTCAGCCTCGCGTCGATCTACTTCCTCGCCGCCATCGGCCTCGCCATCACCTTTGGCGTCATGGGGGTCATCAACATGGCCCATGGCGAGTTTATCATGATGGGCGCCTATACGGGCTATGTCGTCCAGCTTTTGATCCCCGACTACACGATCTCGATCCTCGTCGCCCTGCCGGCTGCCTTCCTGGTCACCTTCGCCGCCGGGGTCGCCATGGAGCGCTTGGTGATCCGCTGGCTCTACCACCGCCCGCTCGAGACCCTGCTGGCGACTTTCGGGATCTCCATCGCGCTCCAGCAAATCGCCAAGAACATCTTTGGCACCCAGGCTCGGCCGTTGACCGCGCCCGATTGGCTCTCCGGCGCCTGGCAGATCAACGATGTGGTGGCGATTTCCAATATCCGCATCGCGATCTTTGTGATGGCGCTGTTCTTCCTGTTCGTCTTCCTCCAGATCATGCGCCGCACCCGCCTGGGGCTGGAGGTTCGCGCGGTCACCCAGAACCCCCGCATGGCGGGCTCGATGGGGATCAACCCGGACCGGATCAACATGCTGACCTTTGGCCTTGGCTCCGGCATCGCGGGGATCGCGGGCGTGACCATCGGGCTTTATGCCAAAGTCACGTCCGAGATGGGTCAGGACTACATCGTCCAGAGCTTTATGACGGTCGTCGTGGGCGGGGTCGGCAATATCTGGGGCACGCTCTTGGGCGCGGGTCTGGTCGGCATCCTGCAAAAGACCATCGAGTGGTTTAACCCCTCGAACACGCTGGCCGCCCAGACCTACATGATCCTGTTCATCATCCTCTTCATCCAGTTCCGCCCCCGCGGGATCATCGCGCTGCGTGGCCGCGCGGCGGAGGCGTAGATGGCGGTTGTCGAGCTCTCCTCCCCCGCGCCGAGGCGGTTTCTATTCGCCGATAACCCCTCGGTCCTGATCTTCCTCGCCTGCCTCGCGCTCTTCACCGCTGGCGTGACGATACTGTCCGAGGGGATGGGGATCGCCGTCCTCTCCACCAGTTTCGTCAAGACCCTTGGCAAGACCCTCTGCCTTTGCCTCGTCGCCATTGCGATGGATCTGGTCTGGGGGTATTGCGGCATCCTCAGCCTCGGCCATTTCGCGTTTTTCGGGGTCGGAGGCTACGCGATCGGGATGTGGCTGATGTATGCCCGCACCGAGCTGATCGTGATCGAGAGCCTCGCTGCTGCGGCCCTGCCGCCCACACCCGAGGAGGTCTCAGACGCCATCGCGGTACAGATCTTCGGCGTGGTTGGTGCCTCCGAGTTTCCACCGATCTGGGCCTTCGCCCATTCCCTGCCGATCCAACTGGCCTTTGTGGTGCTGGTCCCGGGGATCATTGCATTGGTCTTCGGCTGGCTCGCCTTTCGCTCGAGGGTTACAGGGGTCTACCTCTCGATCCTGACCCAAGCGATGACGCTCGCGCTGTCACTTTATCTCTTCCAGAACGATAGCGGGTTACGGGGGAATAACGGGCTCTCCGGCCTCCAGAACCTACCGGGCCTGGATGACGTGCCGCAATCCATCGTCTCCATCTGGTTCTTCTGGGCCTCGGCACTGGCCTTGGGCGCGGCTTACCTCCTCTCCGCCTGGATGGTCTCGGGCAAGTTCGGCCAGGTGATCCGCGGCATCCGCGATGACGAGGCGCGGGTCAGATTCCTCGGCTACCCGGTGGAGGCCTTCAAGCTGTTGATCTTCACCGTCACAGCCATGATGGCGGGCATCGCAGGCGCGCTCTACTACCCGCAGGCGGGGATCATCAACCCGGCCGAGATCGCGCCGATTGCCTCCATCTACCTCGCCGTCTGGGTCGCTATCGGAGGGCGCGGCAGGCTCTATGGCGCGGTAATTGGCGCTGCCTTCGTCAGCCTCGTCTCCACCTACTTCACCGGCGGGCAAGCGCCAGATATCAACCTCGGGATCTACACGATCCAATGGGTCGACTGGTGGACGGTGCTGCTCGGCCTCTCCTTCGTCGCCGTCACACTCTTCTTCCCCAAAGGCATCGGCGGGATCTTCGACATGATCGCCGAGCGGCGCAGTCCGGACCGCCACGGCGCGGATCTCGGCCCGGACGCGGGCGCTCTCCGCGAGAAGGAGGCGAACGAATGAGTGCGCTTTTGGAGGTCTCCGGCGTTTCCGTCTCCTTCGACGGGTTCAAGGCAATCAACAACCTCTCCTTCTCCATCGGCGAGGCAGAGATGCGCGCCGTGATCGGGCCAAACGGCGCGGGCAAGACAACCTTCATGGATATCATCACCGGCAAGACCCGGCCCGATGAGGGAGAAGTGCTTTGGGGCGAAAAATCCCTCTCGCTCCTCCGCCTCTCCGAAAGCCGGATCGCGCAAGAGGGCGTCGGCCGCAAGTTCCAGCGCCCGACCGTGTTCGAGGACCAGAGCGTCTCTGAGAACCTCCTCATGGCGCTCCGCAAAGACCGCAGCCCTTTGGGCGTCCTCTTCTACCGCACAGCGCCCGAGGACACCGCAAGGGTCGAGGAACTGGCCGAGGAGATCGGCCTCTCCGCCCAGCTCTCCGCCAAAGCAGGCATCCTCAGCCACGGCCAGAAACAGTGGCTGGAGATCGGGATGCTGCTGGCGCAAGATCCCCGCCTTCTGTTGGTCGACGAGCCCGCCGCCGGGATGACGCCTGCTGAGCGGGAGCACACGACCGACCTCCTCAAAGAGGCCGCCAAGACCCGCGCGGTGATCGTCGTCGAACACGATATGGAGTTCGTCCGCCGGTTGGAGTGCAAAGTCACCGTGCTGCACGAGGGCTCGGTCTTGGCGGAGGGCTCCATCGACCATGTGACCAAAGACCAGGAAGTGATCGATGTCTATCTCGGGCGCTGAGATGCTAGAGGTCCGCGGCCTCACGCTGCATTACGGCGGCAGTCAGATCCTCCACGGGATCGACCTGGACGCCGCCCGCGGCGAGGTGACTTGCGTGATGGGCACGAACGGCGTCGGCAAGACCTCGCTGCTCAAAGCGATCTCCGGCACGCATGCCCGCTCCGCCGGCAGCTTCCGGCTAAGCGGCGAGGAGATCGGCCGCGCCTCGGCCCATGAACTTGCGCGCAAGGGCATCGGCTATGTCCCACAGGGCCGCGACATCTTCCCCCTTTTGACCGTGCGAGAGAACCTCGAGACCGGTTTCGCTTGCCTGCCGCGCGACCAACGCGCGATCCCCGACGAGATTTTTGAGCTCTTCCCGATCCTCAAGAAATTCCTCGCCCGGCGCGGCGGCGACCTCTCCGGCGGGCAACAACAGCAATTGGCCATCGCGCGGGCCATGATCGCCCGGCCAAAGGTCCTGCTACTGGATGAGCCCACCGAGGGCATCCAGCCCAACATCATCCAGCAAATCGGCCAAGTGATCGGCTACCTCCGCGACCGGGGCGATATGGCGATCGTCCTGGTCGAGCAGTATTTCGAGTTCGCTTACAACCTCTCGGACAGCTTCTATGTGCTCGAGCGTGGTTCGGTGAAGATCCACGGCCGAAAGTCGGATCTCGCAAAAGAGACGCTCTCGGACGCAATTATCGTGTAACCGATCACTCCAATCCGGCGAGAGCTAATCCTTCCAAGATCAGCCTACGTACCTCGGGATCGGGCAGTTCATACTGTCGCTTGATAGCCGCCATACTGATCTCATCAAGGACCTCAGATGCCCGGTACAGCGCCTCGCGCGCCTCGTCGATGCGCCCAAGATGGCCGAGAGCCGCCAGTTCTCCAATATAGGCCGTTAGGCCAGCATCAGGCAAAAGCTGGGCTTTCCGAGACCAGGTTATCGCTTCCTCGTATTCCTTGGCCACCACATGTGCGAGCGCCCTGCCACCGAGGCTGACGATGGTTAGGGCATCTTCGGGCTGGTGCAGGACTGCATGCTTGAATGCTTCTATTGCCGCGTGCGGTCGGTTCAGTTGAACTTGGGCCATACCAATCAGGTTCTGGCTCCAAGCGAGGCTCGGATTGAGCTCAGCAGCCTTCTCAGCTGCCGCGAGCGCATCGTCGACTTCTCCAAGCGCAAACTGCGCCCGTGCCATCGCGACCCAGGCAAAGGGCGCTCGTGTGTCTATCTCGAGGGCTTTTTGCGCCAATTCGCGGGCCTTGAGCCTCTGGGCTGCACGCAGGATTGTGGCCTCATCTGCAGGGACAGAGTCCATAGGCGCTAAGAGTTCCAAACAAAGCGCATAGGACCAAGCCGCATAGGCCGTTGCAAACTCTGGATCCTGCCGGGTGACATGTTCGAGGATTTGCGCGGCCTCTCGCTGCTTGCGCGGGCTCAGAGTGCGCAGAATCGCGTAGCCGCGGTAGTAGTTCTCCCAGGCTGTCCGGAATTCTGCGGGTTTGGCATTGGCGCGTCTCGCCTCGCTTTCAAAGATCACCGCCGTGACATTGGTTGCAATCTCCTTTGCAACATCATCTTGACGTTTAAAGATCTGATCTTGGGCGAGGTCATAACTCTCAGTCCAGGCATTGGTTTCCGTTTCGGTCCGGACCAGTTGCGCTGTTATGCGCAGGCCAGTGCCGACCTGTTTGACGACCCCTTCTAAGACGTAGTTGCTGGAAAGCCTGGTTCCGATCTCCTTCACTCGCAGACCCAAGCCGCGCATCGAGAACGAGGAATTGCGTGCCACAATACTGACCGCGCGAAACTTCGACAGCCGTGCAAGCACATCGTCTGCAATTCCTTGACAGAATTGGGGTGACGCGAGATCCCCTAGCATTTCGTCAAAGGGCAAAACCGCGACGACGGTCGGCTTTGACTCGCGGTTGAGGAGCGCAGGGGCCGTTTCACCCGTCGCCGGTTGCGTGTCTGAGCCAACAAATCTGAGACCGCGACCGTAGTATGTTCGCAGAAAGCCACCTTCTTCACCGCGATCCCCAAGTGCCCTGCGAATGTCGCGAACAGCCGAACTCAAGGCGGCGTCCGAGACTGCGCGAC
>JBCDAS010000248.1:0-6333 GCA_039185235.1 Pseudomonadota bacterium
CGCTCCGGCGGCACGGACACTGTGCCATCCGACCAGGGTGTGAACGAAACCTCGGAAGAGATCGCGAGCGTCAACTCTGAGCAAACCGGTGGCGCCAATAACCAGCCGGTCTCGACATCGGGGGAGCAACCGCCCGCACCGCCCGATCCGCTTTTGGAGACGGTCCAAGACGAGCCGCCGATCGTCGAAGCGGAGCAAACCTCGGATATCGAAGATCTGACCGATTTTGAGTTCGACGATCCTGTCGACCCGATCGAACCCGTCCCACCGACCGACACGTCATTGAGCGGCGGGGCGATCACGATTGATGGCTCGCCCTTGATCCCATTCTCAAGTGTCCAGACGGGGTCAATCATCGGCATACTACCCATACCGATCTTCGACGTTGAGCAGGTCACGCTCAACCTGCCACTCACCCCGGTTGGGCTTCAGCCGGGCGGACCGGGGCAAAGCTTGTTCGCCGAAACGCGTTTCCCCAATTCCGGCTTTTTCCAGGTTCAGGCGCAGTTCGACCCGGGAGCTACAACGGTGCTGGCCGATGGGTTCGCAGTCTTCAGCAACGCAACCGATGCGGAGTTTGTCGTTGCGGAAGGCGGCGATGCATTCCTGTTCTTCGGTCGACCAACACCGGGGCAGAACCAAGCCTTTGTGAGCGATCCTTTGCTTAACTCCGGCGGAAGATCGATCACCGCCTACCAAGTCGAAAACCTGAGTGACGCGACTTTGCAGACCGATAGCTCCACCTTCAACGTGATCAGCAACGGACCCGGCGATGGCGATGGGGCGCGGGCATTCTTCGCGGCCTTAGACTTCGATTCAGACGCAGGAACGCGCGAACTGAGTGTCGCGGCAGGCGCTGTCGGGCGCGAATCCAACTCCGGTCCGGGGTTCAGCTTCACCGTCCTCTCGATCGGGACCGATGACAACAACAACGCCATAGGTGTGAACACCGAAATCCTATCCGCCTTCCAGGATTTCGAGGGCAATACGGTCTTTGGCCCCGAGAATGATTTCATTCTTGTCGGAGGTCCGAACGGGTTCGAAACGGAGTTCATCCTGACGGATACCGATGCGGTTACGAATGCGTTTACATCTGATTTCACGCTCCTGACCCGTGACCCGTCCAGCCGCCTGGTCGTGAATGACCCGGACCCGATTTTGGGCAACACACCTCTGCGCGAGGTTCCCAATGCAAACAGCTATGACAGCGTGCTGGCAACAGGGTTTGCAAGCTGCGGGAACGGGCGCAGCTGTAGCAGCTTGAGCTCCAGCTATTACACGCTGTTCCCAGATGCGATCGTGCCGGGTGCGGATGCGTCAACGGCGGGCAGCTTGGTGTTCAATACACAGGCCAACTCGTTCTCGGGTAACTTCATTCTGGCCGCCAGCGGAGGCGCCAATACGGTTCCGACAACGGGGCCATTCAACCAGAACTTCAGCTTCTCGATCGATACGCGGGACAGTGCAGCCTTCACGGACCAATTCTTTGCCGGCGCGACCGCCGGCACGGACTTGCAGGCAATTCCTGGCGCAGGTAATCCGACATCGGATCTCGTGCTCGCTTCGGCAGAAGCCGTTGGTGCCGAGCAGCTCCTAACCTTCCCAAATGGCGTGGACGCGGTACCGAATTTTGCGACTTGGGGCTTCTGGGCGGCCTCCTACACTGTGGTTGACAGCCAGACACAGCAGCAAGGCCGCGATGTCGTGGATCTTGGGACTTTCGTTGCGGGCGTTCGCCCCGACCCGGTTCAGTTCTCGAACTTCCAGGGCACGGCTGGGTTCTCAGGCCCGGTGGTCGCGACCTCCCGCAGCCAATTGCAGCCCGGTCTGACCGATGTCGGCTCGAATCTGCTCGCTGGTGACTTTGATCTGCAGTATGATTTCGGCGACGCAGATGGGACCCTCACCCTTAATCTCCCAGACATTGGGTTGACCGCCAACGGTCAGATGAATGGGGCGGTCAACAACCCAGGCGATCCATCCTATAGCGGCGGGATCAGTGGCGGGAACTTCACAGGTTTCGCGCAAGGCTCGTTCTATACCGGTGGTCAGAACTTGGTTGCAGCAACTGGTGGGCGGTTCGACCTTCTCGACAGCTCAGGCGGCCAACAGATTGTCGGCATCTTCGCGGGCGACCGTGAGTGACCTGATCTAGGGACGCTTGTCCAACTCGCTCTGTGCGTGAGCGAGTTGGGCCGACGTATCGCGGAGCCTATCGGCCATCACGCCAATGATTTCAAGCGCGATATCCGGGAACTCGCGCACCAGATTGGTAATCGTCGGGCGATCCAGCCTGAGCACATCGAGATCCGATCTGGCCTGGATTGCCGAGGTTCTAGGTTGCCCTGTGAGGGCTGCGATCTCGCCAAAAATCTCACCTTGTTTGAGCTCGGTCACCGCGATCTCACCATCGGGGACTTTCACCATCACATCGACCGATCCCGAGAGGATGACAAAGGCGCTGTCGCCCTCCTCCCCCGCTTCGAACAATCGCTCACCCGCCCGGTAGGAGAGCGTGTCCCCCATCATCGCCACAACCCTGAGCCGCTTGGGGTCGAGCTTGCGAAAGATCGGGGTGCCCTGCATCACTTCAACCGCTTGGTTCAAGTTCATCGCTCGAATCCTTTTGCGTCAGCCACGGCTCATTTGTCCTCAAGACGCCCGGTATCATCAAGGGCGAGAACCCGATCTGCACCTTCGGTCGCACCCTCACTGGCGGCGGCATAAAGGATGGTCGCTTCCGGCAACTCGGCCCGGACCTTCTGGCGGAGCTCTCGGTCCGCCTCGCCCTCACCCCCGGCGATACCGTCAAGCACCAGAATCTGCGGGCGTTTGATCACAGCGCGGACCAAAGCCACCCGCCGCTTCATCGAGGTCGAGAGATTGCCGCCCCCAGGCCCGGCAGGCCGGTCCAGACCCATGGAGAGGATGCGAAAGCGCAAACCCGCCATCATCAGCGCCATCTCCATCTCCGCATCCAGGGTCTTCCACTGAGATTTCCGCTCGATCCGGCGGGCCCCCATCAGCAGGTTATCGGCAATGGTCCGGCTCGGGTTAAACCGCGCCTCGTCAAAGCCAACGAAGCTGGGATCATCAGCACTCAGCGGCATGGCGCGGGCGCGGCAGGCGAGCAGATCCGCCATCCGCTCCTCGGACAGCACATCCAGCCGATCCCGGCGCAAGACGAACTTCAGCGCAAGTGCGGCCAGCAGGGCCTGACCCTCCTCATCGACCGATGACAAACCGGCGGCCTGGTGCTTCTCGAAAAGCTCCGCGGCGCCCTTCAGCACATCCTTTGGATAGCCGGCGAAGGCGTCCAGAACCGCCGAATCCTCATCCACCGCCGCGACCAGATCAGCGAATTCGGATGCGATATCCCAGCCCATCTGGCGCACGATCTGATCCGCTCCCGCCTCGGTCAGGATCTTTGTGGCGCCCGCGTGTTTTGTATAGTCGAAATCACCACCCACCATATCGATCGGCAAGGCGTAGAGGATGTTCTCCAAAACCGTCGCATTGGTATTGTAGGCGTCAATCTCCCATGGCTCGACGAGGTCCGCGAGATCGAGATCCGCCTCGATCAGGGCTGCACGGGCTTCGAGGATTGGATCGGTCCACTCCTGTTCCTCATCCGTCTCGATCCGACTGTTGAGCGCTGCGGCGAAAAGCTCTTCATCCAGGCCGAACTCGATCGAAAGGAGCAGGAGACGCACATCGAGCCCCTCCTGATCCTCAACCCCTGCCGCCGCATAGCGCACCCAATCGCCATCCGGATCCGCCAGCAAGTTGCCGGTAGCCTTCGCCTCTTTCAGGAATTCAACCGCCTCAGGTGCGCTCGCGGCCTCCAGCGGCGGCATGTCGCGATAGAGCCCATAGAGCATGTTATCGCGAATGCTGCGCGAGATCAGGCCGGGTTCCGGCTCGACAATCGCGACGGCTTGCCCCAACTCGCTGAGGGTTGTCTCCATGATCGGACGGTCCCCAATGGTCACCCGCCCCTGCACCGGATCGGTGAGCCCTGCCACCATGCCCAAAAGCGCATCGCGAGAGCCATTGCCCCCGCCTGTCACGGCCACCAACTCACCCGGCGCGATGGTCAGTCTTGGGATCATCAGTCCGCCCGCCGCCGGGCCGCCCTCGACATCGCTGAAATCGATCGGGCCCGAGAGCGGTTCTGCCTTGGTGTCATAGACCCGCTCCGGACCCATCACGCCCTCGCCGATGAAGTTCTCGACCACAAAGGCGTAGCGCGAGTTGAAATCCGCCCAGCGCTGGACAAAGTTCAAGACCGCCTTCCAAGGCCCGGCGAGATCCTTGTAGGCGGCCAAAACCGCGACCAAGGACCCAAAGTCAAGCTCGCCTTTGATGACCAGATACCCACCGACCGAGTAGAAGAAAAACGGTGTCAGCTGATTGATCAGGTTGTTGATGAACTTGATGGTGAATTTGCGCTTGAACAGCGCCAAACGGATCAGCGTGTTGTAATGCAGCTTCGCAGTGATCTGGCCCATATGCCAACGCGCCGTGTCATTGGTATGGATATCGGCAATATTGCCCACGCTGCCCGCGATCTCATCGGCCAGCCCACGCGTGTTCGCAGCCCGCTCCTTGTTCAGCCGGATCACCTTTGCTTGCAGTTTCGGGATCAGCCAAGCCTGGATCGGATAAAGTGCGACCGCTGCCAGCCCTAAAAACACATCCTGGGCGAAGATAAACACCGAATAGACGACCAACAGCCCGCCCTGAAAGGCAGGCGTTGCAATCACCTCGCCGATGAACCCGCCCAAGGGCTCGATCTCGCCCAGCATGGATTGGATGACTTCACCGGGTTTTGTGGTCTTGAACCGCTCCATCCGGAAGCGCATGACATGCTCGAAGAGCATGAAGCGCAGTCGCCGGAGCATCCGCTCCCCGGTCATCCCAATCGCAACATTCATCACCCATTTGATGCCATTGATCGCGAAGACGAGACCGAGAAACGCGAAACAGAGGACCAGGAGATAGGGGATCTGTTCGAACTCAAAGCCCAGGATCTCCTTGGGGAAATCCGTCCCGTCGATCGCCTCATTGATGATGATTTTCGGGATCTCGAGCGAGGCATAGACCAGCGGGAAAGACGCGAAGGTCAGAACCAGAATGAAGATCTGCTCCCGCTTGGAGTACTTCCAGACAAATGTAAAGAAACGCGTATCCATCGAAGGCCCTCTCCCCAAGGCCGGCGGCATCGTCTGTCATCGCGATCAGAATGGCAAGAGCGCTTATGCACCAAGGAGATGCAGCGCGATCTTACGGCGATGGGGGTGGTCGCGATGCTCCCATAGATAGATCCCCTGCCAGGTGCCAAGACACATGCGGCTCGCGCGCACAGGCACGCTCAGATGAACGCCCGAGAGGACCGTGCGGATATGGGCCGCCATGTCATCAGGCCCCTCCAAATGGTGACGATAGAGCTCAGCCCCGCCATGGGGACCAAGCCGCGCGATCGCATCTTGGAGATCGAGGCGGACATCGGGATCGGCGTTCTCCTGAATGGTAAGAGAGGCGGAGGTATGCTGGCAGAGAAGCGTCACCAGACCCTCGGAGATCGCCTGGGCCGAAATCCAAACCGCCACCTGCCCGGTGATCATGACCAACCCGGGCCCACGCGTCTCGATCTCCAATTCACCGATGGCTTGGCGCATGGGAGGATGCTAGACCAATTGCGCCCGCCAGAGAACGGAGAAGATCTGTGCGCTACGACCCCACCCTGCCTTGGCGAGACCTGACTTACGAGGGCTTCAACCGCCATATCGGCCCGCTCCGCGTGGTCCGGGCGGGGGAGAATGAGTGGCAGGGCACGCTGGCGCTGGATGCGCGGCACAGAAATGCAGGAGGTGTCTGCCATGGCGGCGCGACAATGACGCTCGCCGATGTGACTATGGGCACAGCATCCTTTGAAGCGGGCGGCAAGCGGCCCTGCGCGACGATCGAGATGAGCTCGCATTTTCTCTCGGCGGCGAAACTGGATCAGCGGATCTTGGCCGTGGCGACCCAGATGCGCCTGGTGCGCGATCTCAGTTTTATGAGCTGTGAGGTCTGGGCAATCGGGCCGGAGGAGGACGCCCGCCTTGTGCTGCGCGCCTCGGGCATCTGGAAGTTCCTCGCCAGCCGCGACCCAAACGACCCTCGCGACCGGCGATCTGACGCCTAAATCGAACCAAACGGAATGCGGCTTGCGCCGCATACACCGATATTTGGCGCCCTTGCGGGCGCATTGGCCCCAGTCGGACTGCTCTCGCAAAACTCTGAGCTGGGCGCTGGGCGTCCCTGCCCATGCTTGCATGGGTGGCGGGC
>JBCDAS010000249.1:0-6327 GCA_039185235.1 Pseudomonadota bacterium
CCGCGACAAGCTTTGCCCCTGATCGGCGACCAAAGCTTCGATCGCATCGGCAAGGTCTTCGTCTTGGATGTTCATCACGCCGCGGGCAACGCGCAAGTCATGGGCGCGGCGGAGAACCTGGGCATGGGTGCAGCCCTCGGGCGGCTCGAACTTGTAGGAGGCGAGCTCGATCCGGTGCCCGCAAGGCTCTCGGAAATAGATCGACCACATGAAGCCGCGATCGACCGGGCCGGAATGGGCGATCCCACGTTCGCTCAGCCGTTGCAGGGCCAATTGCCAGCTAGAGAGGCTGAGATTGAACGCGATATGGTGGGTCGATCCGGTGTGATCGGGGACCGGCCCCGTGGGGCTGCGGCCTTCCTCGGTGAAGATGGTGATCAGGCGCCCATCGCCTGGGTCGAAATAGAGATGGTTGATCTCTGGCTGGTCGAGATTGGGTTGCTCGAAGACAAAGGGCATGCCGAGCACCCCCTCCCAGAAATCGATCGAGGTCTGACGATCGGCGCCGTTCAGGGTGATGTGGTGGACGCCTTGGGTTTGGATGCGTTTCATTTCGACCTCCATTTTGGCCTTACTTGCGCGATGGGGCGCCCGGGTCAAGCGGGTTGGTTGTGGTGCGCGCAAAGGCTAGGCTGGGTGCAAGGAGATCTGCCCATGACCGCCCCCCGCTCGTTTGATCATATCGTCGTTGTTGTCCGGGATCTGGCAGCGGCTGCTGCGCAGCACGAAGCGCTGGGGTTCACCTTGACCCCGAGGGCGCGGCATCCCGATCATATGGGGACCTCGAATAGGTTGGCGCAGTTTGGCAATCAGACCTTTATCGAACTGCTCGAGATCGACCGGCCCGAGAGCTGCGCACCCCATGGGCCGGAGTTCTTCAGCTTTGGTCAGCATGCGCAGAGCTTTTTGCAAGCGGGCGAAGGGATCGCGATGATGGTCTTTGCGGGCAAGGATGCGCCGGGGGATGCGCGCAGCTTTGCCGAAGCGGGCTTTGGCCGATTCGCCCCTTTCGACTTTGGCCGCAAGGCGGTTTTGCCCGATGGGCAGGTGGTTGAGGTGGGGTTCAGCCTGGCCTATGCGTTGCCGCCCGGCCTGGGGCGGGTGGGCTTCTTCACCTGCCACAACCGGTTTCCCGAGAACTTCTGGAAGCCTGCCTTTCAGCTGCACCCGAATGGCGCGGAGGGCATGGCGGAGATCTATCTCGCGGTCACGGAGCCTAATGCCCATCGCGCGGATCTGAGCCAGTTGACCGGTGCTGCCGCCGAGACGGTTGAGGGTGGATATGCTTTCGCCGCCGGGCCGGGGCAACGGATGATGGCGCTGACGCCTGGGCGGATTGCCGAGATGACGGGGTTGCCTCAGCCGATCGCTCCGGGATTTGCGGGTATTGGTATCGTGGGCTTGCAGGGGGGTCTAATCGCGCCGGAGGCGGCAAGCGGGATGTTTCTACGCCCGCTCTGATCCCAGATTGAGCGCGTAGTAGCGCACGGATTTACCCCGAGCGGGGAGTTGGGCTTCGCCGACTTCAGCAAAGCCCAAAGCTGTGTGGAACCGGTCTGAACCCGGGTTGGGCGGGTCGGAATTGACCTCACAGACCGCATGGCTGTGGCCCGTTTGGCGCGCCGCCTGGAAGAACGCGCGATAGAGCGCCTCGGCATGGCCCTGGCGGCGGTGGTCGGTCGAGATCGCGATGCGATCGATATAGGCAAAGCGCGGGTAGCGCGCCTTAAACCACAGGAAATTCGGGCTGTCATAGGCCGCCGTCTCATCGAAGGTCAGCAAAAACCCAGCCTGAGGTTCGGCCACCAAGGCGCAAAAGGCGGTCTCGACCAAGCGCGCCAGTTCGGGCCGGGTCAGCGGCGAGAGCGCCTCTTCATGGATCTTGTTCAGCGCGAGAACCCAGTCGAGATCGGCCTCCGCCAGCGCCCGGATTGTCACGAAGCGGTCTCGGGGCGGGGGAAGAGTTCGTTCATCGGGATCGACTTGCCGTTCGGCTGGACCATGCGCACGTGGTGACGGCGGAGCTGGCGCGGCTCGGTGACGCCGCAGCTATGCGAGATCATCTCGACCTCTTTGACGATGTTCTTCGCATAGGCGGCAACTTTCTTGTATTTCTCCCGCGGGACTAGGCCCTTTTGCAGATGCGGGTTATGGGTGGTGATCCCGGTTGGGCAGGTGTTCTTGTTGCATTTGAGCGCCTGGATGCAGCCGAGGGAGAACATGAACCCCCGCGCCGAGACCACGAAATCCGCGCCAGTCGCCAGCGCCCAGGCGACATCGCTGGGGTTCACCAATTTGCCCGAGGCGACGAGTTTGATCCTGTCGCGCAGATGGTGGCGGTGGAGAAGGTCCGAGACCATTGGCAGCGCCTCGCGCACGGTCAGGCCGACGAGGTCCATCAGCGGCATCGGGGCGGCCCCGGTCCCGCCATCGCCGCCATCGATGGTGATGAAATCCGGGGCGCTTTCGATCCCGCGTGCCTGGATCTCGGCAATCAGATCCTCGATCCAATCGGTGCCACTGATCACGGTTTTAAAGCCCACGGGTTTGCCGGTGACCTCGCGGACATGGTTGATGAAGTCGAGCAGTTCCCGGACATTGCCAACTTCGGCATGGCGGTTGGGCGAGATCGAGGGGTGGCCCACGGGGATCCCCCGGATCTTTGAGATGGTCTCGGTCACTTTGTCGGCGGGTAGGATCCCGCCTTTGCCCGGTTTGGCGCCTTGGCTGAGCTTGATCTCGAACATGCGAAGTTGGGGATGGGCGGCAATTTCGCGGAGTCTGTCATCGGAAAGCGCGCCATCATGGTCGCGCACGCCGTATTTCGCCGTGCCGATCTGGAAGACGATGTCGCAGCCGCCCTCGAGATGCCAATCGCTGAGACCGCCTTCGCCAGTGTTGTACCAAATGCCGGCCTCTTTGGCGCCGCGGCTGAGGGCCTTGACCGCAGGGCGCGAGAGGGCGCCGAAGCTCATGGCCGAGATGTTGAAGATCGACTGCGCCTCGAACGGGTGGCGGCAATAGGGGCCGATCTGCATGGGTTGGGATTTGGCGAAGTCTTTGTCGAGCGGCGGGAAAGCGGCGTTGACAAAGATCGGCGTGCCCGTGGCGGTCAGGTTGCGGGTTGAGCCGAACGCAACCGTGCTGTCCTGACCCGAGATCGCCCGCCCAATCCAATTGCGTTGGGCGCGGTTGAAGGGCATCTCCTCGCGATCCATGGCAAAGAAGTATTGGCGGAAGAACTCGCCGAGCTCGGTGAAGAGGTAGCGAAACCGGCCAAGCACTGGGTAGTTCCGGCGCACAGCATCGCGGGTTTGCACCCGGTCGATGATGAACATCACGATGATGGCGAGCACCGTGAGCCCGGCGGCAAAGACAAACAGGGTCGCCAGCAGTTCCAGGCCCGTCACAACGATATTTGTGATCCAGATCATCGAATTCTCCCCGTCGCGCGTCGACTGGTACTTTAGATCAGTTGCAGAAAGAGACTTCTACAGGTTTGGATCAGTATGGGATACCCCAGCGGCGGTAGAGAAAGCTCATCAGCCAGGCCGGGCCGATCATCAGGAATTGGACATCCTTGAGGAAGCTGGGCTTCTTCCCCTCGATCTTATGCCCCCAGAATTGTGCGATCCAGGCGATGACAAAGACACCGATCGCGAATTGCCAGAGCGGCAGCGGCCAAGAGGCTTCGTAGAGGATGATCAAGTGCACGCAAATCAAGCCAAAAACCGCAAAGCCGACGGCCAATGCGGTCGAGAGCATGATGTAATAGCCAAGCGAGGCCACCAGCAAGATGGTCGCCCAATTGATGTACCAGACGCCGAAGGGACTGGGCAGGGACCAAAAGAGCGCAATCACCGTCCAGACGATGACGGGTACACAGACCCAATGAACGGCTTTGTTTGTCTCGTTCTGATGGCTCTCGCCATATTCGGCGAGCAAGCGGTCGATGGTGCGGGTCGTGGTGTCGGACATGGACGCTCTCCCTGTTTTTCTGGATAGCTTCCTCGCATGGTTGAACAAGTCAACCGCAGCGTAGAAATAAGCGGCGTTCCCCGCCTATGAGCAACAAAAAAGGGCCCGTTGGGCCCTTTCGACTTCAGCATATGAGATGCGGTCAGGCTTCGACAGCGCTCCGGCGGCGGGCGACGACACCCAAACCGGCAAGACCAGTCAACAGCAGAGCAACACCGGCAGGGAGTGGCACTGCGGTAACAGTTGCTTGCAGCACAGTTCCGGTAGAAACGTTGCCTGAGATCGTCAACGAGGTTGCTGGTCCCCCGGAAATCAGCATCAGGTCCAGATCGTTGCCACTGCCGTCAGTGACACTGCCCGTCCCTATCGCTACGGCGGACGCTTCCAATATCTCGTCCTCTGGCTCGATCAGGACAACAGGAAATCCGCCAAAGGTGGCCGTCACGTTGGTGAAAGTTGTCGGAGCAACATTTCCGGGTGCGAACGAGAATGTCGCGATGTAGTTAAAGTCGGTTAGGGCAGAGAAGAAAACCGTTACCGAGAACGCTTCGCCGGATGCCGCGATCGGGCTGATCGAAACAGTCTCAACCTGGCCGATGCTTGTGAAGACCCCACCATCAAGGTTGCCGGTCTCGAGCACTGGACCTGAAACAGTTGCGGCGCTCGCAGCAATTGGGGCTCCAATTGCAAAGGCAGCAGCCAAAATCAGATTTTTGATACCCACCGTGTAACTCCTCAGCATAACCATAACGACGCGCTCCACCGTCGACTTGGCTGCATTTTGCGTTAATCGGTATTGTTGCGCAAGCGTTAAATCCCGGTTGCACTGCAGCGAGCCGTATCAATTTGGGCCGAAAGACCGCCTCTGAGCCCGAATTTTCGAAAGGGAGCGGTGAGGCTCTCCTTCGAGTTGCGACATTGGGTTAATGGACGATTGCGGATTTAGGTCGCGCCCGCTCGCCAAGAATCAGGCGCTCACCATCCGAGCCGACGATCAGCCTATCACCGTCTTTCAGCGTGCCTTCCAGCAGCATCTCGGCCAGCGGGTCCTGCAAGGCCTTTTGGATCACCCGCTTCAAGGGCCGGGCGCCATAGGCCGGGTCGTAGCCGCGCTGGGCCAGCCAATCCATCGCCTCTGCGTCCAGATCCAACGCGATTTTGCGGGGCTCGAGACGGCGCATCAGACTGGCCAACTGGATCTCGACAATCCCGGCCATATGGCTGCGCGAGAGGCGCTCGAACAGGATCATCTCGTCGAGCCGGTTGAGGAATTCGGGGCGGAAGCTGGCGCGCACGGCCTCCATCACCTGCGCCTCGGCGTCCTGGGCCGAGGCCCCGTCGGGCAGGGCGGTCAGGAACTCGGCGCCCAGATTCGAGGTGAGGATGATCAGCGTGTTTCGGAAATCGACCGTCCGCCCCTGGCCATCGGTCAGTCGGCCTTCGTCAAGGACCTGGAGGAGCACGTTGAAGACATCACCATGGGCTTTTTCGATCTCGTCGAACAGGACCACCTGATAGGGCCTACGGCGCACAGCTTCGGTCAGAACGCCGCCCTCGTCATAGCCGACATAGCCCGGCGGCGCGCCGATCAGCCGGGCGACGGAGTGTTTCTCCATGAACTCGGACATATCGATGCGGACCATGGCCTGGTCATCGTCAAAGAGGAACTCGGCCAGCGCCTTGGTCAGTTCGGTCTTGCCGACCCCAGTGGGGCCGAGAAAGAGGAACGAGCCCATCGGTTTGTTCGGGTCCGACAGCCCTGCGCGCGAGCGGCGTACGGCCCGGCTGACGGCCGAGACCGCATCGGCCTGTCCGATCACGCGCTTGCCAATTTCGCCCTCCATGGCGAGGAGTTTCTCGCGCTCGCCTTCCAGCATTTTGTCGACCGGGATCCCGGTCCAGCGTGAGACGACGCCTGCGATATGCTCGGGCGCCACGGCCTCCTCGACCATGACATCGTCCATCTCGGTCTCCTCAGCCTCGCCCAGCTTTTTCTCAAGATCGGGGATCAGACCGAATTGCAAGCGCCCTGCCTCGGCCAGATCGCCCTGGCGTTTGGCGATTTCGAGCGCGCTGCGGGCCTCATCCAGCCGTTCTTTCAGCGAGGAGGCCGCGCCGAGTTTGTCTTTCTCCGCCTGCCAGCGGGCGGTGAGGGCGGCCGATTGTTCGACCAGCCCGGCCAATTCGGCTTCGAGTTTGGCCAGCCGATCTTTGGACCCCTCATCGGTCTCTTTCTTCAGCGCCTCCGCCTCGATCTGCTTTTGCAGGATATCCCGATCCAGCGCGTCGAGTTCTTCGGGTTTCGAGTCCACCTCCATGCGCAGGCGCGAGGCGGCTTCGTCCATCAGG
>JBCDAS010000250.1:0-6278 GCA_039185235.1 Pseudomonadota bacterium
GACAGCGGGCAGTTCCTTTTCCATGCCGAGACCACGGACAAAATCCTCGCCTTCGCCTCCAATGGCCGGTTCTACACATTGGCGGGCGACCGCTTGCCTGGCGGGCGCGGGATGGGGGAGCCGATTCGGCTGATGGTCGATCTACCCAATGATGAGGCGATCATCGCTCTCTTCGTGCACCGCCCCGGTCGCAGGCTCTTGGTGGCATCGACCGCAGGTGATGGGTTCATTGTTGCCGAGAATGAAGTCATTGCGCAGACCCGGTCCGGAAAACAGGTGCTGAATGTCAAAGCCGGGGTCACCGCGAAAATCTGTACCGAAATCCATGGCGACCACCTCGCCGTTGTAGGCCGAAACCGGAAGCTATTGATCTTCCCGCTGGCGGAGCTGAGCGAACTCTCCCGTGGTAAAGGTGTGCGGCTGCAACGCTATAAGGACGATGACGGCGAGTTGTCAGACGCCAAATGCCTCACCCTCAGCGATGGTCTGGTCTGGCGAGATCCAGCCGGGCGCACACGTACCGAGAAGGATTTGCTGGAATGGCTCGGCAAACGCGCGAGTTCCGGCAAGATGGCCCCGCGGGGATTTCCGCAAGATAATCGCTTCAATTGATGCCAAATTCGGGTGTAATTTCGAGTCAACTGAGGCTAGAAAACAGCCACAATTCAGCCATAGTTTATCGATAAATCGGCGTCATGTTGCGTTGTGCTGTCACGGCCATCGGTTTCTAAGTTGCGTGCGGTGCGGCGGGGCCTTCTTCCGGTCAAGGGATCGAACGCCCCGCCGTCTGTGGCACAACGAGGCCAGTCCCGAATGATGGTTCGTGAACACAAGCGCCGCATTTAAAGGAGCAAAACCTGCGGAGAATCGCAGCCGTTAACGCTAGCTTTTAAGTATCGATTGATCGCCGCCAGGGTAAATGGCCCCACGATGGCGATCACGGGCACAGGCAACTATTTCGGATATGACGGGCTGATTGCGCAAGCGGGCAATCTGGCTGACGGAAAGCTGTATGTTGTCGGCGGGACCTATAGCTTCGCGGCGCTTGATGCGGGCATCAATAATGGTGCCGGGCCCTCCTCGATCTCAGCCGAGATCAATCTCATCGGCAGCTCGGTCACTGTTAGCGATCTCTTCAATCAGGCTGGCGGAGGCAATGGGTTTCCGATTTTTGCATCGATTGGCCGCTCCTATGACGCGAACCACGCAGCCTATGGCAAGCTGAGCCTGATCTTCGGGGCGTCGCTGACCCTCGATCCGCTTGCGATCTATCAACCCGGTATCGGGGTGCGGGGCGGTTATGACACGCTCAATGCCGGGGTTGGGGTCGGCGGTACGGGCGTGGTGGAAGTCGACGGGTTTGGCTCCACGCTTGCCACATCCGGGACCAACCCAGTGGTCCGGATCGGAGGTGCAGGCGGGACCGGCAGCTTCGATATCACCAATGGTGGCGAGGCCCGGATCTTCTCGTTGCAAGCGGGCTTTGGGGTCGCCGCTGGTACGATTGGGACCGGAGATGTGACGGTCGATGGCGCCGGATCGCGCCTGCTCTTGTCGAGCACCTATGGCAGCTATGTGAACCCAAACTACTCGGGATTTGCCGGGGCGACCACGATCGGATTGGCGTTTGGCGGGCCCGAGGGACCTACGACCGGACGCGGCAGCCTCACCATCACCAATGGCGCTCAGGTCATCCAGCAAAATGTCGACGGGGTTACCGACTTTCCGCTGTTCAGGTTCGGCAAAGACACGCTCTCTTCGGGCGTCGGCCTGGTGCAGGGCACAGGCAGCCGCCTCGCCGTCATCCAGAATGGGCCATCAGGCGACGATTTCGTTGGCGGAGCGACCTTGGACATTGGCGAGGCAGGCCAAGGCGTGCTCACAGTAAGCGATGGCGGCCAGGTCGAGGTTTTGGGTGACAAAGCGCTTCTATCCGTCGCGCGAACGCCAACTGGCCTTCCCGTCAACGCCGATTTCAGCAGTCTCACGATCATGAGCGGCAGCACCGTGCGGGTGGATGCAGGCGGGTATGAAGGCGGCAATGTCCAGATCGGCGGCGGGCCTGGGGCTGATGCTTTGCTCACAGTCTCAGGCACTGGCAGCCGCTTGACGCTCGCCTCCAATGCCGAAGGAGCCGATGAGCTCAACGGCATTGGCGCCACGCTGCTGATCGGCAGGATCGGCCAAGGCAATGCCCAGGCAGTCAACGGCGCGCGGATCGAAATTAACGGCAATGATGACCGGGTGCCCGGCGTGATCATCGGCGATGATGGCGGCATGGGCTCCCTCTCGCTCGACGCCGCAACGCTCTCGCTGAGCGGAACGCGCAATGGGGCCGAGGCAGCGCAAATCACGGTCGGAGGCAATGAAAGCGTTGGCACTCTGACCCTCAGCAATGGCAGCCTGGTCGAGAACTTGGCGAGCGATGGGCGCATCCTGATCGGCTCCTCGCCCAGCGCGACCGGGACCCTCACGGTTTCAGGGAGCACTCTGTCGACCGGCGGTGATGTCCTGGTTGCAGCCGGCCTCGCAGGCGACGGCTCAGCCCTGCCCGCGAATGGCGGGATCGGGCGTTTGGTTTTGAAAAGCGGTGCCACGCTGAACGCCGACAACCTGATCATCGGCAATGCGGGCACGGTCGAACTGAACAACGCAACCGTCAACAGCGATGTGCAGTTAGAGGGCGATGTACTGCTGTCCCCAAATGCACTCAGCACCGAGACGTTCTCCGGCACTCTGAGCGCCGGTGCGAACGGCTCGATCACGGCGGATATCTTTGACTTCCGCACCGGCGGATCAGATCAGGTCGTGATCCAGGATCCCGCCAATTTCTCACTTGCGGATCTGCCGCTCAGCATCGCGCTGACCGATGGCCTGACCTATTTCAGCGGTGACAGTCTGGTCTTTGGCACAGCGCCCACAGCTTTCACCAGCGAGACCCGCCAAATCATCGATCCGACCACGGGTCGTGTATTCGTGCTCTCGGCTGAGGGCACTCAGTTATCGGTCGAGGCGGTGATTGGCAGCCCGGTCACACTCCGCCAGGACGGAACCATCGGGCAGATCACCCTGCCCGCGCTCGAGCAATTTCTCGCCAATGGACCCTCTGGGGGCGACCCGTTCGACTTCTAAACTCCAGCGAAGATCCCGTTCTGCGCGGATTTTCCCCGATAAAGCCTTCAAGCCTTGGATAATCTTGCCTATCGTGGCCAGGGAATCCGGTCACGGGGAGGCCCATGTTTGACGAGATGACAGGGGAGGGTGGCGAACTGCGCGCCGCCTACCAACGTGTCGCCAAGTGGATCGAGGAGACGGGCCAGGACCGGCTCTATCAGCGCTCGGCCGAGGCAGAGGCGATTTTCCGGCGCATCGGCATCACTTTTGCGGTCTACGGCGAGGGCGGCGATCCCGAGCGGCTGATCCCCTTCGACATGGTCCCAAGGGTCTTCGCCGCCGCCGAATGGGCCCATCTGAAAAGCGGGATCGAACAGCGCGCCCGGGCGCTGAATGCCTTTCTCTATGATGTCTACCACCGGGGCGAGATCCTGCGCGCGGGCGTTATGCCCGAGGCGCTGGTCTACCAAAACGAGGCTTTCCTGCCCGAGATGATCGGGGTCGAGCCGCCCGGCCGGGTCTACTCCCATATCGTCGGCATCGATATCGTGCGGACGGGCGAGCGGGATTTTCAGGTCCTCGAGGATAATTGCCGCACACCCTCGGGCGTGAGCTACATGCTCGAGAACCGCGAGATCATGATGCGCATGTTCCCCGACCTCTTCGCGGGCGGGGCCGTAATGCCGGTGGATGACTATGCCGATCACTTGCGTGCAACGCTGGAGGAGATGGCCCCTCCCGCCTGCAAACAAGACCCAAACATCGTGGTTCTGACACCGGGCGCGTTCAACTCCGCCTATTACGAGCATTCGTTCTTGGCGGATCTGATGGGGGTGGAGCTGGTCGAGCCCACGGATCTCTTTGTCGATGAGGGCCGGGTCTGGATGCGTACGACCCAAGGGCCAACCCAGGTGGATGTGATATATCGGAGGATCGATGACGATTTCATCGATCCGCTGGCGTTCCGGCCCGAGAGCCTGCTCGGCGTTCCCGGGATCTTCGATGTCTACCGCGCGGGCGGCGTAACCCTCTGCTCCGCGCCCGGGGCAGGGGTCGCCGATGATAAGGCGATCTATGTGTTTGTGCCCGAGATGATCCGGTTTTATCTCGGTGAAGCCCCGATCCTCGACAATGTGCCCACCATGCGCTGCGCGGACGAAGGCGATTGCGCCCATGTGCTGGATAATCTGGATGATCTGGTGGTCAAAGAGGTGCATGGCTCCGGCGGCTACGGCATGCTGATCGGGCCGAAGGCAAGCGCCGAGGAACGGGAAGCCTATGCCGAACGGATCCGCCAAGACCCGGCTGACTTTATTGCGCAACCGACGCTGAAGCTCTCCACTGTGCCGACGCTCTCGCCTGCAGGTATCGCGGGGCGGCATGTGGATTTCAGACCCTACTGCCTGGTCGGCAAGCAAGTCCGCCTTGTGCCGGGCGGCCTGACACGGGTCGCGCTGAAGGAAGGCTCTCTTGTGGTGAATTCCTCCCAGGGCGGCGGGGTCAAAGATACTTGGGTGCTGTCGAAATGAGACAGTCACAACATCGCCCCTTCTGTCGCGGCCTCGCCCCCGTCTCCCGGTCCCGGGCGGGTGGGCTTGCCGGGTATTGGCCAAGCGGCGCCGGTCTCTCATGGGAGGGACCGGGAGACGGGGGCCAAGGTCTCCCCGCGCCTCCCCTGCACCCCCAGCTCTCGATCACAGCTTCCTGCCTCCCCCACCCACCCGGCGCGGGGAGACCTGCTGGCATCTGTGCGGGTTGGAGATGCCCATGTTGAGCCGGACCGCAGAACATCTCTTTTGGATGGCCCGCTATATGGAGCGGGCCGATTGCACGGCCCGCTTGATCGAGATGGGCACCCGCATGACCATGCTACCGGGCGCCCATGATCATCAGGAATGGCTCTCGGTCGCGCGCGCCTGTGGTGCCGGCGCCACATTCGAGGAGACCGCAGTTGTCACCGAGGACAAGATCCTCGCGGCCCTAATGCTCGATCCCGACAACCCCTCCTCGATCCGGGCCTGTATGGAACGTGCCCGGGCCAATGGCCGCGCTGTTCGCACAGCGCTCACCCGTGACATGTGGGAGACTTTGAATGAAGGTTGGCGGCGGCTTGAGAGCATGGACACCCGCACGGCCCATCGCGAGTTGCCGATCCTGCTCGATTGGGTGAAAGCCCGTGCAACGCTCTTCCGTGGGGCCTCCGCCAGTTCGATGCTGCGCAATGACGGGTTTGACTTCCTCAATCTCGGCATGAATCTCGAGCGCGCCGACATGACGTTGCGCCTGCTCGACGTCAAATATTGGGTTCTGCTGCCGGAAACCGAAGTGGTCGGCGGCGGCCGGGACCATCACCAATGGACCTCAGTGCTTCATGCCACATCGGCCATGCGCGCCTATCACCAGATGTATCGCGGCGACTATGCGCCCTGGAAGATCGCCGATTTCCTGATCCTCAACCGGGCCTTCCCGCGTTCGGTCGCCTTTTGCTATGATCAGCTCAATAACTCGCTGGGACGCCTGGGCGAGGCCTATGGCGAGCGCCATACCTGCCATGCCACCGCCCGCAAGCTGATCAAATCCATGGAGAAGCGCGAGATGGGCGAGCTCTTCCGCGAGGGGCTCCATGAGTTTATCCATGACGGCATACACACCACCCGCCGCTTGAATGCCGAGATCTCGGCCGCCTATCATTTCTGAGGGATCGCGATGCTCCAGATCCGCCATGTCACCCAATATCGCTACGATCCAGAGGTGGATCGTGCGGGTCTGAGACTGAAGCTCTTCCCCTCCGAGACCCGCTCCCAAGAAGTCGATAACTGGCATGTCAGCGTGAATGGCGAGACCATCACGCCCCTTCTGACCACCCCGTTTGGCGATGGCGAGACGCTTTGGTTCACCAAAGATGCCGTCGATGCGATCGAGATAGTCGCCGAGGGCCAGATCCGTCCGATCGACACGGCCGGTGTGTTGGGCAAAATGGGGATTACCCCGCCTGCGGTCTTCCTGCGCGGGACGGAGTTAACCGGGGCCGATGAGAGCATCGACGCGATTGCCCGTGAGGTCGAGGGGGAGACCGATCTCGCCCGGATGCACGCACTCAATGCGCTTGTGCACGAGCGGATCAGCTATCGCAAAGGCGTCACCAAGCCCGAAACGACAGCGGC
>JBCDAS010000251.1:0-6172 GCA_039185235.1 Pseudomonadota bacterium
AGATCGGCGCGGCGAATCCGAACGTCGACAATTTCGATGCCCAGAGTTTGCGCTCCGTTGCGGGCATCGTCGCGGATGCGTTGCATCAGAATCGTCCGCTCAGGCGACAAAATGGTGTTCGAGTCAACCTGACCCAGCACTTTCCGAAGCGAGGCGTTCAGGATACCGTCGAGCCGCTCCAGCGCAGCGAATTCGGTCTGAGCTGACTGCCGGAACTTTACGACATCCGAGATCCGCCACCGCGCGAAGGCATCCACGACGAGGCGGCGCGCATTCCGAGGGATGACTTCAAGTTGTGATGTCTCGAGCGGAAGGATACGCCCGTCGTAAAACGCGACCTCCTCGATAAAAGGGATCTTGACGTAGAGACCTGGTTCGGAGGCAACTTTTGTGACCTGGCCAAACTGCAAGACGATCGCTTGTTGACGCTCATCGACCCGAAACAGGGAGGAGAGCGCAATGACCACGGTTAGGCCGAGGGTAACCGCTGCGATAATCGGCAAAGAGCGCATCAGTTCGTTCCTCCTCTACGAAGCTCATTGAGAGGCAGATATGGCACGACGCCCTGACCGCCGCCGGTTTGATCATCGATGATCACTTTATCGACATCGCCCAGAACCCGTTCCATGGTCTCGAGATAGAGGCGTTTGCGGGTGACTTCGGGGGCGTTGCGATACTCGTTGAAGACGGCGGTAAACCGCGATGCTTCACCGAGCGCTTCGTTGACCACTTGGGCGCGGTACGCCTCGGCCTCTTGCTGAAGCTTGGCCACCTCACCGCGTGCACCCGCGAGCGTCTGGTTCGCATAGGCGTCGGCCCGGTTCTCTTCTGTTACACGGTCCTGTTGTGCCGCTTGGACATCGCGGAACGCGTCGATTACCTCGGCAGGCGGGTCAGCGCGTTCAAAGTTCAGGCGGACGATGTTGATGCCAGACTCGTAGCTATCGAGCGTGGTTTGGATCAACTCGCCCACCTCTTGTTGGATCGACGCGCGGTCGATTGTCAGGATCGTGGCCAGGTTCGAGCGGGCAATCACCTCCCGCATGGCCGACTCTGAGACCGCTTGGATCGTTGCTGCGGGATTCGCCACGTTGAACAAGAACAAATCCGGGCGGGAAATGTTCCAGACAACCGAGAAGTCGATATCGACGATGTTCTCGTCACCTGTTAGCATGAGGCCGGTATCCGCACGGCGGCCGCCGCCCTTGCCAATCTCGATGGTGTTTTGGAGTGCGACCGGCAGGATCTCGTAGGTCGTGATCGGCCAAGGCGCAAAGTTCAGACCTTCGCTCTCGATGGTCGAGAACTTGCCGAAGGTCAACTCCACCGACTGTTCGCCGGTCTGAACCCGATAAAACGACTGGAAGAGCCAGAACATCACCAGGAATGCGAGACCGCCGAAGACCAAGAGCTTCGGACTTGGTCCCTGCGCTGTGCCGGTCCCCCGGCCACCGCCGCCGCCGCTTTTACCGCCCAGCACGACACGGAGTTGATCGCGACCTTTGCGCAGCAGATCGTCGAGATCGGGCCCTTGATCACCGCCGCCGCCGCCGCTACCGCCGCCATTGCCACCCCAAGGGTTCTTGCCACCCCCTTTGTTGCCGCCGCCCCAAGGGCCGCCGCCACCGCCGTTATTGCTGTTATAAGGCATGCTTTGTGTTTTCCTCGTGATCTGCACGGGCTTGTGCTGCGAATCGGCGCCCTTCTATCAGGTTGTGAAGCGCTACCGCCACCCCGCCTGAAGTGGGCGTTTCTGCCTCGGGATCAAGTGTGCGGCTAACGATCCATTGCGACTTGTCTCAGCCAACCGGGGTTTTCATGGTAACCAACTCCTCCGCCGCCGTTGGGTGGACTGCGACCGTGCGGTCAAAATCCTCTTTGGTCGCGCCCATCTTCACCGCAATTCCCGCCATTTGGATCATCTCGCCCGCCCCGTGGCCGACGATATGGACACCACGCACTTTGCGGGTCGCTTTGTTAACGATGAGTTTCATCAGCATCTGTTCGTCGCGTCCCGCGAGAATGTTCATCATAGGCCTGAAGGTCGAGCGGTAGACCTCGATCTCACCCTCGTCGCGCGCCTGATCTTCGCGCAAGCCGACGGTGCCAATCTCGGGCTGGGTGAAGACCGCGGTGGCGATCATCGAATGGTCTGGTTTCGTGGGGTTTGCGTTGAACACCGTCTCGGCGAATGCGGCCCCTTCACGGATCGCAACCGGGGTCAGCGCCATGCGGTCGGTGACATCGCCCACTGCGTATATTGAGGGAACCGAAGTTTGCGAGAACTCATCCACGATCACCTCGCCCTTATTCCCAAGATCAACTCCGACGGCCTCAAGACCAAGGCCTTTGGTCACCGGCTTGCGGCCTGTGGCGAACATTACCACCTCGGCCTCGCGGGTCGAGCCATCGGTGAAACTGACTTTGAGATCGCCCGGCGTCCCGGTGATTGCCGCGATCTCCTGATTGAGGACCAGTTTGACACCGCGGGCCTGCATCGCGTCAGCGACATGGGTGCGCAGATCCTCGTCAAAGCCCCGCAGGATCGCAGGGCCGCGATAGATCTGAGTGACATTTGAGCCCAGCCCGTTGAAAATTCCCGCAAACTCCGAGGCGATGTAGCCGCCTCCCGCGATCACGATGTTCTTCGGCAAGGTCTCGATGTCGAAGATCTCGTTCGAGGTGATCGCCAGCTCCATCCCGGGTGTTTCGGGGATGAACGGGTGGCCGCCAGTCGCAATCAGGATGTGCTTTGCCTTGATCTCCTGGCCGTTGGTCAGACGCACCGAGTGTGGCGAGGTGACGACCGCACGCTCGCGGAATGTCTCGACACCTACAGCTTCGAGGTTCCTTTGATAGATCCCCTCCAGTCGCGTGATCTCGGCCTCCTTATGGCCGCGCATTGTGGCCCAATCGAAGGTTGGGTGGACTTCGGACCAACCAAACCCCCGGCTGTCCTCGAAAAGCTCCGAGAAGCTCGAAGCATAGACCAGCAGCTTCTTCGGCACACAGCCCCGGATCACGCAGGTTCCGCCATAGCGGAACTCCTCGGCCAGCCCAACCTTGGCACCATGGGTTGCGGACATCCGGGCAGCCCGAACCCCGCCAGAGCCCCCTCCGATCACAAAGAGGTCGTAGTCAAATTCAGACATGGAAGGCTCCGTCATAGCGTGGAAGGCGAGTCAGTGCTGCATATAGGCAGACGGATGCCGCGCTCAAGCGCAAGGGTAAAACCCGTTCGTTTGGGCTAACGGTACTGAGTGTCCGATGGCAGGTCGTTGCAGGATGCGGGGACCTCCCCCAAGCCCCATGTCGCCATCATCTCGTGAGATCCGCAAACCAGTTGCAGACGGAATAGTGTCTTGAAGTATTCGATCATCACTTGAAGATCCGGGCTGCGCTTCAAAACCGCGAGGCCAGCACGCGTGCGGCGTGGATCCCAGGACAAGCCAAAATCGAGCAACTTCGTGAAAGGTTTGCCGTGATAGCTCAGCAATCGAAGGTCCCGAGCATTGAGCGTCTCAGCCCAGAAGTGCCGAAATCCGAGCCGGGTCCGTTCGTGGATCTCCTCCACCCTGCGCAGCATGTCAGCTTCTAGCGCCAAGGCCTGCTCATCCGTCAGTTCCGGACGCGATGCTCGGATCTTCTCGATCACCTTGGGGATGGTCTTCTTCATCTTCTTGAGACTGTGTTCATCAAGGCCCGGCTCATCATCCACCAGATACGCTGCCGCCGCGAAGCGTTCGGCGTATTCTGGGTCGGAGCGGTCGGTCAGGGGTGGGTAGGGCCACAGAGCGATTGTGATCCACACCGCGATGGCGGTGCAGGCGAGGCCGAGTGTAATGCGCAGTTCGGAGGCGCCGGTCAGGCGTGCAAAGAACCGCTTAGTCGCCGCCTCCTCCATTTGTTTCGGGCATCGTCATTGTACACAATCGCTCGTGCTTTGACCGAATCCGCTGACAAGATCCCGGCCCTCGCAGAATACTTGGTCGGCGGCGTCATCTCGGATGTTCTTCAGGATTTCCCGATAGGCGGCTGTCTCGCTGATCAAGGTTTGCTGCTTGATTTGATTGCGGATCTGAAGATGCAGCGCCCAAGACCCGACGCCCATGGCATTCAGTTCGGCGACTTGGTAATTCAGCGCCCGGAATTTCAATGCCTCGGCCTTCGATGCCGCAATTGCTGTCTCATAGCCCTGATCTGCCAGCGCCTGAAGGCCCTCGGCCTGCTCTGGCGTTGGTTCGGTTAGGTCCAACTTCACTTTGTCGATTGCCCGGTCCATCGCCCGGCGCACCCGCCGCTCGAGTGGGGCGAGACGATCTGGCTCGCGGGCAAACAGCGCCTCGGCTGCGGCAAGGCGGGCCTCATATTCGGGCCCTGAAGCCTCGGTTAGCGAGTCCCTTGGGGTGATCGCGATCCCAAACCAGATCAGAAATCCCAGCCCAACGACCAGAAAGACCCTGATGACAAGCTTATCATTCATTGGGCGCCCTCGTGCTGCCATCGGCCTCGCCGACGATCACTTCCGAGGCTATGCCGCAGAAAAGACCGCTCTCAACCACACCTGGGAGCGCGTTAAGCGCCTTGTCCAAGGCCGGTGGATCACCGATCCGGCCCAGATGGAGATCAAGGATGAAGTGACCCTCATCGGTCACGAAGGGCGCCGCGCCCGTCATGCGCCGGGTGATCTTGCGCCCATCAACATCTGCCTCGGCCAGAAGGCTGGCGATATGGCGTTCGGTCGATTGCCAGCCAAAGCGGACAACCTCGACGGGCAGGGGAAAGGCGCCCAGGGTGGCCACTTCTTTGGACGCATCGGAAATCACCAGCATCCGATCCGCCGCCGCCGCCACGATTTTCTCCTGCAACAGCGCGCCACCACCGCCCTTGATCAGGCAAAGCGCGGGGTCGAACTCATCCGCCCCGTCGATCACCAAGTCGAGCCGGCCCGCCTCCTCCAAGCTTGCGAGCGGGATTCCGAGGCCACGCGCCTGCGCTTCTGTCCGCGACGAGGTCGGGATGCCGACAATCTCAAGCCCATCGGCCACCAATGCGCCCAGATCTGACACCATAAAAGCCGCAGTCGAACCCGTGCCCAGGCCAAGTTTCATTCCGGGCCGCACATGTTTTAGCGCTGCCAGCCCAGCGGCCCTTTTGGCCCGGTCGGAAGGGGAAAGGTCGTCGCTCATAGATGCTCCTGAGAATCTCGGCTTCATCATAGCGTCTCTGACCTGTCGCGCCAGTGGAGGATCCGGTCGGCTTTGGTCTGGAATGCAAGCGCAGACCAACATAAATGGAGGTCTAGCAGCAAGGAAAGCCAATGTTCCTCTCGATCTTCGACATCTTCAAAATCGGCATTGGTCCGTCGAGCTCCCACACGATGGGTCCGATGGTGGCCGCTGCGCGGTTTCTGAGAGTTTTGAAGGAGGGGGAGCGGATCCCCGGTGCGAGCGATCTGGCGCGGCTCGGCTGTCGGCTGCACGGCTCACTGGCTTTCACTGGGCATGGCCATGCAACTGACCGGGCGGTGATCCTGGGCTTGGCTGGCTTTGAACCTGCAACCATCGAGGCGGGTGCCGCCGAGGCTGCTTTGGAGACGATCCGGGCAACCAAACGCATCCAGCCTCCTGGGCTGGGTGACCTGGCCTTTGACCCGGATGCGGATCTCATCTTCGACTATGGCCCGCCCCTGCCGCTGCATGCCAACGCTATGGTTCTGAGCGCCTGGGATGCAGAGGGCAACCTCTTCCAGCGGGAGACTTACTACTCCATCGGTGGCGGTTTCGTGCAAACCGAGGCCGAGATGAAGGGCCTTGTCCGCCTGGACGCTGTAGATGCTGCGCCGGACGTGCCTTACCCCTTCACGTCGGCCGAAGAAATGCTCGCCATGGCGGCAAAGTCAGGCCTCTCGATTGCCGAGATGAAGCGGGCGAACGAGGAACACTGCCGCAGCCGGACTGATCTAAATTCAGGCCTCGACCGGATTTGGCAAGTCATGACCGCTTGCATCGAACGTGGATTGGCTCGCGATGGGATCCTGCCGGGTGGGCTCAATGTCCGGCGGCGGGCGAAATCGATCCATGACCAGTTGCTGGCCGAGCGGACGAGCAATCTGCAGATGCCTCATGTGGCGAATGACTGGCTTTCAGTTTATGCGATGGCCGTGAATGAG
>JBCDAS010000252.1:0-6166 GCA_039185235.1 Pseudomonadota bacterium
ACAGCACCGATCCACGCAGCGCAAGGTGCCGCAGGGCCGCGCGGACGAAGAGCGTCTGACCGACGATATCATTGAGCTGGCCGATCAATACGGGCGCTACGGGTATCGCATGGTCACCGGTCTGCTGAACAAGGCGGGCTGGCATGTGAATCATAAGCGCGTGGAACGGATCTGGCGGCGCGAAGGGCTGAAAGTGCCAAATAAACAGAGAAAGGGGGGGCGTCTGCGGTTCAACGACGGCTCCTGCGTGCGGCTGCGCCCGGAGCGGCGCAACCATGTCTGGAGCTATGACTTCGTCGAAGACCGTACCCAGGACGGAAAGAAGTTCCGGATGCTCAACATCATCGACGAGAACACCAAGAAGGCACTGACGATCCGCGTCGCACGCAAGCTCAACTCGACCGACGTCGTCGATGCGTTGACCGATCTCTTCATCCTGCGAGGGGTGCCTGAGTTCATCCGCTCTGACAACGGCCCCGAATTCATCGCTGAGAAAGTGCGCATTTGGATTGCAACCGCCGGCGCCAAAACCGCGTTCATCGAGCCCGGTTCACCGTGGGAAAACGGCTTCGCGGCGGCGCTCGGACCAATGGCGCGCTGCGCCGCTCAGTGTGAAAGCTTCAATGCCCGCTTCCGGGACGAGTTGCTGGACGGTGAGATCTTCTACTCACTCCGCGAGGCACAGATCCTGATCGAACAATGGCGCCGCCACTACAAAACCATCCGTCCACACAGCGCCCTCGGATATCGACCACCTGCCCCAGAGAGCATCATCCCGATGGACCAGAGACCCCTCATGCACTAACAATCTGAATGGGCAACTCCGTGGGGCACTCCACTGTGCGCTCAGGAGCGGATCAAGCAAGGGGCTCGCGTTCCGGCCCGCAAGGACATCAATGAGGACTTCCCGCTGCGCGGCTTCATCGCCTGCGCCGATTGCAACAACCCGCTGGCCTCATGCTGGTCCAAGAGCAAGACGGGTAAGCGTCACCCTTACTACATGTGCTTCACCAAGGGCTGCGAGAGCTACAGCAAGTCGATCCGGCGCGAGGCGCTTGAGGGCGACTTCGAAGCCATGCTCAAGTCACTGCAACCGTCTCAGAAGCTGTTCGACTACTTCGCCATCATCTTCAAACGCGAATGGGATCTACGTCTGGAGAAACTTACGGAGATGAAACACCTGCTTCGCCGAGATGTTGAGAAGCTCGAGCGCACGAAACTGGTGAAAGAGGAAAAGCTCCACGCCAGCCTCAAACCCAAGCGCCCCTTCGAAGAGATGTTCGAACTCGCCTTCACCTTTCTCGCAAGCCCTTGGAAAATATGGGAAAGTGATGGCTTAGAGGCTAAAAGAACAGTGCTAAAGCTGGCTTTTGAAGACCGGTTACCCTACTGCCGGAAAACCGGACTCCGAACCCCGAAAACCACATTGCCTTTCAAGGTGTTAGCGGGAAACGGCGACCAGCAATGTGAAATGGCGGAGAGGGAGGGATTCGAACCCCCGGAGGCTCTCACCTCAACGGTTTTCAAGACCGCCGCAATCGACCACTCTGCCACCTCTCCAGCGGCGCCTGTCTAGACGCTCTCGCAACTGAAGGAAAGAGGGCTCGATCGCCTCTTGCAACGGGTGCCAATCTGGAATGCGGGCCTATATGCCCCCCCATGTCTTATAAAATGCGAAAGCTGCTTTGTGCGCTCATCCTGATTGTTGGTCTGCCGCTCTACATCATCGGAGCGACCCTGGTGATTGATCTGTTCGAGCGCCCGCCGATCTTCGTCGAGTTGATCGTCTATGTGGTCCTTGGGATCCTTTGGGCCCTTCCATTCCGCAGGTTGTTCCGCGGTATCGGGCGCGAGGATCCGGACGCCGACAAACCCTGACTAGATCAGTCCAGAGAACCGCTCGCGCTCAGCCTCGCTTAGGCCGAACAGCCCGTCTTCGACCAAAACCAGCTGTCCGTTGCGGACCAGTCGCCCATAGCCTTTGATCCGCGCCTCGAGACTGCGGTCATGGGCGCCCCGGACCTGTTCGAAGACCGTCATCACCTCGCGGCGTGTAAAAGCAGGTTGGTTCTTCACCAAAGCAAGCCAGGCGGCCGATGCGCTCAGGATGTCAGCCGTGGATTCCGCCTGGGCACGCACAGCGAGAACCTCGGCTGAGAGCTCGCCCAAGGGTTCGGGCTCGGGCGCAAGAGCAGCGGCAGGCGCTTCTTGAGCGGGTGCATAAGACGTAGCAGGCTGTGGCGGTGCGAATATGTTGATGAAGCCTGCCTCGGGCGCAGCCGATAGGGCGGTGTCCGCTGTCATCGCGGGTTTGGGATCTGAGACCGGGGACGCGGGTGCAGGACCCGTGTCGATGGATTCCGAGGCCTCGACAGGCTCTGGTTCAGTCGTGAAAGCCTCGGTCGGGGCGGGATCGCTCTCTAACTCTTGTGTCGGCATGACTTCCACCACTGGCTCCGGATCAGCCTCTTCTAGGGCCGATGCGAGAACTGTTTCCGGCTCCGGCGCTGGGGTGGCTGTTTGAATGGCAGATGCGGGAGGCGCGAAGATGTTGATCGGTGCGGCTGGTGCCGGCTCTTCCTTCTCTGGCTCAATCGCGACTTCAACCTCGGGTGACGGATCTGGTTCGGCCTCGGATAAGAGCGGCTCGGCGGCGTCGAGAGGGGTCTGCGCGTCCACATCTGGGCCAAGGTCTGATGGCTCCTCTGTAATGGGCGGGGGTGCAAAGATGTTTGTTGGGAGGACCGGGTCACTGCTGATGTCTTCCGATACCGGTTCGACCTCAGGCTCGGCAGGCTCTGGCGAGAGATGCGCCTCAGCTTCGGCCCGAGGGAGGGTGTCAGAAGCAGGCCCAATGACTGCGTCCTCTATAGGCGCAGTTGGTTCCATATCAGTCGGAAGACTAGGCTGTGCCTCAATAGCATCGATCGGAGCCGCCTCGGGAATAAGCTCCTCTGGCACCGCTTGCTGATCATCAAATCCAGAGACCGGGTCAGGATCGGCGTCCTGGTTCGCCTCTAATGCGAGTCCGGCCTCTATGGGGCTCTCGGGTGCGGCCTCGGCAAAGGTCTCAGGCTCCGGTACAGCTGCGGTCTCGAACTCTGGTGCAGTATCGACGACGGCGGCGGCGTCTGGAGCGATCTCGATTTCTGGCTCGTCCTCAACCTGTGACGCGGGAGCGGCGGAGATATTTGGCTCTGGTTCAGCAGGAACCTGTTCTTCGTCCTCATCCGCCGGTTCGGGATCTGGCAGCGCCTCCGTCTCACTTGCTGGATCGGGAGCGGGATCGAGTTGTTCGCCCGGCTGAAAGGTGCTCTCTGCGACGGAATCTGTCGGCGCGGCCTCCAGCATAGGCTCTGCCGGGATCTCAGGCTCCACCTCCCCAACAGCAGCATCTGGCTCCCCATCATCTGTGTCCTCAGGAGTTATCTCGGGCGCGGGCGCGGGCAGGTCTGCGAGGTCGGGCTCTGACAGAACGTCGGTTTCAACTTGATCGACTGATTGGTCAGACACCGGGTCGAGCGGCGTCTCGGTCGGGGTGGATGCCGGGATCGGAACCGCGTAACGCCCAAAAATCCGAGGCCCCGATGGGGTCACGGGTTCTGGATCGGTTTCTGGACTAGTCTCAACAGGCTCTTCGACCGGTTCCAGTGAAACCGCATCGAGATCCGCCTCTGCCTCTTCTGCATCCGCGTCACTCGAGTCTTCGTCGTCAGCCTCGGCACTTGCTGCGGTTTCAACTTCTACACTGTGCTCAGCGCCTGCATCCTCTTCGATCTGGGCGTCAGGCTCGGTGTTGGGCAAAGCTTGCGGAGCCTCGTCGGCATCTTCAATTTCCGCAGCCTTGCGCACGATGACGAGACCGGGGACCGCCTCAACTTCATCCTCCTGTACCTCAGGATCATTGGCGAGTTGCTGCAAGAGCCCCTGGACGACTTGGTCATCCAGACCAATCGATAGATCGGTCGCATTGGGCTCGGCTCGGAGGAGCTGATGCACGGATTGCATGATCTGCTGGATCGGTGTGACCGGATCGTCGAACCCCTGGACAGAGATTGCGAGTTTCCCAAGGCGGACATCCACCCGCCGGTTTTGCTCGGTCATGGGCCCCTCTTGTTTTGCTGCTCTCACCCCACTAACGGAGCGTCACTCATTTCCCGGTGTCGGTCAAGCAAAGGGGAGCTTGTCTGACCTGGGACTTGACCCATGCGCTTCCGTGGTCGAGGGATCGTCTATGGCACTCAACTTTGATCATCCGGTTACCCTCGTCGGCGGCGGTGCTTTGGATCAAATGATGCTGACCGAGGCAATGCGCTATGCACCCGTTTTGATCGCCGCCGATGGCGCGGGAGAGCGGCTTATCGAGATGGGGCACCGGCCCACGGCCGTTATTGGGGATATGGACTCGATCACCGACCAAGCCGCGCTGGAGCGCCTGACCAGAGTGGTGCCATTGGCCGAGCAAGAGACCACAGATTTCGAGAAGTGCCTCTACACCGCACAAGCGCCGCTTTATCTGGCGGTTGGCTTCACTGGGCGTCGATTAGATCACACTTTAGCGGTCTTTGACACGATGATGCGACGCGCAGACCAAACCGTGATCCTGCTGGGAGAGAAGGAGGTCTTGGCTCTGGTTCCCCCGCAGAAGCGCCTTGATCTGACCGTTGGCACCGGTTCGCGTGTCTCCTTCGTCGCACTCAGCGAGGCGACGGGGACTGAAAGTGTGGGTCTTGAGTGGGGTATCGACGGCCTGACAATGGCGCTTGGTCAGCAAGTAGGCACGTCAAACAGAGCGGTCGCGGACCAGGTACAGATCGCCTTTGACCGCCCAGGCGTTCTCATCATGCTGGAGCGTGACTGCCTTGGCAGTCTGATCAAAGCGCTCACCAAGGACTGATCCGATTTAGAGGAAATGTGAACCCGTAGAGGATGTTCGACCCCAGCGTACTGCGCTACACTCGCTTTACGAGGTACGCATGATGACCAAACTTGGACTGCCCCTGCTCCCATTGCTTGCCTGTTTGGCCTGCACCAACCATATCTCGACCGCAGGCTCGGAACTTGACCAAAGCTATGTCACCGTGGGGGGACATTGGAACGATGGCGCAATTGTCACGGTCATGGCCCGCGCGGTTGAACGCGATGGTCGATTGGCGGTTTGCGGCGCTTGGACGGTCAAACGCCAAAGCGTGCTGACCGACAACCTGCATGATCGCATCGTGGCCGCCGGAGTGGTCTATGTTGATGGCAATCGGGTGGTCGATAATCTCTCCTTCATGCAGGAGGTCAGTTTCGCCAACGATCTGCGCGGCAAGGCAACGAACTGCATCGTGACCGACAGGGCCTGGAGCCAAGCATCCCAAAGTTTGAACATCCGCCTCCCACGCCAAAGCTTTGGCAGCGGTGGATTTGGCGAGGATGGCGAGCCCGTGCTCCGTTTCCGCGAAGGACCTGTGCCCTCGCTGCTTGGACAGGAAACTTAGCAGCCCGGCACGTTGACCGCGAGACCGCCGAGTGAGGTCTCCTTGTACTTGTCCATCATGTCGCGCCCGGTCTCGCGCATGGTCGCGATACAGGCGTCCAGCGAGACCAGATGCTCTCCGTCACCGCGCAGCGCCAGGGATGCCGCAGAGACAGCCTTGATCGCCCCCAGGCCGTTGCGCTCGATACAAGGCACTTGGACCAAGCCTTTGATCGGATCACAGGTCATGCCCAAATGGTGTTCCAAGGCGATCTCGGCCGCGTTCTCCACCTGGGCAGCGCTTCCACCCATGGCGGCACAAAGTGCAGCTGCCGACATTGCCGAGGCAGAGCCGACTTCAGCTTGACAGCCGCATTCCGCGCCCGAGATCGAAGCGTTGTGCTTCACGATCCCGCCAATCGCTGCCGCAGTCAGAAGCATGTCCCGCACCCCATCCTGTGTGGAGCCCACAATGTGATCGCGATAGTAGCGCAGCACCGAGGGGAAGACACCTGCCGCGCCATTGGTCGGAGAGGTGACAACCTGACCGCCTGCCGCATTCTCCTCATTCACGGCCATCGCATAAACTGAAAGCCAGTCATTCGCCACATGAGGCATCTGCAGATTGCTCGTCCGCTCGGCCAGCAACTGGTCATGGATCGATTTCGCCCGCCGCCGGACATTGAGCCCACCCGGCAGGATCCC
>JBCDAS010000253.1:0-6079 GCA_039185235.1 Pseudomonadota bacterium
ATCGCCGGGAAAGAGCATCCGGTAATCCGACCCGAACAGCCCGCCTTTATGCACCGTGGTGAGGTCGATCCAGTCCACCTCGGGCTCAAACGACCACTCCACCTCAGGCGCGTTCAAACCCACATTGTTATTGTTATCCGTCCGCCACAAAGGGTGCACCCGATTGGGCCTCAGCGGCACATCAAACGTCGCCCGCGCAGTGGCCGAGCGCAACGCCCGTTCAAGCCCCGTGAACCCCTCGACCTTCGCCTTGTCGCCCAATTTCACATAGTAGCGCGGCAGCCCGGTATCAGCGCACATCGGCCGTCGATCCTCGGTCGCGGCCTCATAATTATCCACCATCGCCTTGAGCACAAAAGCCGAGAGATCGCCCGTCTCCAGATCGATCATCCCCTTGATTCCATTGAAATAATCCTCTGGAATATCAATCGCGGCCTTGGCCATGATCTGATAGGCGGCTTCCTCGATGGTGGCGTTTGGGATCATTTGCGTCCTCTCTTATCGCGCCCGAGTAGACCCCAGCCACCCCGCCTCTGTCCAGAGCTGTCAGGCCGCTGACTGAGCCTGCTCGGGTCGCAGGAACACGAGGGAATCAGGGGTCGATCGATCCGGCTCATAGCGATAGCCACCTGCCTGCCAGGCCGTAAGCTCTGTTGGATCACGAAGCTGGTTCTCAACCACAAACCGCGCCAGTGCCCCGCGCGCCTGCTTGGCGAAAAACGAGATGGTTTTGGGTCCGCCAGTCCGGTCCTCAAGAAAAACCGGCGTGATTACAGGGATTTGCAAGGCCGAGCGGTCGACCGCGCCAAAATATTCCTGGCTTGCACAATTCAACAGCCAACCCGAACCGGTCGCCTCTGCCTCGGCGTTCAAGGCCCGCGCGATCCGATCTCCCCAAAAGGCGTAGAGATCCTTGCCCCGCCGGGTGGACAGCTTGCTCCCCATCTCCAGCCGGTAGGGTCTCATGGCATCCAGCGGGCGCAGCAGGCCGTAGAGCCCCGAGAGGATGCGCAGATGGTTCTGCGCATAGGTCAACCCGTCCTCGCTCAGCGTCTTGGCGTCGAGGCCCGTATAGGTATCCCCATCGAACATCAGCGCCGCCGGGCCTTCCAACAGGTCCTCAAAGTTACGAAACCGGTCCTGATTAAGCTTCGCCAACGGCTCCGAGATATCCATCAGCTTCTGCAGCGCGGGCTTTGACAGCGTCTTTGCCTTCTTCGTCAAAGCCCTTGTTTCTTCGGGAAAAATTGGCTCCGTCAGCGGCCGTCCCGCATGCCGAGTTTCATCAAGTTTCTTCGCAGGTGACAGGACAACGAGCATGTTTGGTCTCTCAGTTTGTGACGGCGCTTACCCTTTACCTACGCGTCTCACAGGTTTCGGCAAGGGCGTCCATCATTCCGCCGCCGTTGGTGCCCCGATGGCACCGTCGATCAGGCTCTCTCCGGGCTTTACGATATCGAAAGTCACGGGCACGGACTCGGCGGTCAGATCGGCGCCCAGCTGGCGGATCCGGGTGAAGGCCGTTGCCTCCAGATCGCCCGTCTGAGGGAAGTCCTCGCGGAAATGCGCGCCTCGGCTGTCTTCGCGCAGCTCGGCGGCGCGCACGATCACCTCGGAAATGTCGATCAAGCTCTCAATGTTCATCCAGTCATGCCAGGTGAGGTTGAAGGCCCGGTCGCCATCCGCCAACCCCGTCTCGGCCAGTTCCGCGCGCAGATCCGCCAAACCTGCTTTGCCGCGCGCCAGACCCTCGGCATCGCGCATGATGCCGACATCGTCCCACATCAGCTGGTTCAGCCGCTCGCGCAGGCCCATGAGATCACCGGGCTTCAGAGCAAACGGCCGCTCTGCCCGCGCAACCCCTTGTTCTATATAGATTTCATCCGCAGGCGCCAGCCTTTGCGAGAAAACGAAGCGCGCCATCTCAGTCCCTGCAATCCCACCAAAAACGGTCGAGTTGGCGACGCCATTGCCCCCCAGGCGGTTCGCGCCATGGACCCCGCCCGCATCCTCTCCCGCCACGAAGAGGCCCGGGATCTCGGTGGAGGTATCCACCTCCATCTCCACGCCCCCCATCATGTAATGCGCCGTGGGCACGACTTCGACGATCCCATGGGCAAGGTCAAAGCCGCAATCGGCGCTGCGTTTGACCATGCCGGGGAATCGGCCAGCGGTGTTCTCCACATGGCGCATATCGATATAGACGCCGCCCATTGGCGTTGTGCGCCCGCCCCGCATCTCGGCATAGATGCCACGGCTGACGACATCGCGGGTGGCGCGCTCTCCGGCAGGGTCGTAGGCGGTCATAAAGCGCTCCTGCGCACCGTTGAGCAGATGGCCCCCTGCCCCACGCAGCCCTTCCTCTAGCACGGTGCCGGTCATCCGTGTGCCCGGCCCGCCCAGAAGCCCTGTCGGGTGGAACTGAACCATCTCCATGTCGCGGAGCGGCAAGCCCCGCCGCAACGCCATGGCCAGCCCGTCACAAGCCTTGTCGCCCGAGGGCGTATGGTAGAGATACATGGTCGGCCCGGCGCCGGTCGCCATCAGGACAGCCTTCGCGCGGACCAGACGATAGGCGCCCGTGCGCATGTCGATCATCAGGACACCGGCGATGCCGGAACCATCGGCAGCCGGGATCAGCTCGATCGCCCGATGCTCCTCCAGCCGGTGGACATCGCGGGCCAGAACCTGCTCCATCAAGCGGTTGATGATCTCGATGCCCGTGAGATCCCCTTTATGCGCCGTGCGGTCAAAGCTTTGGCCAGCAAAGGCCTTTTGGTGAAGACTGCCATCTCGATTTCTGTCGAAAAAACAACCGACTTCGTTCTCAAGCTCTTGAATTGTCTCAACAGCCCCATTGACCAGACGCCAGGCGAGATCCTGGCGCGGCAGCCACTTGCCGCCCGCGATCGTGTCCATGAAATGCCGCTCGATCGAATCGCCAGGATTGAGCGCCACATTGTAGCCGCCCTGCACCATCCGTGTGCAGCCGCATTTGCCGGTAAGGCCCTTTACGGCGAGCGTAACATCGAGATCTGGGTCAGCCTGCTTCGCGTGGAGGGCTGCGAACAGACCTGCTCCACCGGCGCCCAGGATCAGGATATCGGTGGCAAAACGCTCCACCTGCATCAGAATGCTCCTGCAAGGAAAACGCCACCGACCGCGAGCGATGCGGCAGCCCCGCCCCAGATCCATCTATGCCGCAATCCGCCCCAGGGGAGGAACTCGAGGATCAGCACCCGCAGGCCGAAAAGCAGGTGCAGCGTCAAGAGCACGACCAACCCCCACTCGGCCATTTTAACCAGCGGCAAATCCGCATAGGCCAGGAACGCGTCGAACCGATCCGCCCCCTCCAACGCAAGACCGAGCGCGAGGAAGTGGACTGGCAGGAACAGCACCAGCGCAAGGCCAGAAATCCGGTGACCGATCGCCGCCCAATATCCGATCTGGCGCTTCATGCGATTGCCACGACGGCCCGCATGCCGAGCAAGCCCAGCAACAGCGCAAACAGCACCATCGCTGGATTTGCGACCCGACGCGGCAGCCGGCCCCACTCAACCAGGATGTTTCGTAGCCCAATCGCGCCGTGAGCGGCAGCACAGATCACGAAGAGGCCATAGAAGACAGGCCAAAGCCAGGTTGATTGGGTGCGCCCAAGGATCTCCGCCGCCGTCAACCCGCCCTGAATCGCATAGAGGATCCCGATCAAGTGGATCAGCACCAAAGGCGCCAGAATCATCGCCGTGAGGCGCTGTATGGCAAAGAGGCGCGCTTCCATCATCCGCCCCCGAGCAACTCAAACAGCGAGCGTTGCTTGAGCCCTGCGATACTCTGGGTCGGGTTCAGGCCAACAGGGCAGGCAGCGACACAGGCACCGTGGGAGTGGCAAGAGCCGCATCCCCCAGCCCCCTGAGCGGCGCGTTTCACACTCGTGGCGTTCGCCGCGCGCTCATCATTCACCAGCGTCCAGGCGCGGTTCAGCGCTGCGGGGCCGAGATATTCCTGGTCCCAGCTCACGACATCGCAGGCGGCGTAGCAGACGGCGCAGTTGATGCATTCGATCCCGGCATCGACCTTGCGCCGCCGCGCGTCTTCAGGATCGATCTTGGCCGTTGGATCGCTGCGTGTCTTGGTGCCCTCGAATGTGCCCCCTGCTTTGGTCCACTTCTCAAAGAACTCGGTCATATCGCAAACCAAGTCTTTGATTTTGGGAAGATTTCGCATGGGCTCGATGGTCAGCTCTCCCGCATCGGCCACCTTTTTCACATGGGTCCGGCAGGTCCAACGAGGCTTGCCATTGACCATCATCGCGCAAGAGCCACAGACGCCGACGCGACAGGCAAACCGGTAGGCCAGTGCGGGCTCATGCAGGCGCTGAACCTCGGTCACGACATCCAGCACCGTCTGGTTCTCCCGCGCCGGGATCTCGTAGGTCTTGAGCGCACCATCCTCGCGGCCACGCCAGATCTTCACTGAAAGCGTTTCACTCGCCATACCTTTGGGTAGCGTCCTTTTTGCCGTAGCGGAACCTGAATTTTGCCCTCACAGGGTAACATTACGTCATTCTGGACAGGGCGTGGGAGACGCGGCAAAGTCCGCCGCAAAGGAGCCCGGCCATGACGCTGCCCCCGCAACCCGATGTCACTGTGGATGGTCTCGCCCCCTATCTGGCGGAGGCAATCCCAGGATTTGGGACGTTGCAGGAGGTTAAAAAGTTCTCCTCCGGGCAATCCAACCCCACCTATGCGCTGACCGCGAGTTCCGGGCGTTACGTTCTGCGATGTCAGCCCACGGGAACGTTGCTGAAATCGGCCCATCAGGTGGACCGAGAGTTCCGGGTCATGCAGGCATTAGGGGAAACCGATGTGCCCGTGCCTCACATGCTGCATTTGGCGAAGGATGACGGGCCGCTTGGCCGGGATTTCTATGTGATGGGGTTCCTTGAGGGTCGGATCTTCTGGGACCCAGCCTTGCCAGAACTTTCCCAACCAGAGCGCACCGAGGTCTATGACCAGATGAACACGGTGCTCGCGGCCTTGCATAGCGTGGATCTGGAGGCGACGGGGCTCGCCGATTACGGCGCGCCCGGCAACTACTACGCCCGGCAGTTCTCGCGCTGGTCGAAGCAGTACCGGGCCAGCGAACTCGACCCGGTGCCCCAGATGGATGCCCTGATCGATTGGATTGCCGACCGAGTGCCCGAGGATGACGGGCTGATCAGCCTGGTTCATGGCGACTGGCGGATCGACAATCTGATGTTCCACCCGACCGAGCCGCGCATCATCGGGGTCTTGGACTGGGAGATCTCGACCCTCGGCCATCCGGTGGCAGATCTCGCCTATCAATGCATGCAGTGGTACCTGCCAAATTCAGGCACCATGCGCGGGCTTGGCGGAGTTGATCGCGCGGCGATCGGCCTGCCGAGTGACACGGCCTATATCGCGGCCTATTGCAAACGGCGGGGCTGGGATGGGATCGATAACTGGCCGTTTTATCTGGCCTTTTCCTTCTTCCGTCTGATCGCGATCCTGCAAGGCGTGGTCCGCCGCGCCCATGACGGCAATGCCTCCAACCCTGAGAAAGCCCAGATGATGGCTGCGGCGATCCCGTTGCTTGCCGGTCTGGCAACCGAGATCACCAAAGGACAAGAACCATGACCCATATCGAGACCAACCGCGACGGCGCGGTGCAGATGATCCGCTTTAACCGGCCCGAGAAAAAGAACGCGATCACCAATCAGATGTACCTCGACCTGGCCGAGGCGATTGAAACCGGCGAGGCGGATGACGCGATTTCGGTGCATCTGCTGCTCGGCCATCCAGGTGCATTCACGGCAGGAAATGATGTGGGGGACTTCCTGATGATCGCCCAGACCGGCAGCCTGTCGGGCAGCGGCGTAGAGCGGTATTTGACCGTGCAACCGCGGATCGAGAAGCCGATCCTGGCTGCGGTAGACGGGCTGGCGGTTGGGATCGGGACGACGCTCCTATTCCATTGCGACATGGTTTTCGCAACGCCCGAGAGCCGGTTCATCACGCCTTTTGTGAATCTCGGCCTCGTGGCGGAGAACGCCTCCTCG
>JBCDAS010000254.1:0-6028 GCA_039185235.1 Pseudomonadota bacterium
GGCTGGCAAGTGAACCAGAAAAAGACCCGGCGGCTCTACATGGAAGAAAAGCCGCAAGTGAAGCGGCGTGGCGGTCGGAAACGTGCGCTCGGGATGCGCAGGCCGATGTTGGTGCCTGAGGGACCGAATGAACGCTGGAGCCTGGGCGCTCGCCGTCGCCCATCGGGCTCGAACCGGTGGCGCCCTGATGGGCAACTCCTCGGACCAATGGCGGACCTAATGGCTCGCTCTCGGATGCCTTTACCGATGGCCGCAGGTTTCGCGTACTAGCCGTCGTCGATGACTTCAGCCACGAGTGCCTTGGCCTGATCGCAGACACATCGCTGTCCGGCCTGCGCGTCACGCGCGAGCTGTCCGCGCTCACTAGGCGCCGCGGCCTTCCAAAGACGATCGTGAGCGACAACGGCACGGAACCGACCAGCATTGTAGTCCTCCGGTGGCGCCAGGAAACCGGTGTGGGCTGGCACTACATAGCGCCAGGCAAACGAACCCAGAACGCCTCCGTCGAGCGCTTCATCGGAAGTCTGCGAGATGAGCTATTGAACGAGACGCTTTTCTCGACCCTTATCGAGGCGAACGCGCACATCACCACATGGAAGGAGGACTACAACCGACAAAGACCGCACTCATCCCTGGGCAACCTCACGCCCAATGAGTTTGCAACCAAAATGACACTGGAAAACGAGACCGCATGAGGCAGAAATCAACCGGCAGATTCTCCCAAAGAAGCGAGAAAAGCAGGGCCTAAGGACAGTGCAGCTGCGGATGCGCCTGAAGGAACTGGCCGAGAGCCGCGTGCGAGATGAATACCGGCGCCTGCACCCGGACCATCGTGGATTGCTTTACGAGAGAAGCTCTCGCGACGTCTGCCAGGACGAGATTCCGAGCCTGACCTGGGTCACCGACGAGCTGGACCGATTGGCTCGGATCAGAGGAAAGCCGCGCAGCATTCGAGTCGATAACGGCCCCGAGTTCGCTGGCCGGCTACTGGATCAGTGGACCTACCTGAACAAGGTCGAGCTGGTTCGCCGCGGCGCTCGGACCGGTGGCGCGCATCGCGGCTCACTCTCCCAGCCAGGCAAACCGACCGACAATGCCTACATAGAGGCCTTCAACAGCCGCCTGCGCCAGGAATGTCTGAATGCATCATGGTTCCTGTCGATGGAGGATGTTCGAACCCGGATCAACGTCTGGAGATCTGACTACAACGAAACCCGGCCGCATTCATCGCTCGGAAACTTGACCCCGGGTGAGCTTGCGGCCCAACTGAAAGAAGCCCGAAAGGTCGCATAATGCCCGGACCAAAAACAGGGTGAGCTCCAAGCCCACGATGCACTAACAATCAAAATGGAACACTTGGATGGGGGCTGTCGACAAGCTGTTTCTATAGTGTTCGGTTCCATATGAGATGACCGATGGCATGATGCTCGCGGCCTCGGGCATAGTTCTTTTAGTGGATGGATCAGCGATGCAACTTTATGCTCTACATCCCCTAAATACAAAGTTTAATCTATATTCATCCGGTCGTGTTGAGGCTGACCTTCGCTGTGAGACCACCCAGAGCTTTAGAACGCTCGAGTGTGAGGTGGCCACCGTAAAGGCTTGCAAGGTCGGCGACGATTGCCAGGCCAAATCCAGAGCCAGGTGCCGAGGTGTCCAGCCGCTCGCCCCAAGACAGTGCCCGTCTCATTGCCTCCTCATCCAGGCCCGGCCCATCATCCTCGACCGCCAGAGTAAGGGAGCCTTCTTGCGCGTCGGCAGACACTATGATCCGCGATTTTGCGTGACGATGCGCATTGGTCATCAAGTTGGCCACGATCGCATCGAGATCGCTTTCCGCGATCCTCAGCGAAAGACCCGGATCGCACTCAAGATCAATGGTCAGAGGAGCCGAGCGGTAGAGCAGCAGAAAGCCCTCGCGCGCATCCTCCAGAAAGGGTCGCAGCGCAAGAGCACGGTGAGGACCATCCGGGCCGATCGAGGTCGCCAGTTGGGCATATCGGTCGAGGATCGCCCCCATCGAGTTCAGCCGGGACTTTGCCATTTCGGCGTCGCCGCCGAAGGAGAGCGCGTTTTGCGTTACCGCAAGCGGATGCTTCAAGTCATGGGCAATCTTGCCAATGTAGCGCCGCGTCCGCTCAACCAGCTTCGCATTTCGATCAATCGACGCATTGAGGTTATCGACGACTGCCTGAATTTCTGAGGGAAATTCACCCTCGATCGTTGCGTTCTCTCCCTCGCCATAGTGCTCAGCCGCGCGTTCAAGGCGCCTGAGCGGGCGTAGAACCAACGTGACCAGTACGACGATCAAGCCCAGCATCAATGCGCTGAAAACTGCGAAACCGCTCAGCGCTGCTTGCTTCAGCGCGCGAGCGCGTTCGGCGACCAGTTCGCCATAGCGCGCCGCACTCATGGCGACCGAATAGGTGACCGCCACCGTTTCTGGTGCTTTGGTACCTGGTGTCATAGGCGGCGTTTCAGCCCGGGCTTGCTGGAAGGTCGCCAGATCCCCAATCGGCGAGGCGATGACCTGCAGCACCGGATCAGCGCCGCTGCGAACCAGGCTGGGTGGAACAAAACCCTCCGCATCCAAAACGGCGGAGAGAAAGACGCCCCCGACCTCGTCTGTGACGCTCCAATAAAGCTCCCCGCTCACGACGTCATTGGGAAAAGAGCCTGTGATCTGCGCGGTTGTCCAGCGGCCCCTAAGCTCGCGAGCCAGGTTCTCCATCTGGCTCTCGACCGCACGCCGGGCGGGACCTTCTACGGCGGTCTCGATGATCAACCAAGCCAGAGTACAAACCAGGGCATAGAGCACCGCTGCCACGATCAGCAGCTGTTGGCTCAAGCCTTTGGGTAAAAGCGTCATTTCTCGACAGGTTGGACGAGACGGTAGCCATAACCGCGCACAGTCTCGATCATCTCCTTGCCGAGCTTGTCGCGGAGGCGGCCGATATAGACCGGAACTTCGCCACCGGTCTTGGCTGAAGCATTGTCAAAGGCGCGTTCTGCCAAATCATTCGCCGAACTCGGGCGTTCAGCGCTCACGATCAGGCAGTGGAGCAATCGGAATTCCGTCGGGGTCAGTTTGAGCGGATCGCCATCGACCCAAACCCGGAGCGCGCGAGTGTCCATGCGGATCGCGCCCACCTCCAACACAGGTGTCGTAACGTTAGGGCCGGAGGAATTCACCGCCCCCCGCACCCAGTCGAGCAGCAACTCCAAATCCACTGGTTTGAGTAGGTAATTTGTGGCCCCAGCCCGCACCCCATCCCGCATATCAGCAACAGACTGCCGGGTCGCGGTCAGCACGATCACAGGCATGGACCGACCTGCCTCCCGCCAGCGACGCAGGACCGAAAGACCATCCATCCCCGGCAGGCCAAGATCGAGGATCACTGCTGCATAGGGGTTCTCCAGCCCAAGCTCGAGCGCCTCCTCCCCATCCCGGGCTGCGTCGACAACATAACCCTCTCCCTCGAGCAGTGAGGTTATCTGAGATGACAGATCCGGGTCGTCTTCAACAATCAGCGTGCGCACGGCTCTTCCTTCTCTCTAACGCCGCCCAGGCGCTTCGTAGAGGATCTGTCGCGTATCCGGATCGACATAGACCAGGGTCTCTGCCCCGTTCCTCTGACGCACCCAGACCTCGTACATGAAGCCGGATTTTGTCCGGGCCGGCCTGCGGATGTAGACATTGGTGATCTGGGCGTTCTTGTATTCCGGCTTGCTCTTAATGATGCGTTGTAGGCTACGGGCGGGAACGCTTTCTCCGTCGCGCCGGTTGGCGTCGCGTTGTGCGTTCTGCGCCAGAAGGATGGGTTCAGCTTGCTCCTCGGCGGATAGGGCCGGGTGAAACGCATCGATGGCGCGGACACCTGCACCCCCCGGCTGCGCCGTCAGGAAAAACGCAAGCACAACAAAAGCGCCAATGGCACGCATTTGCATCACAACCCCAGCTCCCAGAGCAGCCCATTTCGCATTTCCTGACATTAAAATTCCATAACAGCCGCGGCATGCAATTTTAAGGTCCGATCCAGCGAAGGTCACTGCATCGGAGCTTCAACGGGGTCCGGTGCAACGTTCACGCAACGAAGCGTTCCCCCCGCATGCCCGCAGCGGATCCCGTTGTTGTCTCCGATGCCAATTGCAACAGAGACAACTTGGGAGAAGTCAGATGAAGAACTTGATCCGGATGGCCCTCGCCTTGCCCGTCAGTGGCCTCTTACTCTGGTCCCCGGCGCCAGCCGACGCCCAATCGAACGATCGCGCAGAGCGCAGAGCGGAACGTATCGACAATCGCCAGGACCGGCGTGAGGCTCGCCAGAACAACCGGGGAGATCGCCGCGAGGTGCGTCAGGACCGCAGGGCTGATCGGCGCGACGTCCGTTCGGATCGGCGCGAGGTTCAGTATGAGCGCAGGGCAGACCGGCGCGAGGCGCGCTATGACCGCCGGTATGATCGGCGTGAGCGCAGATACGATCGCCGCCAAGACCGCTGGAACCGCAAGTCCGAGCGTTTCGAGCGCAAGGCCCGCCGGATCGATCGCAAGGCTGATCGTTACAGCCGCAGGGCAGATCGCCTCCGGGATCGCGGCCGTTACGGCGCTGCGAACCGGTTAGACCGCAAGGCCTATCGCCTCGATCGTCGCTCCGACCGCTTCTATCGCAAGTCCGAGCGCTTCGAAAACCGCGCTTACCGGAACGCATACCGCTGGCGCTACTGAGATCAGCCACTCCTGGCGCCGTTTGACCAAAGGGCGGCGCCTCAAATCATCCGATGGAGTTCAACATGACATTCGAGAAACCAGCCCTGAACCTGAAGAGCGTCATCCTCGGCAGCGCGATCATCCTGGGCGTCGCAGCAAGTGCCCTGCCCGAGGTGGCGGAAGCCGGTCCACGGTCGCACCGGGTCTCCAAAGCGCTCGATACTGTTGCTCAGGACATCTACTCCCTGCGCGACCTGCGTGGCCCTTACCGGCGGGATGCGGAGATCCAGCGCCTCCAGGAGAAATTGGACCGTTTGGAGTATCGCACCTACAACCACCGCGGACGCAAGGCGCGCCGGAACTTCAACGAGATCCAAGCCCTGCGTTCGGATCTCTCGCGGATTGAGGCGCGCAACAACCGGCGGATCACCCGGCTCGAGCGAGAGGCCTACCTGGTCCCAACCCCAGAACCTGACGTCGTCTACATCGAGAACGGCCCCCGGTTCGGTCTAGAGATTTCGAGAGATGGAGTCCGCCTCGGCATCGAGCGTTAAGGCGGCAAGACCCTAAGACTGCAAGACAAAGGCCGAGATCCTCGCTATCGAGCAAAAGCCAAGGCTGCGATCCGTAAGGGTCGCAGCCAGCATTGTTAGGACCTGCGCGCGTTCTCACCTGCTGTCAATTTCAGCTCACAAGAACAAGGATGAAGCCGCTCGCGCAATCAAACCTGCGGGTGAAAGGACACGAAGCGGTTCGTGCAGTTCCGCATCCGAGCGCGGAAGCCGCGCGTGGTGTTCAGCGTCGAGGAGGTCCCGGATCTACTTCTAGCAGCGCCAGGATCAGGTCTGAAGTATCGTGCGGCGCTCAGAATCTCCAATGGCGTCGAAATCCTGGCAACAGAGGTATGCCAGCTGAGGGTCACCGATATCGGCAGTCACCGCATGCTCATCCATGTCGAACAAAGCAAGAGACGGAAAGATTGGAAAGTTATGTCGCCCGGCTTGCTTGAACTATTGCGCGAATATCCGAAACGAAGCCGCCCCAAGGGATGGCTGCTCCCAGCTAAGCCAAAGGCGAACCCGATCTCGTCGCGCCAGCTGCACCGAGCGTTCACATCGGTGAAGAACATGGCGGGCATCTCGAAGCACGCCACCTTGCGAGTGTTGCGATATAGCTTCGCGACGCACCTACTGGAGGCCAATGCTGATGGGGTGGATGGCTCCTGCTCCAACCGGCGTCGCAATGCGCCATAATGCAGGTGCCTAAATCTGCTTTGAGAGGAGCCACCCCATGCAAGTTACCACAATCGGTGTTGACCTA
>JBCDAS010000255.1:0-5978 GCA_039185235.1 Pseudomonadota bacterium
TGCCGGAAATAGGGGGTCCAGAACAGCGGCACGCCGAGGACGTCAAACCAGGCATTCTCGTAATGGACCTGCTTGTCCTCCTCGTCATGGATGATCCGCCGCGCCCGGATCCGCCAGAGCGGGGTCGGATCATCAGCACAGACATCGCAAGGGCTGTAGACCGCTTTGGAGAGCACGTTGTAGCGCTCCTCAAACCGCCGCGCCTCCACAGCCGCCAGTTTCCCCTGATCGCCCAGGATCGACTGCGCCCCTCGGATAATTCCATCGGTGAGATCGGCATCCAGATCGACCACATTGCCAAAGACCGTGGTGCCTTCGGGATCGCGCAGAACGATATCGCCCGACGCGCCAATCCGGCGGGTCCGCTCATTGTACGTGATCTGATCAGCAGTCAGGGTCCGGTCGCCAAAAAAGACCTCGACATTGCCTGTCGCGGTCAACACGCCTGTCTCGCTGTTATAGGTGACATCATCGGCAATCAGGGCGACGGGTTGGTCTTCGTCAACCTCAAGACCCTGCGCGGCAAGCTGTCCCGCACCGATCCAGAAGGCGAGGACGGTCACGATCGCCGTCCAGAACACGCTTCGTCCCATATGCCGTTCGAACCCCCGCACAAATCCGGTTCTCGATCGACCGGTTGCACATCACCTTAGCCGTCTTCGAGATGCAGCAGCAAGCCCAGAGCGAGGAGAATGGCTGCAAATGGCGGCGCCCAACCGGCAAGCATCACCGGCACAGCGCCTGATGCGCCAAGCGCCGTGGTCACATCCGAGAGGAAGAAGTAGCCGAACCCGGTCAAAACACAGCCAAGCGCCATGACGCCAAGCCCGCCAAACCTTGCATGGCGCATGGAAAATGCAGCCCCGATCAGGACCATGGCGACAAACACCACCGGTGTCGCGAGCAGCCCGATGAAATGCATCCAATGGCGGTCAGAGGAGAAGCCCGAGCTCTCGAGCAAGGAGATAAACCCCGGCAAGGCCCAGAATGAGATCGTCTCGGGCGCCGCAAAACTCTCCGCAATACGCTCCCGGGTCAGATCGGTCGGGATCCGGATCTCTTCGCTGGTCTCAGCCAGTGGCTTGACCTCGGCCTCGGTCGCACCGACCGCGGGGATCGTCCATTCCGACACGCCTGTCAGGCGCCAATTCCGGTCCTCCAGATGCGCCGCGCGGGCTTCGATACGGCGGTAGAGATGATCGGATTTATCAAACTGAAAGACACTGACCGACCAAAGCCGCTCGACCGAGCCTGTGGAGCGATCAGCTCGCAGCACCGTCTGACCGGCCTCATCACCCTGGCGGAGCCAGACACCATTGCCCGAGATCGTCAGCGCAGGGGAGCCCTTGTCGAAATACCGCTCCTGCAACAACTCGTAGCGCGCCGCAAAAGCCGAGGCGAGCGGGTTGTAGACGCTGAATGCGAACACTCCGACCGCGATGGCGGCGAAAAGGGCGGGGATGATGATCCGAAACGCCGAGACACCCGCCGCCCGGGTCACCACCAGCTCAGATCGATGGGCCAGTGTGGCGAAGCTCACCATCGAGGCCAGCAGGATGGTGAAAGGCGCCGCCTTGATCGAGACCGAAGGCGCCTTCAGCGCCGCCATCCCGACCAACTCGACAAAGCTCGCCGCCCCGCGCCGGTTCGCCCGCATCAGCTCGACCAAATCGACCAACATGATCAGCGCAAAGACCGAGAGAAAGGCAAACAGCACATAGGTCATGAAAACCCGCGCCACATAGAGGTTCAGCGTCCAACTCATGAAAAACGCCTCAACATCTGTTGGCGTAGCGATATGCCACTGCCCGAGAGCATCCAGACAGCGATCGCAATCCCGATCAAAGGTGGCAGATACATGGTCGGCCACAAAGCTGCGACACTGGCCGTCGCGCTCTTCAGCGCCAGGCCGATCATCCGCAGACCGACCCCGGCGATCACCGCGACCGCGATCCGCCCGGTGAGCCCAAAGCGGCGTTGCTGATTGCCCACCACAAAGGCCAGCGCCAGAAAGGGCAGGGCGATGACATAGAGCGGCGCCGACAGGGCCTCGTGCCCCTCCGCCCGGAAATCGCCCAGGGTGCGCGGGCCAGTCTCGTCCTCGTTGATCGTCAGCAACGCGACGATCGACATCTCAGATGGCTTGCGAGGGCGTGGCCCATTTCGTGCGGCGACAGAGTTCAAATCATAACCCAGTTGCTCGAAGCGCAGGACCGAGAGGGTTTCAGGATCATCCGCCTTGATGCTCTGCGCGACCCCTTCGAACATGACCAAGCGCGCGCCCGCCCCGTCTTCCAGGAAATAGGCGCGTTCGGCGGAATAGGTGACGACCTGGTCGGGCTCTCGCCGGTCATGGACAAAGACCCCCAGCATCTCGCCAGGCCGACCCATATCGCGCAGGTAGATCGTCAAACCCGCCTCGGGGCTGACAAACGCGCCCGGGCGCAAAAAGGCCGCCGCCACATCGCCGCGGATCTCGCTCACCCGATCCAGCATCGAACGTTGGGCCTGCGGCGCGATCACGCTGGTCATCACCAACATCATCGCCATCACCAAGATCCCGAAGACAAAGACCGGGCGCAGCAGCCGGATGCCCGAGATGCCGGAGGCGAACATCACCTGCACCTCGCTCTCAGAATGCAGCCGGTTCGCCGCATAAAGCGCGCCTGCAAAAGCCGAGACCGGGATCACCACCACCAAAACCTTGGGCAGGAGCAGCATGGCGAATTCGAGGAACACCATCGCGCTTTGACCCGAGGAGACGACCGTATCGATCACCCTCAGCGACAGCGCCAGCCAGATCACCCCGGTGAAGACCAGGACAAAGAACAAGAACGGCCAGACGATCTGGGCGAAGATATAGGTGTCGAGCCGCTTCAATCGGCGCTCCTTCTCTCAGGCCAAGGCGCGGTGCCCGCGCCATGCTGCCGCGTTATGGCCTGTCCCCCCTTGGCGAGGCAACAGGTTCCGCGCTAGGCAGAGATCCCCATCGCAGGAGATCACCAATGAGCACAGCCCCAACCCCGACCCATTTTGCCGCCGCCTCGGACACCGATCTGACCACAGAAGATGGGGTGATCGTGGTCTTTCTCGACGGCGAAGGCGCTTTGGGTCCCACGGCAAGCACGCTCGATGCCGCATGCGGCGGTGCGTTGGGCCGCGCCCTGGCGGCGCCCGATTTCAAAGCCAAACCCGGCGTGGTGGGTCGGTTCGACTATCCCACCGGTCTCATGGCGCGCAAACTGGTCTTGGCCAGCCTCGGCGACAAGCCCGATCGTGCAACCGCGCGCAAAACCGGCGCCGCGATTGCCAGTCAAATCGCGAAATCAGATGCGGTGATCGTCGCGGATGGGCCGGGGGATGCTCAGATCACGGCCGAGATGGTCTGGGCCACGACCCTGAAGCTCTACGATTTCAAGGAATACAAAAGCCCACCAAAGGAGGAGGATAGCCCGAAAACAACCTCGATCACCGTGGTCAGCGAGGCGCCCGAGACGCTCGCCGCCGCGTCGGCGGATTTTGCCGCCCTGGCCGAGGGGGTCTTTTTTACCCGCGATCTGGTCAATGAGCCGGCCAACCGGCTGACCACCGATGAATTTGCAGCCCGCCTGGCGGCCATGCAGGAACTCGGGCTCGAGGTCGAGATCCTGGGCGAGCCGGAGCTGGCCGAAATGGGCGCCCGCGCGCTTCTTGGCGTGGGGCAGGGCTCGGACAACGAATCCAAGCTTGTGGTCATGAAATGGATGGGCGGCGGTGATGAGGCGCCCTTGGCCCTTGTCGGCAAGGGCGTGATCTTTGACACCGGCGGCATCTCGCTGAAGCCCGCTGGCGGTATGGAAGACATGACCATGGATATGGGCGGCGCGGGGGTTGTCTCTGGCGTCATGCGTACCCTGGCGCTGCGCCGGGCAAAGCTGAACGTGGTCGGCGTCGTGGGCCTGGTCGAGAATATGCCCGATGCCCGCGCCCAGCGCCCCGGCGATATCGTGAAATCGATGAAGGGCACGACGATCGAGATCATCAACACCGATGCCGAAGGCCGCTTGGTGCTGGCGGACGCGCTCTGGTACGCGCAACAGACCTTCAAGCCGAGTGCTGTGATCGATCTGGCGACCCTGACCGGCGCCATCATTGTCGCGCTCTCGAAAACCCGGGCCGGGTACTTCTGCAACAATGACGACTTCGCGGCGGAGCTTGAGGCCGCCTGCAAAGCGACCGGCGATCAGGCCTGGCGCATGCCCTTGGGCAAGGAATTCCACGATCAGATCAAATCCCGCCTCGCCGATATCAAGAACACCGGCGGGCGCGATGGCGGGGCCTGCACGGCGGCGGCCTTCCTTGAGGTCTTCATCGAAGAGGACATGCCCTGGATCCATCTCGACATCGCGGGTGCGACCATGGCGAAAGGTGGCAATGAGCTCTCACCGAAAGGCGCCACCGGTTGGGGCGTTGCGGCCTTAGATGCTCTCATCAAGACCCGCGAGGGGTGATGTGGGCGACATCCGCTTCTACCACCTGACCGAGCGCCCTCTGGAGGATGTCCTGCCCGTCATGCTGGAACGCAGCCTCGAGCGGGGATGGCGGGTCACTGTGCGCGGCACGGCGGCGGAGCGGATCACCGCGCTGGATGCCCGTCTCTGGACTTATCGCGACGAAAGCTTCCTGCCTCATGGCGCCGAACGCGATGGCGCGGATCAGCCGGTCTGGTTGACGACCTCCGACCGGCTGGCCAACGATCCCAACACGCTGATGCTGATCGACGGAGCCGAGGCCTCGGATGCGGAGCTTGCCCAAATGGAAACCACGGCCATCTTGTTCGACGGCCACGACCCCGAAGCGGTCGAGCATGCCCGCGACCAATGGCGCCGAGCCACAAAGACCGCTCAAAAGGCCGTCTATTGGGCGCAGGAGGGCGGGCGTTGGGTCAAAAAGGCCGAAAGCTAGGCCCGCCTCTTCATCTTGGCGCGCCAGGCTGGGCCAAACGGCTTGCGGATCAGATCGATATCCCGCACCCTCACTGCCGCGATTTAGAGGAGCGCATTGATGACAAGCCTGTCGCGACGATCGCTAAATCTGGCCGGGGCTCTGACGCCAATCCTTTTGCTGACCTTCGTGTTTTCGTTCAAGGAGGACAGCAATAGCGGCGTCCTAAGCGGCCTCTTGCAGCCGCTTCTTGGCTTTGATCATTTTCTCGCAATGCTGGCGGTTGGCCTGCTTTCGGTGCAGATCGGCGGGCGCGCGATTTGGTCTGTGCCGCTAGCCTTCCTGAGCTTTCTCGCGATTGGCGGCGGCCTTGGCTTGGCAGGACTGCCGGTTCCTCACGTTGAAGACGCGACCACCTTCTCGGTCTTTGGCCTCGGGCTGATGATCGCGTTCAGCACCAGTTTGCCGATCTGGCTTGCCATGCTGATGGTCGGCGTCTTCGCCCTCTTCCACGGTCATAGCCATGGGATGGAGATCCCCTCGCTGGCCGAGCCGGGGCTCTACATCGCGGGCTTTCTGGGCGCCAGCGCGGTTTTGCACGTGGCGGGCGTTGGCCTGGGCATGCTCCACAAGAGTAACATCGAGCGCGTGAGGATTGGTGCCGGTTGCGCAGCGATTGGGATGTTTATGCTTCTCTGGACCTACAACATCATCTGATCCGGTTTAAAGCCTGGCCAAGCGGGCGAAAATCCATGACTTGATCGAAACGCTTAGTCGAGCTGTCCGGTCAGCGATGGCGCTTGGCGAGCGTGCTTCGGCAGTCTCAGCGGCTCAACACCATCTGATCGCCCACCACCTGCCAGCTGCTGAACCGGTCGAGATAGGAGATGCCGAGGAGCGAGCCAAAAAGCTCGCCTCCATTCACCCGGGCCCTGACATTGCGGTCGGTAAAACTGCCCAAAGTGATCTCGTCCAGCACGACATTCGCGGTGCGCACCGTGCCATTGGCGGTAAAAGCCCGGCCCGAGAAGTTCAGATCCTCAATCGCAATGCCA
>JBCDAS010000256.1:0-5963 GCA_039185235.1 Pseudomonadota bacterium
CCCGGGCGAGGCGACTTTCCCCGTCTCGACTTTCGTGGTGAAGAAGGGCGGCATGGTCGTCATCTGCGCAGGCACCACCGGCTATAACTGCACCTTCGATGTCCGTTACATGTGGATGCACCAAAAGCGTCTGCAGGGATCACATTTCGCGCATCTGAAGCAGGCTTCCTCGGCCAACCGCCTGATGCTCGAGCGCAGGCTCGACCCCTGCATGTCGGAAGTCTTCGACTGGGCCGATATCCCGGCCGCCCATATGAAGATGCGGCGCAATCAGCACCTGCCAGGGAATATGTCGGTGCTGGTCTCGGCCCCCACAACAGGGCTGCGCACAGTAGAGGATGCCCGAGAGGCCTTCCCTCAATAAGAAGGTCCCTTAAGGGAGGACCCGCCCACGGCGCCGCTCCAGAACCCATGGGGCGGCGCTTGCCCGTTCAGGACATACCGCTCGAAGGACCGGTCAAACTCGCCAACCCGTTCTATGTGATGGGCTGCCTTGCTCCGGTGACCCGCCGCAAGCGCGCCATAGGCATCGATAAAGGCGCGAGACCTCTCGCTGTGCAACCGAGCTGCCGCCTCATCCAATGGCGACAGACACTCGGCGAGATCATGGGACCGTCGCGCACCCAGCGGCAAACCAAACGCGAGCAACAAACTCACCAAGCCGGGAGCCTCCTCGGAAGTCAGACGCTCGATCGCCCGGGTGTAGGCCTGCAAACCGAAAAGAAAATCGCCAGGATCTTCACCCAAAGACATCTCATAGACAGCCCGCGCCTCTGCCAGACAGTTCCGCGCAAGCGCCTCGGGCGTCAGCGCCGCCTCCCCCTCTGGCAGTCTCCACGACTGGAATGGACGTCTGGCATATCCAATCTCCTCTGCGCGCCAGGCGGCCTCTAGATCTTTGTCGCCCAGCCAAACATCCGGATATCCCTTCGGATCATGGAAACGAAACCCCGATCCGTCTGACTCGGTCACCAGAACAAAATGATCATAGCCCGCCAGATCGCCAAATCGCGGCAAGTACCGAAGAAACCCCATATCGAGTGGGCCAATGACAACTGGCCCTTCCTTCAACCAGCGGCGCAAACAGGCACAAGGATCATCGGGATCGGGCGTGTCTTTGCGCACCTGAACACCCAGCGCCTCGAACGCCTGGCAAAGACCTTCATCTGGCGCCCGCAGGCTGAAATAGATCTCGCCCGACGACAAAACGAACCGCGCGCCCAGACCCACGGCGGAAAGGCTCTCGATCACTGGCGGCGCAACCGACTGGCCGATGGATGAGAGCAACATCGCGGCGGCGTTCGCATAGCAGTACTCGCCGCTTCCAATATAAGATGGCGACATCCGTCCCTCCGAATTGATGAACGGACAGTCTAGAGAAATTTGAAGGGATCAGACCAGCACTGCCTGGGCCTCTTGCGCACAAACGCCAAAGACGCGCTTGTATCGGGCGATCTCTGCCTCGGGTCCCATCGCCTTGGTCGGGTTGTCGGAAAGCTTGACCGTCGGTCGGCCATTCGCCGAGATCGCCTTGCAGACCAGCGAGAAGGGCGCCAGGGCATCACCCGGCGCCAGCAATCGGAAATCATTGGTCAGCAAAGTCCCCCAACCAAAGCCGAGATTGACCCGGCCGTGGAACTGAGCATGCAGCTCTTGGATCTTTCCCACATCCAACCCGTCCGAGAAGATCACCAGCTTCTCCCGCGGATCCTGGCCATGGCGCTTCCAAAATGCGATCGCAAGCTCGGCACAGGGCGCGGGATCGCCGGAGTCGATCCGGACCCCGGTCCAATTCACCAGCCAACTCGGCGCCCGGTCAAAAAAGCCCTTGGTGCCATAGGTATCCGGCAAAATGATCCTGAGATTGCCGTCATAATCCTCCTGCCAATCGGCGAGCACCTGATACGGCGATTGCGCCAGTTCCGCATCCGTGTCGGTCAGAGCAGCATAGATCATCGGCAGCTCATGGGCATTGGTCCCGATCGCCTCTTTCTCCTGGCGCATGGCGATCAGGCAATTCGAGGTCCCGGTGAAGGCGGGCCCCAGCCCCTCGCCCATCGCCTCGACGCACCAATCCTGCCACAAAAAGCCATGCCGCCGGCGGGTTCCAAAATCCGCAATCCTGAGACCGTCGAGCGTCTTGAGCCGCTCAATCTTCTCCCAAACCCGGGTCATCGCTCGCGCATAAAGCACCTGGAGGTCGAACTTGCCCAGGGTCCGCAGAACCGCCCGCGAGCGTAGCTCCATCAGGATCGCCAGCGCCGGGATCTCCCACAACATGCTTTCGATCCAAGGCCCATCAAAAGTCAGCTCATACTGATCGCCCTTGCGTTCGAGATTATAGGCCGGGAAGCGGAAGTTCTCGAGCCAGGTGACAAACTCCGGCGTGAACATCTGCCGCCTGCCATAGAAGGTGTTGCCACGCAGCCAAGTGCTCTCCCCGCGCGAGAGACGCAGGCTGCGCACATGATCCAACTGCTCGCGCAGCTCCGCCTCATCGATCAAATCCGCCATCGGGACCTGCTTTGAGCGGTTGATCAGGCTAAAGGTTACTTGCGCGTTCCGGTGGTTCAAAAACACCGATTGCGCCATTAGAAGCTTGTAGAAATCGGTGTCGATCACCGAACGCACGATCGGATCGATCTTCCATTGATGGTCATAGACGCGTTTGGCGATATCCATCTCAATCCTCCGAATTGGCGAGCAGCACACCATGCGCACGCATCGAGGCCCGCGCCGCATCCAGCGATCCATCCAGGTCAATCGCCCGGCAAAGATCCTCCCAAACGGTCACGTTGAAACCCAGCTTCGCCGCATCGATCGCCGACCAGCCAACGCAGAAATCAAGCGCCAGGCCGGTGAAGACCAGATCGCTAACATCGCGGTCGCGCAAATAGCCTGCCAACCCGGTGGCCGTGCTGTGATCATTCTCGAAAAAGGCCGAATAGCTGTCAATCTCCGCCCGGAAGCCTTTGCGCACCACCAGATCCGCCCGGTCACTCTCAAGGGCTGCATGGAACGCGGCCCCGGGGCTGCCTTGCACACAATGGCGCGGCCAGAGCACCTGCGGACCATAAGCCATCTCAACCAGCGAGAAAGGCTCACCCCCCGCATGGTTCTCGGCAAAACTCGTATGATCCGCCGGATGCCAGTCTTGCGTCAGAACCCGCACAGAGAACCGGCTCTGCACCCGGTTGACCAGTGGCACTATCTCATCCCCGCCCGCGACGGCCAAAGCCCCGCCCGGGCAAAAGTCATTCTGGATATCGACCATGATCAACGCCACCGAGGGCGAAAGCTCTGTCATCGAATGCTCCCTATGGGGCCGCCAGAAGACCCAAAGGATAGCACCGCTAAAAGTCAAGCGCAGTTGCCAAATCCGCATCAACGGTTATGGCAGGGCGGGCGGGCCGATCTGCGCGTCAGCGCAGGAGGGAAAACCCGCCCGCCCGAACCTTCGAGCAGAACCGGATCAGACCGTAGCCGTCAGATCCTAGAATTTTTCTCAAGCATCTGAATCTGGACCAAAATTCTCTTTCACCTAAGCCTGATTGAAACGACTTTGGTCTAGCTGATCAACGCGCCAGACGCGACCAGCCCGGCGATCTCTTCCTGCGAGAGCCCATAATCCGACAGAACCTCTTCGCCATGCTGACCCAAGACCGGTGCTGGCGTCCGACTCCCCCCCGGCGTTTCAGAGAATTTGATCGGCAAGCCAATCGCCCGCGTCCTGCCCGCCACGGGATGCTCGGTCTCGACCACCATCTCTCGGGCATGGGTCTGCGGATCGGCCTGCATCTCTGCAATGGTCGAGACCGGGCCCGCCGGAAGGCCACAATCTTCCAACAGCTCCAACCACTCAGCCGAGCTTCGGGTCCGGAAGATCCCGTTCAACTCTTCGGCCAAGGCCTCACGGTTCACAATGCGCTCGGGATTGCCCAGAAACCTTGGATCCGCACCCAAATGCTCTGCATCCAGCAGCTTGATCAACCGCTCCCAATTCGCCTGATTGGCAGCCCCCAGCGTGATCCAGCCATCCGATGTCTCGAACGCCTGATAAGGCGCGTTCAATGGATGGGCCGAGCCAATCGGCTCTGGCGCCACACCGCTCGCAAACGTAATCGCCGATTGCCAATAGCTCAGCGTGATCGCCGCCTCATAAAGCGATGTATCCACCATCTGCCCCTGGCCGGTTTGATTGCGATGATTAAGCGCGGCACAAACCCCGAGCGCCCCTAAAATCCCGGCCGTGATATCCGAAACTGGGGCTGCGACCTTGACCGGAGGGCGCCCGGGGCCTTCCCCTGTGATCGACATCAAACCCGACATTCCCTGGGCGATCAGATCAAACCCACCGCGATGGGCATAAGGCCCGGTCCGGCCAAAGCCCGAGATCGCCACATAGATCAGCCCCGGATTGCTCTGGCGCAACGTCTCATAGCCAAGACCAAGCTTCTCCATCGTGTCATGGCGATAGTTCTCGATCACCACATCCGCCTGATCGAGCATCCGACGCAACGCATTCCGCGCCGATGGCTGTTTCAGATCCAGCGCAATCCCGCGTTTGTTGCGGTTCATCATCAGAAAAGCAGCACTCTCGCCATTCACATCCGGTGGCAACATCCGGCGCGTGTCATCCCCGCCCGGCCTTTCGACCTTGATCACATCCGCACCCATATCAGCCAGCATCAAGCCACAGGCAGGGCCGGCCATGATATGCGCCAACTCAATGACTTTCAGCCCTGCAAGTGGTCCGGTCACAGCTGCCTCCTCAAGCGTTTTGGCATGCGCGATTTCAACAGCGTCTCGGGCTTTGTGATATAGCCAAGCTCGAAGAGTGCCGTGCCCAACTCCTCCAATCGGCCCCATTCCTTGCGGCTCTTCCCGGCTTTTTTCAGCAAACCGCCATATTCCTCGATCGAGCGCTCAAAGAGATGCCTCTCATGGCGACACTCCTGGCAGTGATGGCATTGCGCGTCGCAGAAAAAGCCCAGGACCTCGAACCAGAACTTCTGTTCCAGCGCGAAAAACAGGAATTTCCGCCTGCAGGTGCGGCAGACCTGCTCCATATCCACATAAACCCGCCTTGGTGCGTAGCCAAAGCGCTGGCGCGAGAGATCGGCAGTCATCGCACTTTCCGGATAGATCACCTGCTGCCTGCAATAGCCCCAATAGGCTTGGCGAATTTGCTCCATTGTCCAGCGCTCGCCCGACAGGATCGGTCGATTGCCATAGCGCGGATGATCGACATAGCGTGTGGTCTCGGTTGCACGCTTCAATCGCCGCATAGCCCGCTTGCGCCGCGCCGCTCTCGCCATGGCCTTCTTCGCTGGCATTCCATCACCGGTCTTTGCCTCGGGGTGATCGATCCCCCCCGGCTGGACAATCCACCCGCCGGGGCAGCAAATCAAGGCATCAGGCACTTGTCCGAATCCCGGCTTTACGATACCCGGCTCTCGCGGGGTAAAGCGGTCTCCCGCTGTCAGGTTAAAGGCGCTTTGCCCGCGACCCAAGAATCGCATCGACCCCTTTTGTCTGGGACCGATCGATCATGTCTGACACAACTTTCACTCTTCCCGCAATCTCCGCCGTCGAGGCGCTTGGCCTGGCCAGATCAGGCGCGGCCAATCTCGTAGATTTTCGCAAACCGGCCGCGGTCGCCAAAGACGGCCGGCGGGCCAAAGGCGCTCTGATCCGCGACCCATTCACCTTTGGCCATGACGACCCGCTGATGGCAGAAGAGCACCCCTTGATCGCCTTTTGCGTCCATGGCCACGAGGTCAGCCAATTCGCCTCGGCGCTTCTCATGGTCCATGGCCGCGATGCCCGCTATGTGATCGGCGGCTTCGAAGCCCTGGTCGCAGCCGGGATCGAGACGGAGGCCGCCCAATGAGCGCGCCAAAACTCTCCGACGCAGTGCCGGTTTGGATCAAGATCGGGCTTCTCTCCTTTGGCGGCCCGGC
>JBCDAS010000257.1:0-5963 GCA_039185235.1 Pseudomonadota bacterium
ACCCTCTCTCACACAAGAATCCCTCTCGCAGGGCCCAGTTGCCTCATGCCACCTAACGGATGGCAGCTAATCCACCACTCAGCATCCAAACAACAGGGAGACCATAACCATGCTGACAAAACGCCTTTTGGCCGGGACCGCGCTCGCGGCATTCCTGGCGAGCCCCGCGCTGGCAGAACGCGGCGAAGATGGGCAGCTCAACATCATCTATTGGCAGGCGCCTTCTACCCAAAACCCCTACCTGTCTGGGGGAACGAAGGAACTGGAAAGCGCGTCGCTGGTTCTTGAACCGCTGGCGAACTATGACCCGGCCGGCAACATGCTCCCGACGCTCGCGGCGGAGATTCCAACGCTTGAGAATGGTGGCATCTCCGAGGATCTGAAGTCGATCACGTGGAAGCTGAAGCCGGGCGTCGTCTGGTCCGATGGCACGCCGCTCACCGCGACTGACGTGGTCTTTTCGGGCGAGTACTGCCTTCACCCCGAGGGTGGCTGCAACGCCGCGGCGAAGTTCAACGATGTCGAGAAGATCGAGGCCGTCGACGATCTGACGGTCAAGATCACCTTCTCGGTCGCGAAACCCTTCCCCTATGGTCCTTTTGTGGGTGCCGAGGCGCCAATTATTCAGAAGGCCCAGCATGAAAACTGCATCGGCGCAAAGGCGGTGGAATGCACCGATCAAAATTTCTATCCTGTAGGTACCGGCCCATTCAAAGTGACGGAATTCAAAGCGAACGATGTCATTCTTTATGAGACGAACGACAAGTATCGCGAGGCCGACAAGCCCCACTTCGCGACCGTTCTCTTCAAGGGTGGCGGCGACGCGGCCTCGGCTGCCCGCTCGGTGCTTGAAACCGGCGAGTTCGACTATGCCTGGAACCTGCAGGTGGAGCCGGAGATCCTCACCCAGATGGAAGCCAAGGGCAAAGGCAAGGTGATCGCCGCCTTCGGCCCCTCGGTCGAACGTCTGATGGTGAACTTCACCAACCCGGATCCGGCACTGGGCGATGAGCGCGGCACCGTCGCACATCCCCACCCGTTCCTGACCGACACCGCAGTGACCAAAGCCATGAGCCTGGCGATCGACCGCCAGATCCTGGTTGATGCCGGTTATGGCGCTGCGGGCAAAGTGACCTGCAACGTGCTCCCGGCACCAGCAGCTTACGCCTCGACCGCCAATGACTGGTGCAAAACCCAGGATGTGGCAACCGCCAATAAACTGTTGGATGACGCAGGCTATGTGCGTGGTTCAGACGGGATTCGCGAGAAAGATGGGGTCCGCCTTTCGGTCCTCTATCAAACCTCGACCAACTCGGTCCGTCAGGGCACCCAAGCCTTCATCAAGCAAATGTGGGAAGAAATTGGAATCGAGACCGAGCTGAAGAACATTGATGCCTCGGTCTTCTTCGGTGGTGACCAATCGACACCCGACACCTTCCAGAAGTTCTTCGCGGATATCGAGATGTACACGAACAACTTCCCAGGTACGGACCCCGAGGCCTATATGGGCTCCTGGACTTGCAAGGAAATCCCAAGCCCCGAGAACCAGTGGGTGGCCAACAATATGCCGCGCTACTGCACCGAGGAGTATGACGCCCTGGTCGCGACCTATGCGGTCACGGCAGAACCGGCCGAGCGTCAGCGGATCGCGAAAGAGCTGAACGACATGCTGATGAATGCCGGCGCGATCATCCCGCTGATCCACCGTGGCCGGGTTGCAGCGCATTCGGTAACCCTGGGCGGTGTCGACATGACCGCTTGGGATTCGGAGATCCACAACATCGAAAACTGGTACCGGATCAAATAGTAGAATGAGCGCGGCCCCTCGCTGGGCCGCGCTTCCACTTTCCGTTGAATTCCGTCAGAACAGTTTATGCGAACCACTCTTGCTTTAGCCGAGGGGCTCTTTCAGCCTTCCTCCGGCTGCTCCACTACGTCAACATAGACTGAAAACGCACCGCAGAACTCCAGAGGCGCTAGCGCGCGACCGGAGCTAAAGGCGCGTCCGCTGCTACCAGGCTGAAGACCGGGCAGGCTCACGGGAATCCTCCGGCTCTCTGGCCAATCGCGAGAGAAGGGCCAAACCTCGATCACGACGCCCTGCGGTTCATCAAGAGCCCGTACTTTAAGCGCAATATCTGGTCCATCTTTGAGGCTTACAGGCATCCAAACATTCAGCTGATCAGGTGAGAGGGAATGGATCGAGCTCCCACCATAGACCCCACAGTCGTTCCAAGCACCGTTTGAGGCATCGACCACCACACGAAACCAGATCGGATCAGCCTCCTCGGTCATATCGGCGTCGGGCGCACGCGACGTGACAACTTCCACCTGCTCTGCAGACGACGTCTCGGACTCGTTGACGTCTAGGGATATCTGGTTTGAGCTCTCGACCGTCTCTTGCGGCGTTTCTGCTGGGCTCAAGAGCCTTGAAAAAACGAAATAGTCCTCGTCTTCATCTTCACCGCGCACCTTGTACCAGTCGCCGTTTTCGTCTTCTATCAAGCCACTGAGCTCGAATGGTGTCCCTGGATCAACCGTGCGAACAACATCGAAGCCGGTGCCCGGCCCTTGACGCAGATTGGTTCTCGCAAGGGTCACGTAGCTTCCGCTTTTTGGCTTCAGAGCCAAAGGGTTTTCAGGCGCTGCTTCTGCGAGAGGCGCATTTGAGGGCTCGGATTCTGGTGCTTGGCTGAACTGAAGTTGCCCGGCAAAGAGCAGTAGTGCCGCTAGAGCTGCTCCGCAGATGGTGAGACGCGTAGGCAAGCGCCATCCAGCTCGACGTGGCAAGTCGACGTCTCCGGCCAGCAGGCGGAAGACCCGGACCGGGCGCGAGATGTTCTTGACCTTGATAGAGCCCCGATCTTCGAGCGGGAAATCAATCCGATCGCGGATTTGGTCGCGCACAGGCCGCGTTACCCAAACCTCGCCGGGACCAGCAAGCGACTCGACCCGTGCCGCTATATTGACCATCTCGCCATAGACATCACCGCCATCCAAGATGATGTCACCCAAATTGACACCAATGCGGTAGGCGACTTGATCGTCTGGCTCCAGATCGACGTTGCGGTCGGCCAGCGCGGCTTGAACGCTGATTGCACAATGCACTGCATCCAACACGCTGGGAAACTCCGCCATGACGCAATCGCCCATGACCTTGATGATGCGGCCTTTGAACTGGAGGATCTGAGGCTGAAAGATCGTCTCAAGAACAGACTTCACCAGCACAAATGTACCGGGCTCGTCTTGCTCCATCCGACGGGAGTAGCCGACGAGATCTGCGAAAAAAACCGCTGCGAGGCGCCGTTCCATGTTTCCTTTTCTAGCGCAGAATCGAACGAACCGCACCCCGCATTGCCGAATCCCCAGGGAAGAAATCAGATCGGCGTTGACGATTAACTGCGTTCTCTCCGTCTTTCAGAAGGCCGTGATAAGGAAAGCCGTTAGTGGGGCGATCACCATGGGCCTGGACGCGATATGGCCTAAAGCGCCTGCCTTCGAAGTGGGCGTTGCCGCAAGTGCTCGAAGCTCGTCGATTGCGGCGCCATCAAGCCCTGGATAGATCGCGTTGCCGAGCACCAGTGATGGTGGCAGAGCCTGATCAGTGGTTTAGGAGTGGATTTGGTTTGATGCAGGATCGCGTGGTCGTCGGCTGGGCTTCTTAGCGGTCCGGATGGTCAAGATTCGGATAGAGAGTTGCAGATTCTACCCAGAACGACCGGACAGACTTTGACGATCAACAGTGGTTGAGAATACGTGGATGAGAAAGCTCACCCCTTCTCATGCTCAATTTCCTTGCCTTGTCGTCGGAAACCGTTCCTTAATGGTGCAGTGCAGAAAGGTTATCAGGGGAACCCAGCTTGCTCCGCTTTACGATCCGACGAACGCTGCAGGCGATTCCCACTCTGATCTTCATCAGCTTCGTGATCTTCCTGATCCTGGACCTTGCGCCCGGCGACCCAACCGCAAGCCTGCCAATGACCATCCCGGCAGAAGTCCGCCAACAGATCCGCGACTCCCTCGGCCTCGATGCGCCATTCTATGTGCGCTACCTGCTCTGGTGCGAGCAGTTCTTCATCAACGAGCCGCTCAACATCCTCGAAGACGCTTTTGGCTGGCAGATTGGCGACAGCGAGAACCGGCTCCGCGTGACCTCCTGGGCGACCCGCTCCCCGATTGTCGACCTGATTATTGAGCGGACACCGCAAACGCTTTGGGTCGTGGGAATGAGCTACGTCGTTGGGATCTTGATCGCGATACCGATCGGTGTGATTTCAGCCTACCGACAGTATTCTTGGTTTGACCAAGCTGGCACGTTTTTCTCGATGCTGGGGTTCTCGGTGCCGACCTTTTTCACAGGGTTGCTCTTTATCCTGATCTTCTCGGTCTGGCTTGGCTGGTTCCCATCCATCTATGATACAACCCATGTGGTCGAGGATTGGGACAGTTTCATCTACCAGATCCAACAGATGATCATGCCAGTGATGGTGCTGGCGCTTTTCAACGCAGCCCAGATCAGCCGGTTCATGCGGGCCTCGATGCTCGATAATTTGAACCAGGACTATGTGCGCACCGCCCGCGCGAAAGGGTTGAAGGAGCAGGTTGTCGTCCTGGTGCATGTGCTCAGGAACTCGATGATCCCTGTCGTAACAGTGATTGCGTTAGGTGTCCCGCAGATCTTTGGCGGCGCGATCATCACCGAGCAGATCTTCCGTGTGAACGGTCTTGGTCAGCTTCTGATCATTGGGATTCAAGGCGCTGATATCCCGCTGGTGCAAACACTCACCTTCATCTTTGCGGTGCTGATCGTCTTCTTCAATCTGATCGCGGATGTGCTCTACGGCATTCTAGATCCGAGGATCCGTTATGACTGATGCAACTCAAGTCAACGCTTCGTCGGAGGAGCACCGCTCCCTTTGGATGGATGTTTGGGTCCAGTTCCGTCAACATCGGGGAGCGTTGGCTGGCGTGATTATCTTCACCGCCATTGTGCTTATGGTGATCATCGGTCCCTATATTCATACGGTGGATCCTGGCTATCTCGACTACAAAGCCAAGAACTCCGGTCCCAGCCTGGCGCACCCAATGGGAACCGATAATCTCGGGCGGGATATGTTCGCTCAGGTGCTGGCGGGAGGGCGGGTCTCGCTCGCCGTTGGGTTCGCCGCGATGTTCATCAGCCTGGTTATCGGCACTTTGGTTGGCATGCTGGCTGGGTTTTTCAGAGTCCTGGACGGGCCGTTGATGCGGTTGACGGATCTCTTTCTCGCGTTGCCGCTGCTGCCTCTTCTGCTCGTGATCATCCTGGTTTTTCGGGACGCGTTGCGGGCGACATTTGGGCCAGAGGCGGGGATTTTCATCCTGATCGTGTTCGTGATCGGTATTACCTCTTGGATGCAGACGGCACGGATTGTCCGTGGCGATGTTCTAGCGATCAAAGAACGTGAATTCGTCCTGGCTGCTCGCTCAATCGGCACGCGGCCTGGCAAGATCATGTCGCGTCATATCCTGCCCAATGTGCTCTCGCCCATCATGGTTTCAGCGACGCTTGGCATCGCCAATGCAATCATCACAGAAAGTGCGCTGTCCTTTCTAGGCTTAGGCTTCCCACCAGACTTCCCGACCTGGGGCAGGTTGTTGTTCGATGGCAAAGACTTTCTGCAATTGACCCCCGAGCGCGTGCTTTGGCCAGGTTTGATGATCTCGCTCACGGTGATCAGCGTTAACTTCATGGGCGATGGTCTGCGCGACGCGCTCGACCCCCGGATCCGGGGTCGGTGACAGAGGGCGCCGGGGTTCGTAGGGCCCTGACTTTGCTTTCTTCAAAAGTTTGCCCCCTGGCAGTCCGGACAAGCCGGACCACCAGCGGCCAGTGACGCACGCTGATCGCGTGCGACCAGGCGCCAGTATCTGAGCTTGGCGCTGGGCGGCCCGCTGCGGGCTCGCCCGCAGGGATCGGGCAC
>JBCDAS010000258.1:0-5955 GCA_039185235.1 Pseudomonadota bacterium
GGCGCCAACCCCGGCGCCCGCCCCTGTCAGCGAGGCTACGATGCCAAGCCCGATCGCGACACCTGCGGCGACCTTCGCGCCCCAATGGCCCAAGGCGCTCTTCTCGACCAGTTCCGCTTTTCCGTCGCTGTCGAGTTTGAACTTGCTCGAGTCCAAGCCCTTCATGGTCCGCTCGGACGGGGTGCTTGCGTCGTTCTGGCCAGGTTTCTCAGTGCCGACCGTTGATTTTGGCGCAATCGAAGTCGGTTGGATCGTTGGGCTGGATGCCGATTGGGCGTCTTATATCTTGATCAATGCTGGTGATAAGCGAGATTGATCCAAAAAAACCTCAGAACCGGTTGATGCGCGGGCTTGCCCGCGCATTCCGTTTGGTTCGATCTGAGTCAGATTTGATTGAGCAGGTTTTGCAGGCAGGATTTGTAGGCTACGGTGATTTTATCGCGGGCTTTGTGGCGACCGGCGGTGACCTGATGTCTGCCAGCAGACCAGACATCACACACGGCGCCTTGGGCGCTCGCGAAGATCCAACTGTCGAGGAGCGCGTCGCCGCGCCGCCCGATCAGATCCGGATGATCGCCATTGAGAGAAACCAGATCGCCCCAGGCGCCTTCTCGCAGCCCCGCCGGTCCGCGTTGCGCCGCCTGAGCGCCGCCTCGCAGCGCAGTTTCGAACAGGAAACGTCCGGTCGAGCGCAAGTCTTCGGCCATGACGGCTCGTGCGCGCTCGACCAGGCGCTGGGAGTATTCCAGCTGCCGCAACTCGCCAGCTAGGCTGACTTGGACGTTGGAATCGGTGCCGACGCCGAATTGGCCGCCGGTCGCAACAAAAGCCGCGCCGTGGAAGATCCCATCACCGAGATTGGCTTCGGTGATCGGGCAGAGGCCAGCGGTGGCGCCTGAGCGGGCAACCGCTTCAATCTCGTCTGGCATCATATGGGTTGCATGGATCAGGCACCATTCTGGACCGAGCGCATGTGCCCTTGCCAGCCAAGCCACTGGGCGGGCGCCATAACGGGCCTCGACCTCGTCGACTTCGGCGATTTGCTCGGCGATATGGATATGGATCGGGCGATCACCTGCGAGTTCCACCGCTTGGCAAAGGTGATCCGGCGACACCGCTCTGAGGGAATGGGGCGCGATCCCGATCGCGGTATCTGCTGGGAGAGTGGCGATCGCCGCCTCGGCGCTGGTCATCAGGGCCGCAAACCCGTCCATATCATTGCCAAAGCGGCGTTGGCCGCCTGCCAATGGCCGCCCGTCACAGCCGCCTTGGGCATAGAGCACCGGCAAAAGCGTGAGCCCGATCCCGGTCTCTGCCGCAGCCGCCGCAATGCGTGCGGACATCTCGGCGCGATTGTCATAGGCCTGCCCGTCCGGGCCATGATGGAGGTAGTGAAACTCGGCCACGGCCGCGTAGCCTGCCTCCAGCATCTCCATCTGGACAAAGGCTGCGATGGATTGGACATCGTCTGGGGTCAGATGCTCGACAAAGCGATACATCCAGCTGCGCCAGGTCCAGAAACTGTCGCGCCCGCCTGGACCCCGCGCTTCGGTCAGCCCGGCCATGGCGCGCTGGAAGACATGGGAGTGGAGATTGACTGGCGCTGGAAGCAGCACATCGACCCGGTGGCCGGATGGGAGCGTATCGGGCGCCACCTCGGCGATCTTGCCGCCGGAGAGGCGGATCCGGACCCGCTCGGCCCAGCCAGAGGGGAGCAGCGCCTGCGCGGCCCAAATCTCGGTCATGCGATCCCCCTGTTGACGCGACTCGGATTGCGGCTTCTGGTTTAGCGTCTGTCCACCGGCTTGGCCAAGGAGGTCGCTGATGCCTGCCCGTCTCCTCACAGACGCGACGCTTGCCACGATGGCGGGCGAGGGCGCTTATGGATTGGTCCCCAAGGCTGCGGTGGTTCTGGAAGGTGAGCGAATTGCCTGGGCGGGGGCGTTGGATGCATTGCCCGCCGCGCATGCTGGCCTGGAGGCTGAGAGCCTAGGCGGGCGTTTGATCACGCCCGCGCCCATCGATTGCCACACCCATCTGATCTTTGGCGGCGACCGCGCGCGGGAGTTTGAGATGCGCCTAGAAGGCGCCAGCTACGAGGAGGTCGCGCGCGCTGGGGGCGGCATCCTCTCGACTGTCAGAGCGACCCGTGCCGCCAGCGAGGAGGCGCTGGTTGCCTCGGCCCTGCCGAGACTCGACGCACTGATCGCCGAGGGGGTCACCTGTGTTGAGATCAAATCCGGCTATGGTCTGGATCAGGAGACCGAGTTTCGCATGCTCCGCGCCGCGAAACGGCTGGGCCAGATGCGCCCTGTTCGCGTCGAACTGACCTATCTGGGGGCCCATGCGATCCCGCCGGAATATGCCGGGCAGGCGGATGCGTTTATCGACCATATCGTGCTGCCGAGCTTGGATCGGGCTGCAGGGCTCTTTGACACGGTCGACGGGTTTTGCGAGGGAATTGCGTTTAGCCCCGCCCAGATCCGCCGGGTCTTTGAGGCGGCACGGGCGAAGGGGATGCGGGTGAAACTGCATGCCGAGCAGCTCTCTAACCTGGGCGGCGCGGCACTTGCGGCGGAGTTCGGTGCGCTTTCGGCGGATCATCTGGAGTATCTCGATGGGGCTGGGATCCAAGCAATGGCCACGGCGGGCACAATCGCCGTGACCCTGCCGGGGGCGTTCTACACGTTGCGTGAGACGCAGCTGCCCCCGATCCAGGGGCTGAGGGATGCGGGCGTGCCGATCGCGCTTGCGACCGATTGCAATCCAGGCTCTTCGCCGATGACTTCGATCCTCTTGGTTCTGAACATGGCGTGCACGCTCTTTCGCATGACGCCGGAGGAGGCTTTGGCCGGGATCACCCGGAACGCGGCGCGCGCCTTGGGCCGGGCGGATCTCGGCACCATCGAGGCGGGCAAGATCGCCGATCTCGCGATTTGGGATGTCGCGCATCCGGCGGAGCTGAGCTACCGCATCGGCTTCAACCCGCTGCATCGGCGCATTTTTGGAGGGCAGGGATGATCACGCTCACCGCTGGCCAGGCGACGCTGGCCGAATTGCGAGCGATCTGGGAGGGGGCCGGACGCGTGATGCTCGACCCGGCCGCGCGCCCGGATGTCGAAGCCGCCGCCGCGCTGATCGCCCGCGCGGCAGCGGGCGAGGCGCCGGTCTATGGTGTGAATACCGGGTTTGGAAAACTCGCCAGCGTGAAGATTGCCGGAGAAGACACTGCCATCCTTCAGAAAAACCTGATCCTCAGCCACTGCGCCGGGGTCGGTGAGCCGACCGCGCCCCAGATCGTGCGGCTGATGATGGCGCTGAAGCTGCTGTCGCTTGGGCGCGGGGCGTCGGGTGTGCGCTGGGAGGTGGTCGCCCAGATCGAAACGCTCTTGGCCCATGATATCCTGCCCTGGGTGCCGGTTCGTGGCTCGGTCGGGGCCTCGGGTGATCTGGCGCCTTTGGCCCATATGACCGCCCTGATGCTAGGCGAGGGCCAGGCGATCAAGGGCGGGGTCGCGGTGTCGGGCGGCGAGGCGCTGGCGGCTGCTGGGATCGCGCCTCTGGAGCTGGGGCCCAAGGAGGGGCTGGCGCTGATCAACGGCACCCAGTTCTCGACCGCCTACTGCCTCGCGGGGTTGTTCCAGGCCTGGGACACGGCGGAGGCGGCGATTGTGACCGCGAGCCTCTCGACTGACGCGATCATGGGTTCGACCGCGCCTTTGCGCCCAGAGATCCATGCTCTGCGCGGCCATCAGGGCCAGATCGATGTGGCCGCGGCGATGCGCGACTTGATGGCGGGCTCTGAGATCCGTGAGAGCCATCGGGACGGCGATGAGCGGGTGCAGGATCCCTATTGCATCCGCTGCCAGCCGCAGGTGACCGGGGCGGCGGTGGATCTGCTGCGCCAGGCGGCGCGGACGCTGGTGACCGAGGCAAATGCCGTCACCGACAACCCATTGGTGCTGGTGGAGGCGGGCGAGATCGTCTCTGGCGGGAATTTCCATGGCGAGCCGGTGGCCTTTGCTGCCGACCAGATCGCGCTGGCTTTGGCCGAGATCGGCGCGATTGCCCAGCGGCGCGTGGCGCTGATGGTCGACCCGACTCTGAGCTTTGACCTGCCGCCCTTCCTGACGCCGGATCCAGGGCTGAATTCGGGCTTCATGATCGCCGAGGTGACCACGGCGGCTTTGATGAGCGAGAACAAGCACTTGGCGGCCTCTTGTGCGATCGATTCGACGCCAACGAGTGCCAATCAGGAAGACCATGTCTCGATGTCCGCCCATGCTGCACGGCGGCTGAGTCGGATGGCGGCGAACCTGCGCCATATCCTGGGTGTCGAGTTGCTCTGCGCCGCGCAAGGGATCGAGATGCGCGCGCCGCTTGTCACGAGCCCAGTTTTGCGCCGCGCGATCTCGCGACTGCGGGCGACTGTCCCGGCGGTCACCGAGGACCGGTTCATGGCGCCGGATTTGGAAGCGGCGGCGGACTTGGTGGCTTCGGGCCAGTTGGCGGACGCGGTATCGGAGGAGAGGCTCTTGACCCTTGGAGGGGATCGGTGAGCCCACCGATCCGGATTGCCGCCAGGGCGGTCATCGTCCGCGATGGCGCGGTGCTTTTGGTCAACGCTTTTCCCGGCACGACCGAGCTCTGGTGCGCACCTGGCGGGGGCGGGGTCACGGGCGAGGGCCTGACCGAGACGCTGATGCGTGAGGTCGAGGAGGAGATCGGGCTTCAGATCACACCGGGCGCCTTGGCCGGGGTCAGCGAATTCCATAACCCAGCGGATGGTTTCCACCAGGTTGATATCTTCTTCCATGCCAGCGCAGTGGGCGAGATGCCCGAACGGTGGACCGACCCGGAAGGCATCGTGGTTGCCCATCGCTGGGCGACCGAGGCGGAGCTTGCTAGGCTCAACCACAAACCTGATCATCTGGCCGAGATGGCTTTTGGAGAGCGACAAGCGAGATACATTCCGCTTTCACAGATGGTTATCAAGCGGTAAACAATTACGTTGAGTTAACAAAGAAGGATTTCCAATGAGCTCGATAAGAACTGTCATTCGCCCTTGGCACTTACTGATTGCTTCCGTCGTCGGCGGTTATCTTGCGTGGAGCATATTAGTGCCAATCATCATGCATAAACCGGCTCTAGTTGTAGACGATCGTGGGGATCTCGCAATCGATGCGGAGTTTTTCAAAGAGAATGAACTCTTCGGACTTGGCCTCTTAGGAGCACGCTTTGATGGGGAGATGATCGTCAATGAAGCAGGTTTGGCGACAGGTTTGACTGGGGCATCTCGGAGTGATCTTTCAGGGGTGAAGCGGGATTTGGACTTGCTCGGTTACTATCTCTTGCGTTCAGTAATTGATCGAAAGTCCACGACTCGTAGGATCACGACGCTTGGTCCACTAGCGGGTTCATCGGGTACCTCGAAAGGCAAACGACGTGGAAAGTCATGGTATTGCCGAGGTCTCCTGTGGCGCGGGATGAAGTTCAATGGGTGCGGCTACTACGATACTGATGAACCCCGTGTGGTCAAAGATCCTGAGATGACGGTTTCCTGGCGAGACAACACTTATGGCTTCCTAGTGCTGGATGAGTTCAAGGCGCTGACTACAGAAATCTGTGAATCTGAACGGTACATCATCGTTAAAGGTGAGTGTCCAAGGACAGAAGGGCCATTTGATGTGTCACTCGATGCACGTGCGAATGACAATCGTTGGGCAAGACTCCGTTTTTCATCAAAAGACGGTCGCAGCGAGATGCTTCTCGCGCCGGCCCTCCGGGTCGGTACTGAAGATCTTTCGCGAGTTTCAATTGCCATCCAAGAGCGAACAGATGCTGGGCTGAGGTCGCGAACTTTGGAGGGAGATGAGCTACGTGCCTTGATAGAGAGGATGCGCTAGCCCTAAGTCGAACGAGGAGAACCCAAAGTGACCGACCCTCGCCACAACA
>JBCDAS010000259.1:0-5892 GCA_039185235.1 Pseudomonadota bacterium
GACCTCGAGGTTGTGGACAGTCTGCGGCGTCTCGTCGGTCTCAACCGAGACAACTGTCAGCGCGCCGAGGTCGGCGTCGCGGAGGATGTCTCCGGCCTCAACCTCTCCCGCCTCGGTCCAGCCTTTAGCTACGACGAAGAACGGATGCTCGGCGGTGACCGAGAGCGTGCTCCGCTCCCCACCCTCTTCCTCAAGCGTGACCCGCAGACCCCGGGCGCCACACAGCTCATGAGGTCGAGGATTTGCGGCTAGGTCAGCCCACCCGTCGCCGACGTCACTTTTGGCAAGCAGGCTTCGCGACCCGCCTCGCCGCCGGACCCTGCCCGCGCTAAGTCTCTCCCATGGATCGACTTCTTAGCCTCACGCCTGAAGGGCTCTACTGTGCTGCGGGCGGGTTTCATATCGACCCGCATCGCCCGGTCTCGCGCGCCGTGGTCACCCATGGCCATGCCGATCATTGCCGCGCGGGCCATGCCCATGCGCTGGCGACCCCCGAGACGCTCGCCATTGCCGCCGTGCGCTATGGCGAGGACGCGTTCGGCCAAAGCCAAAGCCTCGCCTATGGCGAAGTCCTCGATATCGGCGAGGTCACTGTCTCGCTGCGCCCCGCTGGCCATGTCCTCGGCTCGGCCCAGGTGGTGATCGAGAGGGGTGGCAGGCGCGAGGTCGTCTCCGGCGACTACAAGCCCCGCCCCGACCCCTCCTGCACGGCCTTTGAGCCGATCCGATGCGACCTCTTCGTCACCGAGGCGACCTTCGGCCTGCCCGTCTTTCGCCATCCCCCCGTTGAGACCGAGATCGCCCGCCTGTTGCAGTCCCGCGAGACCTTCCCGGACCGCTGCCATGCCGTCGGCGCCTATGCGCTGGGCAAGGCGCAGCGGCTGATCATGGAGATCCGACGGGCGGGCTATGACCGGCCGATCTGGCTCCACGGCGCTTTGGCCAAACTCTGTGCGCTGTACGAAGAGCTTGGCCGCCCCCTGGGCACGCTCCGTCCCGCCACGGTCGCCGACGCCAGATCACTTGCAGGTGAGATCGTGCTGGCCCCACCCAGCGCCTTGGCGGATCGCTGGGCCCGCCGCCTGCCTGATCCGGTCATCGCCGCGGCCTCTGGCTGGATGCGGGTGCGCCAACGCGCCAAGCAACGCGGCGTGGAGCTGCCGCTGGTGATCTCTGACCACGCCGATTGGGACGAGTTGACCGAGACGATCCAGGCCACCGGCGCCTCAGAAGTCTGGGTCACCCATGGCGCCGAGGAAGCCCTCTGCCATTGGTGCGAGACCCAAGGCATCTCCGCTCGCCCGCTCTCGCTTCTGGGCCGCGAGGATGAGGATTAGGCCAGGGGCTAAAAGATCGCGCGCAACGGCTCCCACGCCGTCTCTAGCACCTCTTCAACCCCCGCTGGTGGATTGAGGATCAACAGGCCAGAGCCGACCATCCCACGCCCGGGCCGGTCATGGAACAAAACCTCGCTTTTCAGACAAGCAGTGCCCAGGGCGCGCTCGACCGCGAAGGCCAAGTCCTGATGGCGGGCTGCGGGCAGGATCGGATACCACAGCATGACAACACCTCTGCGCCAGCGCGTGGCCAGCCGGATCGCCGTCTCGGCCGTCTTGGCATATTCCGACTTCACCTCATAGCTCGGGTCGATCAGCGCCAGGCCAGGCCGTTTGGGGCAGAGCGCCAGAACCCCCTCATGCCCGTCGCGCCGATCGATCCGCGCGCCGGAGCCGCGCATCACGGTTTTCAGAGCTTGATGCTCCGCTGGGTGCATCTCACAGAACACCATCGCATCGCCCCGGCGCAGCAGCACCCGCGCGATCGCGGGCGAACCTGGGTAAGTCGCCGGTCCAAACCGCTCCCGAACGGTCATCAGAGCATCAGCGAACGGCCCCTCGGGCAGCGCGACCAAGCCGATCCCTCGCGCGGCCTCGCCGGTCTTGCGCGCCTCCGGCCCCTCTAGATCGTAAAGCCCACGCCCGGCATGGCTCTCGAGATAGGTGATCGGACGAGGCGACTGGGTGATCAGATCCAACAGCGCCGCCAGGGCCGCGTGTTTGTGCAAATCCGCTGGACTGCCCGCATGATAGGCATGTTGATACGATAGCATCAGCCCCTCTACACCGCATTGCGATCCGTCCACAACGCCTCGCCCGGCGGCACTGCCGGACCGCGCCCGAGCCTCCCCTGTGAGGGCGCTCGACGATACGGCCTCCAGACCGCGCGGCGTGGATGCTTTGAAGAGAAGGCAGTGAAGACCCCTTGGCGATCGCCCTCCCAGGCTTGGTCGCGGCCCGACGCGCTTCGACGCGCAAGCATTCTGCTCTAGACTTGCCCCATGGACCTTTTCGCCCGTCTCCTCGAGCAGCTCGTCTTCACGCCTGGGCGCAATGCCAAGCTTGCCCATCTCGCGCGCTATTTCGCCGAGACGCCGGATCCCGATCGCGGCTGGGCACTCGCTGTCTTGGCCTCCGAGCTTGAGCTGCCCAATGTGACCGCCTCGCGCATCCGCGGCCTGGTGGAGGAGCGGGTCGACCCGATCCTGTTTCGCCTCTCCTATGACTATGTCGGCGATCTGGCGGAAACCGTCGCGCTGATCTGGCCCGGCGAGGGGGATGACACGCCCGCGCTCAACGAGGTTGTCGAGGCGCTGCGCGGCTCCGGCCCGACCGGCGCCATGGCGCTCCTCGCCCGGTTCTGCGACCGGATGACCTCCTCCCAACGCCTCGCGCTCATCAAACTCGCAACCGGTGGTCTGCGTGTCGGCGTCTCCGCCCGGCTTGCCCGCACCGCCTTGGCCGAGTGGAGTGGGCGCGACCTCGACCGGATCGAGGAGCTCTGGTTCGCCCTCAAACCACCCTATACGGAGCTCTTCACCTGGCTCGAAGGCGGGCCAGAGCCCGAAGTCGACCTCGCGCTTGCCTTCCGCCCGATGATGCTGGCCAATCCGGTGGAAGGGCGGCTGGAGAGCCTCGACCCCGCCGACTACGCCGCCGAGTGGAAATGGGACGGGATCCGCATCCAAGCCGTGGCCTTTGGCACTGAACGCCGGCTCTACACCCGCACGGGCGACGAGATCGGCACCGCTTTTCCCGATGTGATCGCCAGCATGACCTGGCAGGGCGCGGTCGATGGCGAGCTTCTGGTGGTCCGCGCGGGTGAAGTCGCCCCCTTCGCCGATCTGCAAAAACGCCTCGGTCGGAAACGCGTCGGGCCAAAGACGATGAAGGACAGCCCCGCGCATCTGCGCCTCTACGACCTACTGCATGATGGCGAGCAAGACACTCGTGAACTGCCCCTGATCGACCGTCGGGCGGCGCTGGCGACCTGGCTCGAGCAGCACCGCCCCGACCGGACTGATCTTTCCCGCGATGTGGCGTTCGAGAGCTGGGAGACATTGGCGAGGCTCCGCGATGGCGCGCGCGAGGCCGGGCAAGAGGGCCTGATGCTCAAACGCCGCGACGCGCCCTATACAGGCGGGCGCCCCATGGGCCCCTGGTTCAAATGGAAGCGCGATCCCCTGACCGCCGATTGCGTGATCGTCTACGCCCAGCGCGGGCATGGCAAACGCAGCTCCTTCTACTCCGACTTCACCTTCGCCGCCTGGCGCAGCGGCGAGGCTGGCGACGAGCTGGTGCCCGTGGGCAAAGCCTATTCCGGCTTCACCGACAAGGAATTGGCCGAGCTCGACAAATTCGTGCGCAACAACACGGTCGAGCGCTATGGCCCGGTCCGCGCCGTCACCCCCAGCCTGGTGGTCGAGGTCGCCTTCGACGCGATCCAGGCCTCCACTCGCCACAAATCCGGCATCGCCATGCGCTTTCCTCGCATCAAACGCATCCGCTGGGACAAACCCGCCAACGAGGCCGACCGGCTGAGCTCGCTGGCCGAGCTGATCGGGTAGCGCAAATCCAGCCAGCGGAGATGTGAGAGCCGCGAAGAAAGCCGCCGTCGCCCGGTTTCGAGCAGACATGGTCTGCCATGAGATCGGACCTACAGACCTTCCGAAAGCGCGTTTAACTACCGCCTTGGCGCACCGGGATATCGACAAGCTTGCCCCGCGGGATCTTCCGCTCCTTGTCATACATTGGAAGCTCGACCAACTCCCCTGGCTGAATCGAGCCATCACTGCAACCGACCTCGACCTTGGTGCCTGCCGTGATGCCAGCTTGGTCAAGCAAAGCATAGCCGATGCTGTGCCCCAGATAGGGGGACATGGCAGCCGCGGTGATCTTGCCGGCTTTTGCCCCACCGATGGCGACCGGTCCCGAGACCACCATCTCGCCGCTCAAACATGTGATGCCGTGCAGCCGCCGCTCTCGCGATGCGATCTTAAGTGCCGCTTTTCCGATGAAATCGGCTTTCTCTTCATCGATGAAATGACCCAGGCCGACATCATAGGGTGTTGTGGATTGATTGAAATCAGAGCCTGCGTTGAGAATGCCCGCCTCGATCCGCCGAGGATCGGTCGCATCCACAGGATACCAGTCCAGGCCCAAGGGTTCTCCATGCTTGCGCAGATGGTCCCAGAGCGCGTCGGGATCGTGATGCGGTTCGGTATAGAACTCCCATCCCAACTCATTGGTGAAGCCCGTTCGTGAAATCACGAACGCCTGCCCGCCCAGATCGACCCGGGCAATGCCGTAATAGGTGAAACCCGCTGGCAGACCATCCGTCGCCGCAGCCTCGAGGAGTTTCAACGAGTTGGGACCTTGGACCTGCGAGACAAACACGTTCGGGTCCGTGATCTTCACATCCATGCCAATCGCATGGGCCCGCGCCCAGCTATAGAAATCGCCATCCGCCTGCACATACCAAAACCGATCTTCGCTGAACCGCATCAAGATGCCGTCGACCAGCAGACCTCCGTCCTCGTAACACGCCAGGCCATAGCCGCAGCGGTCGATCTTCAGCTTCGAGACATCGCGGGTGAAGAGCTTGTTCAACAGGCGCTCGGCATCGGGGCCTTCGAACTGCAGGACGTATTCGCCGGTATGCTGCAGGCCAACCTTTTGGCGGATGATCCAGTATCCATCCTCGACGCTGCGTTCATCGAAATGGACGACCATCAGCCGCCGGTTATAGACGCAATAATGCGGGCCGAACGGGCGTTCGTGCTCAAAGAAAGGATGGCGGGTCAGGGCAAAATCCCAGCCCGCGCCGGGCCGGGTTGTGACGAGATCTCGGGTTTCGCCATCGCTCGATCGCATGGTCTACATCCTATTCTGCCCGACCAAAGCTGGGCACGGGTTGCGTCGGGTCGGTCTCGGCGATCTATGCCGACCGGCCAAACGGCACCCCGTTCAGCCGGAAAAGCTCACGCGGCACCTAACGACCGAATTGCAGATAAGTCTAGCGCGGGCGCAGAGTGTAAGGACATCTTGGAAACCCGAGACACCTGCACAGTCGTATTTGACCCGTATGCTTGAGCGATCACTCAGGGCGATCTGGAAGCTGCCGCGCGTCGTGAAAGAGGCACGCCCATGGGCCAGCACGGGCGCCACCATTGCGGTCTCTCGCGAGCGAACCGGTCGCCCTCCCGCAGCGCGCCAAGGCCTCATCCTCTGTGCCAGATCAAGGCACCCGGCGCTGCTGTCCAAACTTGCATTGCTCGGCAAAAAGAGTACGGTGCAGGCGTTGTATATTGAGATGGACAGTGATTATGCCCGAAATAGTTGACGCGATCCTCCAAAACGAATTTGCTGAAGCGTACAGCCTCCAGAACCGGATTTCTCTGGCTTACGACCGGGTCAATGAGGACTACTCGCCCGACGCGTTTCCTGGCTGGCGCATTGAAGAGACCCGGGCCTCCTCAGGCGTAATCGAGCGGCGCGAGGTTTATGATGACACAGGCGTTCTGCGCCAAAGCCTTATTGTCGACCTCAATGGGAC
>JBCDAS010000260.1:0-5890 GCA_039185235.1 Pseudomonadota bacterium
ATCATCCCGCCGATCGAATGCAACGCCCAGGCCAGCCAGAGCGATTGGGTCCGATAGTAGGCCCATCCCATCACCGCCCCCGCCGCGCCGGTCATGATGATGGTGATCGGGTTTTGAAAGAAGAGGTGGCCAAAGCCAAAAACAAAGGCATTCACTGCGATCAGAACGGCGGGGCTGGGAAAAAGCACGCCATAGCGTTCGAAGAACAAGGTGCGGAAAATGATCTCCTGTGGCCAGGCGCTGAGGATCGGGTAGAGGAGCATGATCATCATCCAAAGCCGGGTGCGGTTGAGTGGCAGCTCCAAGAACCGCTCTGGCACCACCAGCAAGACCGTCGAGAAGGTGCAAACAACCGTTGCCAGAGAAAAGGCCGCCAAAATCCAAAGCTCTCGCCACCTAAACCCCTTCCATAAAACGGATATTTGGAATCCAGGCGTTCGCCACAAGAGAAAAATCGAAAGCGCTGCCAAGAGCCAAACAGTGGTGAACAGGCTGTATTGCCCCAGATAGATCAACATCAAGACGGGAATGCCGAGATAGAGAACGGCAAACTCCATCCAAAGCTGCCAGCGCGATGTGACCGAGGTCTCCATCCCCGAAACCTGGGGCCGAATTCGGCGAAATCAAAGAGCGTTACGTGCGGCTACGAGAACTTCGCGGGATCCGCCTCGGACTGCTCGATCAGAAGCTCGATAAACCGGCTGATGTTCTTTTTCATCGAGCCCTCATTGGCGAGGCGAAGGCGTTCGACACCCAGGAAAGCTTCAGAGAATTCCGCAGTATGCGGTGTGATGATCGTCTCGTCGAAAACCGTCGCTCCCGCTGCATCGGTAACCATGTAACGCGCCGTCGATGTCACGGTCATGCTGAGACCGACAATTGGTTGATCAAGCTCGATCAACTCAGCATCCACTTTCAAAGGTCCGCCCTGTGGTGCGAGAAGAGCTGTGACGGCCAGCGATTGATTGAGAGCGGTTTCAAAAGCCTCGGTTGAGACATTTGACTTCCAGGCTGGATTGGTCTCTTCGCCTCCAGAGACCGTGCCCACCTCGACGGACGCCGCCAGCGGGCTGCCTTCGGGCAACAGAGTGGCATTGGTAACCTCCGCCACCAAAGCGGTTGGTCGTGCTCCCTGAGCGCAGGCCGATACAATTCCCAATGCCAGTGTGAGAAAAATTGCTTTTGCAATGAACCTCATGGTCAAAATCCTCTTCGTATCATAGGGTTTAGACCGAAGCTTAAGGAGATGTCGCCGATGTTTCAATCGTTGCGTTTGAGGACTTGCCTGATTGTCGCGGGGCTGGCTGTGATCGCAGCATGCGGCGGTCGGCAGGCCAATCCGGTTGCCCAGCAGCGAGACATCGATTCGCAACTAACCTGTGTCCATCTCAGCGGCGAACGCAGCTTCAACGATGCCAGGATCGAAGACCTGTTAGGGGAGCTTAAGGCCTCGGACCAAAACAACTTCGCCCTTCTGGTCGTGAGTCCGCTCTTTATCGATCTCTCGGATTCGGAGAGAACGGAGATCCAGGCGCTTCACAGCCGGAACGAGGAACTCGACCGGCTGCTCGCGGAGAAGAACTGCCCTTAGCCCTGCGTGGCGGGCGTGATCTTCAGCTCAACACGGCGGTTTTGCTGGCGGCCTTCTGGCGTCTCGTTTGTCGCGATTGGCGCAAGCTCACCTTGGCCATAAGTTGCGACCCGGGCGGGAAGCACCCCGCGGGAGCGCAGATAGTTCGCAACCGATCCGGCGCGGCGCTCAGAGAGGCCGAGATTATAGGTCTCTGACCCGGTGCTGTCGGTATGGCCGACCACGTCCAGATAGCTCTCCGGATACTGGTTCAGAGTGCTCGAGACACTGTCGAGGGTTGAGTAGAACTGCGGTTGGATCGCCGCAGAATCCGTTGCGAAAGTCACATTACCGGGGAAGTTGACCAAGAGCGAGTCGCCTTGGCGTTCAACCTGGGCGCCTGTGCCTGCAAGATCCTCGCGGAGCTGGCGTTCCTGCTCGTCGAGGTAATAGCCCACGGCTGAGCCTGCGAGCAGCCCGATCCCGGCACCTACCAATGCGTTGCGTCGATCGTCGCCTCCCACCAGTGTACCCGCGGCCGCTCCAACGGCTGCTCCGGCGACTGCGCCGATGATGGTATTCTGATTGTTCTCAGCGGTTTGGCACCCAGCCAAGGCAAGTGCACAGCCGAGGGCGACGAAGCGGGAAGCGGGCATTAAAATCTCCAGATCAGTCGAGGGGGTGCGCAGGTGTTGCGCGCCCGCGATGGTAGCACGAGGCGCTCCCTGTTGGGCAAGCGGCGCACCTGTCAATTCCCTGTCAAGAACGGGGCTTTCCCGCTATTCCGTCACCAATCTGTCCAGTATGGGTTGCCACTGGGCTCGGATCGGGTCGAGCGCTTTGAGCGGGCGGTCAAAAATGCTCAGGCCCTCGGCCGCGAGGTCGCCATAAGCGGAGCGGTCGGTGAGATAGGCGAGGGGTGGGCGGTCCAACTCAGCCAGGAATGCGTCAAGCGCTCTTCGGGCTTTCGAGTTGGCCCGGGCGCGGTTGGCGATCAGATGCAATCCGACACGCCCCTTTCGGATCCGTTTGATCTCCTCGAGATCGGCAAGGAACGTCGCCGTCGAGGCGCTGTCAAAAAAACCGGGTTGGATCGGGCAGAGCACGGCCTCGGCCTCGGCGATCAGCTTCTCGGCCTTGGCGCCTTTGATCGCACCGGGCGCATCGATCACCAGCCATTCGGTCTTCTTGGGTGCCTCACCAATATCGCTGCCGCTGGACCAGTCGAGGCCGCGAATTGGCTTTGCCGTGGCAGGCCGGCGATTGAGCCAATCGATCGAGGAGCGCTGTTTATCCGCATCCGCCAAGGCCACCCGGTAGCCAAGGTTCACCAATGCCGCCGCCAGATTTACCGAGATGAGGGTTTTTCCAACGCCGCCTTTGCGATTGGCGACCAGGACCGTGCGCATATGTTTCCCTTTCGTAACATTTTTCAGGACATCCCGCTCATTTGATTGCCATGGGGTTGCACAGACCCGCAATCCCGCATTGAAAGGTCATGGGACAGAACTTTTGGGCAGTATACCCTCCGCATGCGTGTGATCACCACGACTGAAGAGCTTTCGGCGACCTGTGAACGGTTTTCGTCAGCCCCTTACATCACGGTGGATACGGAGTTTCTGCGGGAGCGGACCTATTGGTCTCAGCTCTGCCTGGTCCAGATGGCGCGCCCGGGGGAGGACGAGGACGCCGTCCTGATCGATCCACTGGCCGAGGGGATCGATCTCGCACCCTTATTCGCCCTGATGGCGGATCAATCGGTGATCAAAGTCTTCCATGCCGCGCGCCAAGATGTGGAGATTTTTCACCATTTGGCGGGCGAGATCCCGACCCCTTTGGTGGATACCCAAGTCATGGCGATGGTTTGCGGTCATGGCGATCAGGTTGGTTATGAGACGATCGTGCGTCGGATCGTGAAATCTGAGATCGACAAAAGCTCTCGCTTCACCGATTGGTCGCGTCGGCCGCTGAGTGACAAGCAACTCCGCTATGCCCTGGCCGATGTGACCCATCTGCGTCAGGTCTATGAGGCGCTGGAGGCAGAGGTGTCACAGTCGGGTCGCGCCCATTGGGTGGATGAGGAGATGGCGATCCTGACCAATCCGTCCACCTATGAGAACGATCCCGATGAGATGTGGATGCGGGTCAAATCGCGGTCGAACAATCCAAGACTCCTGGCGATCATTCGTGCGCTGGCCAAGTGGCGAGAGTTGACGGCTCAGGATCGCGATATCCCCCGCTCGCGGGTTCTCAAGGATGACGCGTTGATGGAGATCGCGACCTCCAAGCCAAAGACCCCGCAAGATTTTGGCAAACTTCGGCTCGCGCAGCGCGATGCGCGAAAACCTGAGATCACGGCGGAGATCCTGGCGGCCGTCGCCGAAGGCATCGCCTGCCCGAGTGACCGCTTGCCGCGTCTTCCCGTCCCACCACGGCGCAAGGAGGGATCGGCTGCGATCGCAGATATGCTCCGTGTGTTCCTCAAAGCGCGCTCCGAGCAGTTGAAGGTCGCGCCAAAGCTGATCGCGTCCTCGTCAGATCTGGACGCCTTGGCCGGGGAGGCTGAGCCAGATGTGCCGCTTTTGAAAGGCTGGCGGCGGGAGGTGTTCGGTGAAGATGCACTCAAGATCTGCACCGGAGAGATTGCGCTGGCTGTTGGCCGCAAAGGCGTCGAGGTGATCGAACTCAACCGATCAGAAGACCAGTTGGACGCCCCCTGACAGCGCGTGGATCCGGATCCCCGCAACACCGCTGAGCGCCTCGGTCTTCAAAATCGCATCCGCTCTCAGTTCCCGCGCTGCGATTGTGCCCTGGCCACGCTCAAGCCCGGGGCGGGGCGGGCTGGCGATAAAGTCGAAATCGAGGAACCCGTCAACGCCCGGCTGGCCTTGGCGACGGATCCGAAGCTCTGGATTTGCGAACCCCAAAGCGGGCGCGGTGCCAAAGGCCGTGACGACAAACCCATCCCGCGTGCGCCCGATCTCGATCTCGCGCACTGCTTGGATGGGGACACCCTGGGTGGGAAACAGATCCTGTTCGGTGAGCTCCTGCGGGACCTCTTCATCATCGCTCGAGAACAGACCGCACCCCGCGAGCGTGCCCGCCAACATAAGGATCACCAGACCAGCAAATCGCATCTTTATCTCCACCCCGCGCAGTGTTTGGCGCAATTCGCCACAAAGACGCCGGAAAGGAAAGTAGAAACTACCGCCAATGCTGGACGACCGGCGCGACCAGGGATACATCCAAGCGCAGCAAATGGAGAGAGCCATGGCGCGCGAAGCCTTTGAAGACATCGTTGAGAATTTCGAGCTCTTCGATGATTGGGAGGATCGGTATCGCTATGTGATCGAGCTTGGCAAAGAAATGGCGCCCTTGCCCGAGGATCGCAAATCCGATGCGGCCAAGGTCGAGGGATGCGCAAGCCAGGTTTGGCTGATCCCGGATGTCCGCGAGGAGGCGGGCGGTCAGCATCTCTACTTCGACGGCGATAGCGATGCGATGATCGTACGCGGGCTGATCGCAGTGTTACGCACGCTGCTCTCTGGTGCATCTGTCAATGAAATCTCAACCATGGATGTGCAGGCAGAGCTTGCCCGTCTGGGCTTGGAGCAGCATCTTTCGTCGCAGCGCTCAAACGGGTTGAAGGCGATGATAGGCCGGCTCAAAGATCTTGCGGGTGCGGCGCAGGCCGCCTAACACGCCATCCCGGGCAGAACAGCCCGAACCTAAAGAGGACAGAATGGCCGACGCCTTGACCGATCTTCTGACCCGTCGTGAGTGGCTGATGCTCGATGGTGCGACGGGAACCAATCTTTTCGCGATGGGGCTCGAAGCGGGCGACGCGCCAGAGCTTTGGAACATCGATCAGCCGGAAAAGATCCACGCCCTGCATGATGGATTTATCGAGGCGGGCTCGGATGTGGTGCTCACCAACACTTTTGGCGGCACCTCCTATCGGTTGAAGCTCCACAACGCGCACGACCGGGTCTTTGAGCTCAACAAAGCAGGTGCTGAGATCGCGCGCGAATGCGCCAACAAAGTGGATCGCGAAGTGATCGTCGCAGGCTCCGTCGGACCAACGGGTGAGATCCTACAACCGGTCGGTGCGCTCAGCCACGAAGACGCGGTTGCAGCCTTTGAAGAGCAGATGCTCGGGCTGATGGCGGGCCGGGTCGATGTGGGCTGGGCATGCTGTACACCTGGTGTACTAAAGGATATACCTCCGGGCAGCGGTCCTTGATGGTGGTTAGAAGGATGTCTCGTCTCAGTGAGTTGAATGCATTACGGACGTCAATCTTCACAAGGACTGATGGGCGG
>JBCDAS010000261.1:0-5864 GCA_039185235.1 Pseudomonadota bacterium
GGGGGGGGGGGGGCGCGACCGCGCCGCCCCCCCCCCCCCCCCCCCCCCGGGCCCGCCGCGGCAGCCCCCCCCCGACCCGCGGAGAAATGTCATGTTGAAAGAGGCGTATCCCTATTACCTTGGATCTGAGGCCGTGTTCGCCAATCAGGATCTGAAGGTCACGGATAAATACACGGGCGAGGTGGCCACTGTGGTCGCGCTCGCAGGCTATGAGGCGATTGATCAGGGGATCGAGGCGGCGGTGAAGGCCGCAGAACCCATGGCCGAGATGGCGGGCTTTGAGAAGCAGGCGGTGCTGATGCATTGCGTCAAGCGCTTTCAGGAGCGCTATGATGAGCTTGCCTATGCGCTCTGTGTCGAGGCCGGAAAGCCGATCAATGATGCGCGCGGCGAGGTCACCCGTTTGATCGACACGTTCCGGATTGCAGCCGAGGAAGCGACCCGGATGAAGGGGGAGCTGCAGGCGCTGGATATCAGCCCGCGGGCGCGCGGGTATCGGGGGATGTGGAAGCGGGTGCCGATTGGCCCATGCTCCTTCATCTCGCCTTTCAACTTTCCGCTCAACCTGGCGGCGCATAAAGTGGCGCCCGCTTTGGCGGTTGGGTGCCCGTTTGTGATGAAGCCTGCCTCGCGCACGCCCTTGGGGGCGATCATCATGGGCGAGGTTCTGGCGGAGGTGACCGAGCCGCATGGGCCGTTGCCGAAAGGGGCTTTCTCGATCCTGCCCTGCTCGCGCGATGGGGCGGATCTCTTCACCGTGGATGATCGGCTGAAGCTTCTCTCCTTCACCGGCTCGCCGGGTGTCGGGTGGGATCTGAAGGCGCGTTGCGGGAAAAAGAAGGTCGTGCTGGAGCTTGGCGGCAATGCCGCCGTCGTGGTGGACGCGGACACGGATCTGGATGACGCGGTTGGGCGGATTATCTTTGGCGCCTTCTACCAGTCTGGCCAGTCCTGCATCGGGGTCCAACGGATCTTGATCCACGAAGATGTCTATGACGCGATGAAGGAGAAGCTGGTTGCCAAAACCGCGACCCTGATCGCGGGCGATCCAAAGGATGAGAATACTTTCGTGGGTCCGATGATCTCGGTGGGTGAAGCCGAGCGGCTGCATAACTGGGTCTTGGAGGCGCATAGCAGCGGCGCCGACGTGCTGTGCGGTGGAAACCGGGAAGGCGCGATGCTGGAGGCGACGCTTTTGGAGAATGTCGACCCGAGCGAGAAAATCTGCACCGAAGAAGCTTTTGGACCCGTCGCTGTTCTGTCGAAGTTCTCCACCTGGGATCAGGCGATCGAGATGGTCAACGACTCAAAATTCGGGCTCCAGGCCGGGATCTTCACCCGCGACTTCTACAAAGTGCAAAAGGCCTGGGACAAGCTGGACGTGGGCGGTGTGGTGGTTGGCGATGTGCCGAGCTATCGGGTCGACAACATGCCCTATGGGGGCGTGAAGGATTCCGGGCTTGGCCGCGAGGGGATCCTGTTCGCCATGGAGGATATGACCGAGATCCGCAATCTGGTGATCCGCACCCCGCCCGGCGGCTGAGGCCCGGACCCGATCTGGGCGATCGGGTCCGGTCCCAGCTCAGCTGCCCAGCACTGGGAGAAGACATGCCAGGGCAACCAGGGCGAGGGGGATCGAGAGGCGCCAGCTCTTCGCTTGCCCGGGCTGGAGATGGATTTTGGCGTGATCGCGTTCGCGCGCGATCTCCGTTGCGCGGTCGAAATGATGGATCACGGCGGTGTCGTAGATCGGTCCCATAGGATGCACTCCTTTGCTGTTCTGGGCGTCTGAGGGGAGGTTAGCGACCCCCTCCTGACAGCCTTTTGTCAGGAGGCGATGCGCGCTCCTGACACCGTGCTGTCAGGAGGCTGGTGATAGGCAGGGTTGGGCGCGCATCTGGGGCTTGGGCGAGGATCTGTCGCGGGCCAAAAGACCCGTCTGAGCGGTCGAGGAGAGAGAAGCGATGCGCAGAGCGGATAGGCTGTTCGACATAATCCAGCTTCTCAGGCGCAACCAATTGGTGCGTGCGCAGGATCTGGCTGAAACCCTCGAGGTCTCTGAGCGGACCATCTATCGCGACATCGCTGCGCTGATCGCCTCGGGTGTTCCGATCGAGGGTGAGGCGGGCGTTGGCTACATTCTACGAGGAGGGTTCGACTTGCCGCCCCTGATGTTTGATGAAGAGGAGATCGAGGCGCTGGTTCTCGGCGCCCAGATTATCGAGGGCTGGGCCGATGCGGGCCTTGGCGATGCCAGCGCGCGGGCACTGGCCAAGATCGAGGCGGTGCTGCCGGATCATCTGCGCGATCATATGACCGGGGTTCCGGTGAACGCGCCGCGCGATCACTGGGCCGAGCCGCTGGAGATTGATCTCAGAGTTGTGCGCCAGGCGATCCGGTCGCGCCAGAAGCTGGAGATCGGCTATCGTGCAAAAGCAGGCGAGGTGACCCGGCGCCGGGTCAGGCCGCTGCTCCTCTCGTTCTACGGGGCGATTTGGAACCTCACCACCTGGTGCGAGTTGCGCCAGGATTTCCGCACCTTTCGGCTGGATCTGGTGTTCGATGCGGTTGTGCTGGAGGAGGTCTTTGCCGAGGAGCCGGGAAAGACGCTGGCTGATCTGATGGCACGGCCCGAGGAGGAGCGGTGAAAGGCCACCCCTAAAGAGGTGGCCCCTCGGATCAGAACGCCACTTGATACCCGACCGTAACCACCAGATCGGTCTCAAGCTGCGGGCCGTTCAAGTCGCGATAGACGGGCAGGCCGACCTCTAGCGCCAGGCGATGGTTGCGCAGAAAGCCTTCCTGTCCCACCAGGTTGATCCCGCCCAGCATAAAGATCTGCTGACCGCCCTGATTGTTCGGATCGGCGGTTTGCACGGGCGCTACGATTTGCGGGTCCTGTCCGTCGATCTTACCAAGGGTCGAGCCCTTCACCCGGCCCGAGAAGCTGATCCAGGGCCGGGGCGAGTAGCTGGCCCAGGCGGTCGCCTCGAACCCATCCCCGAGCGAATACCCCTCGTTATTGCGGCCCATCCTGAGGGTTCCGATGGCCTGTGCGCCCCAGCCAAACGCGCCTGAATTGCCCGAATAGGTCACGCCCGGCAACAGATCGAAAGTGCCGGAGCCAAGTTGCATCGGATAGGGCAGTCGCAGGGTTGGGCGCGTGCCCATCGGTGTCAGCACATCATCGGTCTCGGTGATCGAGCCGGTCGGCAGGCTGAGCCCCGCATTGAAGTGCAGATGGTGGGTCTCATCCTCATAGATCCGGATCAGACCGCCGATTTTGGTGTCACCAAAGCCGGAACTCTCGGTCGTGAAACCGCCGAGCACGGTAGTGCCCATGCCGCCTTGGAAGGTGATGTGATCCATCGAGTTGTCGCGATAGCTGCCCATCGCCATCAGCGTCAGCCAATCGGTGGGTGCATACATCATCCCGAACATATGCATCTGCATCGTCATCTCGGTCGGCACGACCCGTAGGGTGGGGGGCTGGCCGGGCGTGCCGAAGAAGGGGTTGGCGACGGTTGTGGCAATGGTCTCGGGCGAGAGGGAGTTGGTGCCATCCCGGCTCCCCTCCATTTGCATGTTCATGTAGCGATACGAGAACATGAACTCGCCCTCCTTGTGCATATGATCGCCCATCACGCCGATCGGGGCATGCCCATCGGCGCGGATAGGCCCATCTTCGTGGGCGTGAAGAGCCGACGCGAAAAGGGTGGCGCTGAGCGTCAGCGCAAAGGGTTTGAAGAGCATATCTGCCTCCTGAAGCGGTCTTGGCCGCAGAAATTGATCCGTTGGATTGGGGTACGGGAGGGCGCTCAGGCAGGCGGTGCGCGGGTCGAGTAGGGGGCGGTCTCTGGTTGCGTGGCGGATGCCGTGGTTTGCGTCACCAGGGCAATTGCGACCGGTACAGCGCTGCGCCCAAGGGTCAGGGAGGGCGCTAGTGGCAGAGCGGCGGGCGCGATCCCTCGACACCAGCGGCAACTGCTCCAATGCTCGTCTTCGTCCGAGCCGTCCGCCTCGCCGCCATGAGCAAGGCAGAGCACCACGCGCTCACCGGCGATGTAGAGATCAGTGGGGCCCTCTGCAGCCGTGCTCGGCGCATGGGCGAACAGCATGAAGCTGTGCACGACGAGCCAGGCGAGCGCTGGCAACAGCGCAAGCGGTTTTTGCCGTCTGAGAGCGATCATGCCCATTCACTATCCCCTCCCTTCAGTCAGCACCATTTGGCAGCGCCGTCAACGCTTTGTGCGAGGAAAACCGGCTCTAAGGGCGCCTATCGGGGCTAGGGCGTCTTGTGCTGGAGCGGGGGCGTGCGGTGTTCTCAAGGAGATCCAGGTTGGATCAGTTCGGTCTTGCGTCCCCGGGATCAGCGGGCCCAGAAGGCCGGGGTGAGCAGGACGAGGACCGACATAAACTCCAACCGCCCCAACACCATGCCAGCCGACATCAGCCATTTCACACCGTCGGGCAGGCCAGCATAGTTGCCCGAGGGGCCGATCTCCGGCCCAAGCCCGGGGCCGAGATTGGTCAGGATCGCAACCGAGCCCGAGATCGCCGTTACCGTGTTGAGCCCGAACATCGAAAGCGCAATTGCCCAAATGCCGATCGCTGCGAAGAAGACGAAGAAGAAGCCCATGACCGAGCTCAGGATCTCGCCATCGACCGGTCTGCGGTCGTAATGCAGCTGGAAGATCCCATTTGGCGAATGGATCCGGCGGATCTGCGCCTCCAGCGCGGCCAGCAGGATCTGGTAGCGGAAGATCTTGGCTGAGCAGGCGGTCGAGCCCGCGCATCCTCCGATCAGAGCGACCGCGAAGAAGAGCGTCACCGGGAAGCCACCCCAAAGCGAGTAATCCTCTGACGAATACCCCGTTCCGGTCAGGACCGAGGTGACGTTGAAGAGGGCGGCGCGGAAGGCTGGTTCAAAGTCGCGGCTGTCCTGACTGATCCGCCAGGCGACCATGACCGTGGTGACCACGGCGATAATCGTCAGGAAGGCCCGCACCTGGGCATCGCGCAGGAGAGGGCCAGAGCGGCCAGCGGCGAGTTGGACAAACTTCACAAAGGGCATGGCGGCCAGGGCCATGAAGACCACTGCGACATAATGGATTGCCGCGCCGAAATTGGCGAAACTCGCATCGTAATTGCCCAAACCCCCGGTCGCGATCGTCGTCATCGCATGGCAGAGCGCGTCGAAACTGTTCATGCCTGCTGCGGCATAAGCGATCATGCAGCTCACGGTCAGGCCGAGATAGATCCAACTGACCGATTGGGCGACTTCGACAGCGCGGGGCAGGATGTCGCCGGTGACATCGAAGCTCTCGGAGCGGAAGAACTGCATGCCGCCGATCTTGAGGCTCGGCAGGAAGACCATGGCAACCACGACGATCCCGACACCGCCGAACCATTGCAGCATGGCCCGCCATAGCAACATGGAGCGCGGCGCGGTGTCGAGATCGAAGAAGACGGTGGCTCCCGTGGTGGTGAGACCCGACATCGCTTCAAAGAAGGCATCCGTGTAGGTGGCGTTCGGCGCGCCGAGCACAAAGGGCAAGGCGCCCCAGACCGGAAGAGCAACCCAAAGCAATGTGGTCAAGAGAAAGGCCTGTTGACGGGTCAACCCGCCCGCCCCGGCCTTGCGGGTCGCAACCGAAAGGCAGAGCCCGCTCAACACAGTCAAGAAACTCGCGAGCAAAAACGCCTGCCAGTTCTCATTTCCTTCCAAAAGGTCCAAGAGCATCGGCGCCAGCATGCTGAGACCCAGCACCTGTGTCAGGCGTCCAATGACAAAGCCGACCGGGCGAAAGTCATACATGGCTCGCAGATGACCGTGCAGGATGGCCCATGTCAACGCCGGTCGA
>JBCDAS010000262.1:0-5731 GCA_039185235.1 Pseudomonadota bacterium
AAGTCCAAGCACCGCGCACCGGTCGAGCATGTCTTCGCTGTACAGAAGCACATGATGGGCTTGGCGGTTCGAACCATCGGCATCGCACGGGCCAGAACCAAGATCGGCCTGGCCAACATCGCCTACAACATCCGCCGCCTGGTCCAAGTCGGAGGCTCTGTCACCGCCTGATCGCAGGACGAGTCCGCCCGAAACTCTCTCAAACCGACTAAACGGCGGAGCAAAACACCAAGATCAAAAAGCCGATGGCGCACGGAAATCCACGCGGCACCAAAATCACTGAAAATCACACCGATAAACAGGATTGATAGAGACCCTCAGATTCGAATCATTTGAGCTCTAGGAGATTGTCCGCTTGAATGCGGCAGGGCAAATAGGATAGACGGCAAATTGGATGCAGTGATTTTTCGAACACCCAGGTTTTTTATGCGAACACTTGCGATAGAAATTCTGTTAAGTCATTGAGAACACTGCTAGCCCGGGTGGCGGAATTGGTAGACGCAGGGGATTCAAAATCCCCCGGCCTTTGGTCTTGTCGGTTCGAGTCCGACTCCGGGTACCACAAAAAAAGAGAAAAATAGGATCGATCGCAAACACGGACATTGGAGAAGTAGTGGACAAGGACGTTTTACACACACCTAGTCCTCCGATTATCCACCAACGCGACAGGGAATACTCGTTCAACGATCAGAGCCCCTAAGAAGCGCGGTGAGGTGGGTTCTGTGATCCGGGCATCCGGCCACCAGGACACCCCGAGAAGCATGACAGGGACGATCTTAGGTGTTTCAAGGCACAGGTTCACGCGCGACTCTCGACACACGGTTCTTCGGTTTTGGGTCAAGTTGATTCTACCGCTTTTTCATGTGGATCGCCAAAGCGCAGATCACTCACTGGTGGGCACGCAGGTTCAAGGTGAGATCCTGGCACTGATAAGACAGCCGTATAGCTCTAGTCAGCCAGATAGATCTAGCCACCGATCACGACAACGGCAGCTTAAATTGCGTTCCTCAATCAATCCATCGTTTGAGGCTAAGCGTCTGACGTTGATCTGGCAATCGGATCATTGACTTGTAACCAAGCCCGCCGCGTGGCAGTTTCTGCCAAGAGCAAACGAGGACCAGTCGAATGCTCTCACGCGGCGGGCTTGGCTGCCGGAGCCAGCGAGTAGGAAGGCGGATCCCGCTTTCCTGCTCGCACCCCCGAGGATATGAAAGGCAGCCTAGCGATCAACTGCATTTTGTGGTTTTCCACGCGTTCTCCTCAAAATATTGATCGTGTGGATAAGCCGTGGAAGAGGCTGTAAAGTACTTCTGCTCTAGGCAGTTCCATTAGAACAGTGCCAGATTGTGCTTGCTTTCGTAGGCGCCTGTCGGGGAACATTGCTGTCCGTCTGAGACTACTTGTGAACGCCTTGGCAACTACTCCTCGAGGCCGAAGATGACATCAGGAATAGCATTCCTGACGTTAGGTCAGACCGTAGACCGCTCCCACAGTTCTTGACCGCCTCGAATCCGCTCCGCGATCTTTTTCGACAGGAACCGGCGCCTGTTTGTAGTCACTCAAAGCTCGGGAGTCTGCATCATCGCCTCCTCGAACCGGCTTTTGACAATCCCTTGCTTTCACAAGCCGTCCTTTGGGTCGCGAACCTTTTTCACCCGGTCCAGCTGGAAGCTGATCAAACCATGCATTTGCTCGGCTATGCCCGACGCCATGTACTCGATCTCCGCTTCGCGGGAGTCTCCAGCCGGAGGCGCTGTGATTGAGTGCAGGCCAATGACAACTCGGATCGCGAGGTGTCGGAGCGATGGCGTATGGTGGTTTGGCAGAACGAGCTGCGAGGGCTGCGCTGTCTGGCTTGCGGACTGGGGGATAGGTGAGAGTAGACTTCGTGGCCGGATGCGCGATCAAACGATTGGCGCGCGTCGACCCTGACTTATTGGATGTTCATTCAAAAAATGCAGGCAAAACTGCCTTCGCGTCTTTTCACGCGCCCATTCCTTCCCATAATAGATCCAAAGCGCTCAGCCTTCGCCCGGCGCAGGGTCACAACCTCATAAAACGACAGGATGGTAGAGATGGATAACTGGAAGAAATTCTACATCAACGGGGCATGGGTCGATCCGATCGATGGCTCTGAGTTTGATGTCATCCACCCCGGCAATGAGGAGGTTATTGCCACCATCGCGATGGGCACCAAGGCGGATGTGGATATCGCCGTCGATGCCGCGCGGGAGGCCTTCAAGACCTGGCAATTCAGCACGGTCGAGGAGCGTGTCGCCCTGCTTGAGCGCATCACCGAGGCCTATAGCAAGCGCGCCGAGGAGTTCGTCAAGATGATGCCCCATGAGATGGGCACGACGATCTCCTTCTCTCGCGAGGTGCATATGCCCGTGGGCATCGGCCATCTGGAAGCCGCGATCGAGGCGTTGAAGGCGCATAAATTCGAACGCCCATCGCTGCGTGGAGGCTCGACCCTGGTTGACGAGCCGGTCGGCATCGTCGGGATGATCACGCCCTGGAATTGGCCGGTCAATCAGATCATGATCAAAGTGGCGCCTGCGCTCGCGGCGGGTTGCACGATCGTGCTGAAGCCCAGCGAATACTCGCCACTGACCTCGATCATGCTGGCCGAAGTGATCCACGAGGCTGGCTGCCCGCCCGGTGTCTTCAACTTGATCAATGGCGATGGGCCTGTGGTGGGCGAGGCGATCTCGGCCCATCCAGGGATCGACATGGTCTCGTTCACCGGCTCAACCCGCGCTGGTAAGGCTGTGACCAAGGCCGCGGCCGATACGATCAAACGGGTGACGCTGGAGCTTGGCGGGAAGTCGCCGAACCTGCTCTTTGCGGATGCCAATCTCAGCGAGGCGGCGCAGATCTCGGTCGATAGCTGCTTCATCAATAACGGCCAGTCCTGCGACGCGGCCTCGCGCCTTTTGGTCGAGCGCAGCGTCTATGACCAGGTGGTCGATCTGGTGACTGAGGTGGTTGAGAACACCAAGGTCGGCAATCCGATGGAAGAGGGCGCGCATATCGGCCCAGTTGTGAATAAGAAGCAGTTCGAGCATGTCCAAAGCCTGATCCAAGCCGGCATCGATGATGGTGCCCGTCTGGCCGCCGGTGGCCCGGGCCGCCCGCAAGGGTTCAACAAAGGCTATTACATCCGCCCGACCCTGTTTGCGGATGTGAACAATCAGATGAACATCGCCAGGCAAGAGGTCTTTGGCCCGGTCCTCGCCATCCTGCCCTTCGACACCGAGGAGGAGGCGGTCGAGATCGCCAATGACACGCCCTATGGCCTGGCTGCCTATATCCAATCCACCGATGGCGAGCGGATCAACCGCGTGAGCCGCAAATTGCGCGCAGGCGTTGTCAATGTGAATGGCAATGCGGGCGATTATGATGTGCCTTTCGGGGGATATAAGGAGTCGGGCAATGGACGGGAGGCCGGGCCGCTGGGCTTCCACGAATATCTCGAAACCAAAGCGATTACGGCCTGATATCAAGGCGCGGCGCTGGGCGAGATCTTGGCGCCGCGATGTCCGGGGGCACCCGCTAGGCGTGTCCTTCCTCGAATTCCTCAGAATTCCACATATTTTGCTCGGTTTCTTCCCATATTCTCGTCAAGCTTCGTCAGAACTTGACGGGTAACCTTAGGGCATACTCAGTCACAGCACGAACATGCATCAAGGTCCCCAAACCGATTGGACCGAGAGGAGCGATTGATGACGGCCCAAGGAGACTTCAACCAAGCTGTGCAGGCGGCGCAGGCGGCCCGCCTGTCGGATGTAGATGTGTCCGTCATGCTCGCCGAGCTTGGCGAGGCGTTGGGCATTGACCTGGCGCTGACTGACGACGGGCGCTGCACGGTCTTTGACACCAATGGGCGTGAGATTGCCCTGCTCTTTCAGGCGGGCTTCCCGGGTGTCACTCTGACCGCCCCGGTGATTGAGGAGGAGACGATCCCTCGCGAGATGCTGATCACTCTTCTGCGTACCAACGCCGAGTGGCAGGCGACCGCGGGGGGCACTTTCTCGATGCCCGAGCCTTCTGGCACGGTTCTCTTTTCGCGCCACGTGATGATCTTCGAGCGCGACACTTTGGCCTTGGTCAATGCCATCAACGCCTTTGGCGCGCAGGTCGAGGCCTGGGAGAGCGATATCTACTTCCACCTCGATGCGGTGGATCCGGCCGAGCTGTCCGAGGACAGCCCAGCCCCGCAAATCCCCTTCCAGATTACCCACGCCTGAGAGGGGAGCACCATGACCAAGAACGATCTCACATCTGTTATCCAAGAGCTTGGCGCCAATCTCGGCATCGCTGACCTTGAGATGGGTTCGGACGGGCAGGCGGCCCTGACGGTCGGCCCATTGGAGATGGCCCTGATCCCAGCAACCGGAGATCCAGAGGTTCTCTGGATCATGGCCAAGCTGGGTGATCTTGGCGATGATCCCGAGGCGCCTGCCTTTCTCTTGCAGGCGAATTTCTTCGCCTGGCACGGCTTTACGATGACCGTGGCGCTGGAGGAGACCAATGATGACGGTTTCGAGGTCATCGCCTTCACCGCGGTCCCGATGACGATGGTTGCCGCGGCCTCGCTGACCCAGACCTTCACGACCTTTGCCGAGGCGGCCCTGGCCCTGCATGGCCGCCTGGTCTCCCATGATTACAGCCCCCTGGACCCAACAACCCTACAAGACGCACCGCCGCCGCATATGGGCGCAATGCTGCATGTCTGATCTGAAGAGATAGAGGACACCAAGACGATGACCGATGTGAGATTCACCCCGAGCCTGTCAACGATTCAGGAAGAACCGAACAACATCTCTAACAACACTGGGACGAGCAAGCCCGGCCAGACTGTCTCGATCCAGAACAACAATGGCGACAGTGTTCAAATCAGTAAGTCGAACAACCTGAGTAACTTCAATCCGCCAAGGCTAAGCATGAGTTCGAGTCTGTCGAACGCGAGTGGAATGTACGGCCCAGGAATTGAGGAAAGTGAGGTGTTGCTTCCGAATGGCAACGGCGGGATCGTGAAGCTAGATAACACCGCCAAAGATGGGAAACACGAGGATTACAGCAATTACAGCAAGAAAGAACTGATTCAGGCATCCATCAAAAACTCAAAAGACTTGATTGCCGTCAATGCGAAATTGTTGAAGCTGGAGCGTCAGAAAGTTGACGCAGAACTTACAAAAGTAGAGCAGAAGCTACAAAAGCTCGGCAAAGAGATCGAGAACAACAACCCAGACAAAGATCTCAAAGTTACAGATCAAGAATATGTCAGCCGAAGCTTTACGGAGAAGCTTACGATTGCAGCATTCGCGGTGATGGGCGGTGTCTTGGGAGCTCTTACCGGCGCAGCCATCGGGCTAGCGGCTGGGGGTGTCGGGGCTATTCCAGGGGGTATTGCTGGTGCCGTGATCGGAGCTACGGCTCTCACCGGGTCGGGTGCCCTCGGATTTGGAAGAGTTGCTTCGAAGGGCCTTTACAAGAATCCGCAGCAAAAGCACCTGGACCAGGCTTTAAACACGCTGAAGGACGCTGGGCTGAAATACAGCAACAACCAGATTAAGACCTTGAATAGCCCAGAAAGCAGCCACATGCGGGAGCTTCTGAGTATCCCTAAGAAGCTGAACCTGATCAAACAATTCACGCCAGAACAGCGACAAATGGTGCGCACGGCCATCACACATGCAGTTGCGACCGCAGCTGATCCATCGAAAGC
>JBCDAS010000263.1:0-5731 GCA_039185235.1 Pseudomonadota bacterium
GATCCTCGCGAATGATCCTGAGTGCAATGAGAATATCGCTGCCGGGGTGGTCAAAGCATGGATCCCGGTTGACCACTCATTCTACGAAGTCGTGGTGAAGGCTCGTAAAGCCAAGATCGAAGCCCAAAAATCGAACTAGGCGTTCGAGATCAGGACCGGCGGAGTGCGCTCCGCCGGTCTTTGCCCGTCTGATGGGCGACAAGGGGGCTCCGCTGCATGACCGTTAAGACTGAACAGATCAACGTGCTGCCCCAGCACCTCCAGCAGTTGGAGCTGGAGCTGCATAAGATGGCGCGCATCCGGACGCTCTACACGATGCTGGGGATCGGTGTGACCGCTCTGATCGTGGTCTTTGGCATCGGCGTGGCCAATGAATACAACGCGGGAAGCTTCTCGCGTGGCATGCAGAACTTCTTCGACTACCCGTTCGACATGATTGCCGAGGCTTGGCAGACGGGTTGGCGCTGGTGGGGGCTCTTGCCCAAGCACATGCCAGAGCTGCTTTCGACGATCAATATGGCGCTGTTCTCGACCTTTATCGGTTTTGTCTGCGCGATCGTGTTGGCCTGTTTTGCCTCGGCTAACCTGATCAAGAACAAAGCGATCGTGCTTTTCACCCGGCGCAGCTTGGATTTGATGCGCTCGTTCCCTGAACTGGTGATCGCGATGATCTTCCTCTATCTGATGGGCAAGAACCTGCTGCCTGCGGTGATCGCGATTTCGATCCACACCACCGGCGCGCTTGGCAAGCTCTTCTCCGAGGCGATTGAGAACATCGACAAAAAGCCCCTGGACGGACTGCAGTCCTGCGGTGCCGGCTGGATCCAGCGGGTGCGCTTTGGCGTGATCCCACAGGTCATGCCGCTTTTCTGGAGCTACGCCTTGTTGCGCCTAGAGATCAATGTGCGCGCCTCGACCATCCTCGGCTTCGTCGGCGCGGGCGGTATTGGCGAGGCGTTGTCGACCAACATCCAGTGGCGCTATGGCGATGAGATCTGTGCCATCATTGTGCTGCTCGTCTGCACCATCGTCGCGCTCGATTACCTCTCGGGCTATTTGCGCGGCAATCTGATCGGGGTGAAGGGATGAGCGCGGTCGCCGATATGCTCCTCGCCACTCAGATGGCGGCCTCGGATGCCAAGGCGCGCAAAGTCCGGCTCACCACAATCGGCTTTTTCGCCATCACGGTGATCTACTTCATCGGCTCGTTCATCCAGTTCGAACTATTCCGCGTGGTCGAGCGCTGGAACCCCGACAGGGCCTCGCTCTTCGTGCTCGACACCTATGCGCATAAAGACCATGTGACGATGCGCTGGAAAGAGCCCGGAGAGATCCGGATCGCCTTTGAGGGCGGTCATCGCCATGTCTATGATCCTCCGCCCGCTTGGTTCACAGAGACCGATGATGGCGGCCATGTCGTGAGTTTCGACAATGGCGGCGCGATGGCGATTTACGCAGATCGTGTGGTTATGCGGAACTGGCCAACGACCACGCGGGATTATGTGTTCCTGCGCAACGAAGGCGGTTCGCCTTATGTCGAGGATTACCGGGACAACCCGGAAGATCTGCCCGGGTTTGTCCGGGTCACCGAGAACAAGATCGAGGTCCGCCCGACGCTTTTTGAGCGCTTGCAGGTCTATAAATCCAAGATCGAGATCCACCGCTATGAGATCGGGTGGAAGTATTTCTGGTTCGACTTCGACAGCCCGCTGGTCAACACAGGGCTCTTTGGCGCCCTAGGGCTGATGATCTCTGGCGATCGGGTTGTGCCGGATCAATCCAACTTCTCGCTGGTGATCTCGGAGTTCTTAACCAACAATATCTGGCACCATGGCATCGTCTTGTTTGCCTTGCTCGAGACGATCCTGATGGCCCTGATCGGAACAATGATCGCTTCGATGCTGGGTTTGCCGCTTGGCTTCTTGGCCGCGCGCAATGTCACACCGTTCAGTGGTGTGCGGTTCGCGTTGAGGCGGCTCTTCGATTTCCTGCGCGGGATCGACACGCTGATTTGGTCGTTGATCTTTCTACGCGCTTTTGGCCCGGGTCTCTTTACCGGCATGTTCGCCATCGCCTTTACTGACACCGGCACGCTCGGCAAGCTGATGTCCGAGGCGATCGAGAATGCCGAAGGCAAGCAGGTGGAAGGGATCCAATCCACCGGTGCCAAACGGGTCCAGCGCTATCGCTTTGGGATCGTGCCGCAGATCATGCCGGTCTTCATCTCGCAATCGCTCTACTACCTGGAATCGAACACCCGCTCCGCCGTCATTATTGGCGCCATGGGGGCCGGGGGGATTGGGTTGCAATTCCTCGGCGCTCTGCAGACCGGGACGGACTTCGAGAACGTGGCCTATATGGCGATCCTGGTCCTGCTCACTGTGATCGCGATGGATGCAATCTCCGCCCGCCTGCGCCGTGCGCTGATCGGTTTGGACGAAGACAAACACTGAAGGAGAGAGACAATTCGTCTCATCATCGTTTTGCCCCTGGCCCTGGTGGCCACCACTGCATTGGCCCAGACCCAACAGGCGGGCGAGCTCTCGGATACCGATGCGGCCTTTCAAGAGCTGGTCGAGAAATGCGACAATGTGGATATGCTGGTCCTCCGGGGTCGGATTCGCCTGCAACAAGGCCGGGTCCCGGCGGAGACAGCAGACGCCTCGCAAAAGCTGATGGAGGAGGGCTTTACCCTCTGCGGCCAGGGCGAGGAGGCAAAAGGCACCGCCAAGCTCGAGGAATCACTGACCCTAATTGAGGCCAAAGCGAGCGAAATCCTCGACGCCAAGATCGCCGCGCAAGAGAACCCTCAGCCCGAACCTGAGCCCGCCGCTTCCGAAGGTGAAGCGGCAAGACCCTGGTGGCAGTTCTGGTGATCTGAGCCGAGAGCACTCCCCGCCAGAGCAACCTTGAGGGAGGCGCGTTCGATCAGCAAAAGAAGGTTCCCCTCGGCTCGGTCATAAGACGCCTCTAAGGTCAAGACGCGGACGATACAGCGTCCAAATCAGATTTCTGTGAGCGCTCGACTCGAGATGCGATGTTTAAAGCCGCCCTCATGTCGGACCGACTTGTCGACCCCTCCGATCATTTTACTCTTTGTACGGACAGCGGGCCACTCAGATGGGCTCGTTCAGGGAGGCGGAAATCTTGACGGATGAGAAGCAGAGCGACGGCCCGATCTGGTGCATCGACTTCATGATGCCTGGGAAAAAGGCAAAGCTGATCAAATACGATCTTCCAGCAGAAAATGACAACGATACTCGCCGAAAGGCGGCCGATGCAAACCGTGAGGGCGAGGTCTTGCGGCCCGAATACGTTCCGTACCGGCTCTATTGGGAGCATAAGCGGATGAAGCCCAAGCGACCGGCGTTACCCGATTTGTTTTGGATCTACAATCGTTCTGTAATCGTCACGGCGCGGTTCAAATCTCTGCTTGAGCAATTCAATATCGGTCGGACGCGGTTCTTTCAGGTGCCGCTGTTCGATGATGGGATCGAAGTGATCGACGAGACACTCTTTGTCTTGAACCTCGCCGAGGTCCGGGATGTGGCGGTGCCAGAGAAATCGACGGCGGCCCGAGAGGGTAGCTTCGGACGTTGGTTTATCTCGGACATCAAATCTGGCGCTGTGGTTGTGAAACCCAATCCGATGGACGGTCTCGACCTTGTTTATCAGCCAAAGTTTTCGTCAGCGGTGTTTATCTCTGACCGGCTCGACAAGGCGATGAAGGCTGCGAAGATCCGGGGGGCGACCCGAGCGAAATGTAAGTTCGACACGGCGTAGCGCTCAGGGCCACGCTTTTTCCGGTTCAATGCAATTGATCCAATCTCGTTCTCTGAGCGGGGGCGCCTTTCATGACGGAGCGGCCCCATCTGAGCGGTTGCGAAGAGCTGTCCTTACAAACGCCAATTTTGGCAAACCGCGCCTCGCAATAACCAGAAGTATAGGTTCACTCCGATTGTTCGGTTCGTTTCGACGGATGGCTTCTGAGCCGATCAGTTGCCGGTTGTGCCTTCGGTCGTGGCGCCCTCGCCTCCTGTGGTGCTGCCTTCAACCGGGGTCTCGCTGTCGGGCAGGGTTAGGCCGCCTTCGGGCAGTTCGGCTGAGCAGGGCGCCATCAGGGCGTCGATGCGTTCGGCGAACCAAGGAGGCATTTCCGTGGGCAGATACTCGGTGATCCGCAAGACCAGCTCGTCGAAGAAGACCCGCGAGCCCGCATTGGCCAGAGGCTCCCACTCCTCGGCCCCGCCGGAGAGGTTGGTGTAGATCATATAGGCGATCGCGATCAGCGCGATCCCGCGCACGATCCCGAACAGAAAGCCCAGCGCCCGGTCGACCGGGCCGATCACGCTGTCCAGCACCGCATTGGCAAAGACCGGCGTGAAAACTGAGAGCAGCAGCAAGGCCGCAGCCACGATCAGGGTGAAGGCCGTGATGGTCGAGAGCACACAGCTGCCAGCCAGGAAATCGCCCAAGACTGGAACCTCGCGCACCAATGGCTCGAGCTGCGGGGTGAAGTAAAACGCCAGCGCTGCCGCGATAATCCAGCCCCCGATTGCCAGGATCTCGCGTGTGAAACCACGGGTATAGGCCAAGATTCCGGACAGGAGCGTGATGACAGCAACGCCGCCGTCGATGATCGTAAACGTCATTTCTACCCCCCGTCGATCTGTCGGACCGTTGCTTGGGCCTCTTGCGTTGCAGGCTCAAAAAGCCCGTTAACAAATCCCGGTAAACTATCCCAGTTCTTCACGCAAATGCTCGATTCGGCTACCTGCTTCGTCTTACCTGCCACGTGAGCGGTGGCAAAGCCAAGTTTTTCGGCCTCTTTCAACCGCGCATCGGGCTGCGGCACGGCGCGCAGGGCGCCAGAAAGTGAGACCTCGCCGAACAGCACCGTATCGGCGGCCAGCGCTTTGTCGGTGAGTGCGGAGAGAAGCGCCGCAGCTGCCGCGAGATCCGCGCCTGGCTCGGTCACGCGCATTCCGCCTGCGACATTCAAAAAGACATCCATGCCCGAGAGGGAGACCCCGCAGCGCGCCTCCATCACCGCCAGGATCATCGAGAGCCGGGCGTTGTCCCAGCCCACAACCTGGCGTCTGGGCATCCCCAGGGGCGAGGGAGCGACCAGGGCCTGGAATTCGACCAGGAGGGGGCGTGTCCCCTCGATCCCGGCAAAGACGGCAGAGCCCGAGACGGGCTCCCCCCGTTCACCCAGAAACAGCGCCGAGGGATTGGCAACCTCCGCCAGCCCTTGGCCGGTCATCTCAAAGACGCCGATCTCATCGGCCGGGCCAAAGCGGTTCTTGACCGAACGGAGCAGACGGAACTGGTGGCTCCGCTCGCCTTCGAAATAGAGCACCGTGTCGACCATATGCTCGACCACCCGAGGGCCGGCGATCTGGCCTTCCTTTGTGACATGACCAACCATGATCACCGCCGGACCCCGGCGTTTGGCATGGGCAGTAAGCTCATGGGCGGTTGCACGAACTTGGCTGACCGATCCCGGCGCGCTTTCTACATGATCGGCCCACATGGTTTGGATCGAGTCGATCACAACCAGATCAGGCTTCTCGGCTTCGAGCGTCGTTAGGATATCGCGCAGATTGGTCTCCGCAGCCAGGCTCACCGGCGCCTCAGCCAGCCCCAAGCGCTGGGCGCGCATGCGCACTTGGGCCGAGGCTTCTTCGCCCGAGACATAGATGACTTTGAGCCCCTGCTGGGCAAAAGC
>JBCDAS010000264.1:0-5692 GCA_039185235.1 Pseudomonadota bacterium
GGTCAAGGATCTCAACGCGCTCCGCGCAATCTGTACTCCAACGGACTGAATTTAAGATCGCCTCAGACCGAAGACTTCGACCGGATCCGTCAATCCGTGGACCTTATGTTGGCCGAGCGACAGGAAAAGCTCCGGTACAGCCCTGGCGACAACCTGGCTGGCAAGCACCCTATGTCCTAGCGATTTGGTCAATCGCTCAATTCTGCTAGCCAGGTTCACTGTGCTCCCGACGACGGTGAAGTCGAGCCTGCCCGGGCTGCCGATATTGCCATAGCTGAGCTTGCCAGCATGCATCCCGATTCCGACATCAAGCGGTGTTTTCCCCATACCTTCCCAGTCGGCGCTGAAAGCATGAAGGCTTGCGAGCGCCGATTCTGCGGCTCTGGTTGCATCCCTGCATCGCCTTGACCAATCAGGTGGCTCAACAATCGGGAAGATCGAAAGAACCCCATCGCCCATGAATTTAAGGACATCGCCCCCGTTTTCCTCAACCGCCTGGACCATTGTGTCAAAATACCCGTTGAGGGTCTCGAATACCGCGTCCTCACTCGCTCGATCGGAAAACGCAGTGAAGCCGCGCAAGTCAGAAAACATCACCACCGCGTCCAGGGTCCGGCGCTCACCCCGCTGGATCGTGCCCTTCCAAACCGCATCAGAGGGTCCATCGCCGAGATAGGTGCGCAACAAGCTCTTGCTGGATTTGCGCATGGTCACGGGTTCTAGAGCCGATGACAGCCCAGGCTTCGCCGCCTCAATCATCTCAAGATGCTCTGGCGCAAACCCAGCGGGCGTGCGGGTGGCAAAAGTGCAGCCGTGTTGCGACCCATCTCCATAGTCGAGTAGCGTCGCGTAGAAATCCGTTGCACCGGCAGACGCGAACTCAAGATACGAGGCGTGCTCGGTCTCCGGATCAAGATTGCGCAAGCTCTTATGTAAGGGCCGCTGAGTGAGCGTGATCGTCTCAAAAGAGCTGCCGATATACTCATCCGTCAGCAAGAGCGCATGGGTAACATCGTAGACTTCGGTCCCTTCCGGCGTCCAGACGACCCCCCAGGCAACCAAGAGCGGATTGGCAAAGCGCTGCCCAATGTTTGCCCGCCAAAGCGGTACACCAGCTTCGATCATACATGTCGCGAACCGAGAGACGACAGCGATCGGATCGCCAGATTGACGCCCCTCGGTGATCATCCATTCGTTGAGATCATCAATCCGCGACATAGCGGCAACGTAGCGTTGACCAAGCCGCCACGCAAAGCTCTAAGATGACCCGTTTGCCCATTCCGCAGACTCGCTTGACAAATGTCAGACATTTGGTAGGTCGGTCGCGAAATCACCTTGGGAGGCCCCGGAATGTCCACCTATAAATCTGCCCCGAAAGAGCTCTACGATCTTGGCGATATGCCGCCACTTGGCGAAGTGCCCGTGAATATGCACGCCTTTGCCGTGCGCCAAGAGCGCTTTGGCGAGCCAAAAGACGCCTGGGCGCGTGAGGTTTTGCCAACGCCTCAGATCGGACCGAAGGATGTTCTGATCTACACGATGGCCTCGGGCATCAACTACAACAACGTTTGGGCCGCTCTTGGATACCCCGTTGATGTGATCAAGGATCGCCAGAAGAAAGGCGAGCCGGAGGATTTTCACGCAGGTGGCTCCGATGCGTCTGGCATTGTCTGGGCCGTCGGTTCGGAAGTGACAAACTGTAAGGTTGGTGACGAGGTTGTCGCCCATTCCGGTTGGTGGGAGCCGGATGATCCTTGGGTGCTCTCGGGCAAAGACCCGATGCTGGCCTCCTCAACGCGGGTCTGGGGCTATCAGACCAATTACGGCTCCTATTGCCAGTTCTGCAAAGTCCAGTCGCATCAGGTCTTGCCCAAGCCCAAGCACCTGACCTGGGAAGAAGCAGGCTGCTACGTGCTCTGCGCCTCGACCGCCTATCGTCAACTTATGGGCTTTGCACCGCACACGGTCGAAGAGGGGGATGCCGTTCTGATCTGGGGCGCTGCAGGGGGTCTCGGCGCCATGGCCGTTCAAATCGTCGCGGCCCTCGGCGGAAAGCCCATCGCAGTGATCTCGGATGAAGACAAGCGTCAATTCTGCCTTGACAAAGGTGCGGTTGGAGTGATCAACCGCAAAGACTTCAGCCACTGGGGTCAGATGCCCGACACGACCTCGCCGGAATGGGGAGATTGGATGAAAGGCGCGCGTGCCTTTGGCAAGGCGATCTGGGATTGCCTCGGCGAACGCCAAAACCCGAGGATCGTTTTCGAGCATCCTGGCGAGTCAACCCTTCCGACGTCCTGCTTTGTCTGCGACACCGGCGGCATGGTCGTGATCTGTGCTGGCACGACCGGCTATAACATTACTGCGGATTTGCGTTACCACTGGATGATGCAAAAACGCCTGCAAGGATCGCATGTTGCCAATGACGAGCAAGCCGAAGCGGTCAACGATCTGGTCATTGCGAAGAAGGTTGATCCTTGTCTGTCAGGCACCTACAGCTTCGACGAGATCGGTCATGTGCATCAACTGATGTATGAGAATAAACACCCTTATGGAAACATGGCCTGCCTCGTAAACGCGACCGAGAAAGGCCGGGGCGCCAGCTGACCAATGCTCTGCTAAGCGCGAAATCCCGCAGTCCGCTCCGATAGCGGAGCGGAGCGCCAAGCGCGGTCATCTGCGTGCATGCACGCAGCGGGGGCGAAACGCCCCCGGTTTTCCAAGGGAAAACATGACCGCGCTTGGCGCAAAGCGGCCCGCTTGGCGCGGGCTTCCGGCCTAGCTGTGAGCGGGACTTGAGCGATAGGCGTAGAGGTGCTGGTAATGCGGTATAGCATCTTGGTAAATCGCCTTCACTTCCGCTGACGCATCTTCAATCCTCCCATAGGTTCGCGGCTGCGGGTGCAACCCGGTGGATTGCGAGAGCTTGTCATGCCATGACCCCTCATCGTACCAGCTCACTTCATCGCGTGCGCCCGGCTCCCAGCTAAGCGCCTCTGGTAGGAATGGGATCCCAACGGCATTGCACCAGGCAGCGACCACACCATGCGGATCTTCCAGCAGATCGTCTGAGTCAATCACAGGAGGTGGGTGCCCTTGCCAGGTTGTCACCCGATCGAACAACCATCGGTGCTCTTTATAGCCAAATTCCTCAGTCTTCCATTCAGGCGCGCGCGAGTAGATCGACGGGATCGACTTTGCAGGGTCCCGGATCAGAAAACTGTGGGTGAAGAGCTCTAAAAACGCGTCATCTGCGATATCGGTAATGTAGTGCGGCATATCTTTGGAGAAGGTCGGCCCGGTCTTCGCAGCCTTCTTCAACCGCTCCAGGACGACCTGCCGCGTTAGGCCCGGGATGCGCGGACTATCCGCATCCAGGCGCGGGAACCGCGCATCGTCGCCCTTGTACCAGGGTTCGCCGAACGGCTCGTGAAAACAGATCATGTCCTTGCGCATCCGCATCATCCACTCGAAAGCGGTGGATGTCGTGCGCGGCGTGGCCCATAGAACGACAATCTTATGCATCAGAGGCTCCCAAGCAGACGGCCATGGTCGCCCTCAGGGCGCGCGACCAAAGTACGAAAGATGTTCCAATAGAGGGCTGTGTCCGAGGCGATCACGGGCAGGCCAAGTGCTGCTTCAAAGGCAGGTGTCAGCGTCAAGGCCCGTTGCGGCAGCCCATCCGCGCGGCGCCAATTTGGCATTCCATTGATCAAGATCGCTTCAGCATTTGGAGCAGCGTCTGCGACGCGGCGCATACTCTCCATCGCGATCTCACCGGGGAAGATCCAAGTACAAGCGTTGCACGCTTCCTGAGTTTCAAAGAAACCCTGGTCGACAAAATTCCCGACATAGACCAGATTGAGCCCGCCATCGCGCAGGAACCGCGCGATCCCATCGCGCCAATCGGGCCAGTAATAAACCGAGTTGAGCGCCACTTTCTCGACATTCATCGCCCGGGCGGCCTCTAACAAGCTCATCCCAGCCATGTGAAGCGGCGTCTCGTACTGATCTGCCATCCGGTCGCAAAATGCGCGGATCTCTTCGGGCGTCTTGCCACCGGCATGAGACCAGTTTGTGCCAACCTGGCCGCAGACATCCGCGCCATTGTTCGACATGCAGTGGACGAACTCTTCCAGGAGGTCGAAATTGTCGACCCGTTGCGATAACTCATGTGCATAGATCGACGCGTGTAGCATGCGCCCATGCGCCCCAATCGTCTCTGGAGCGATCCGCAGAAAATCCGTCACCGCTGCGTCGAAATCATGGGGCGGTGCGGTAAAACCCACCTGATGCGGGAAGAGCTTGTTCTTCGGGTCTTTCCAACGGTCCGGCTTCATCGCGATCCCCCAATTTTCTCCACCCTTGCGCCGCGAGACGGATTTCGCAATCTGGTTTGCGTCAGTTTCTGCCGCTGGTGGTACGAAGGAGAGCCAGATGACCCGGCCCCGCAATCTTCTGATCTTTATCTCGGACGAGCATCGCCGCGATGCAATGGGCTGCATGGGCCATCCGATCGTCCAAACGCCCAATCTGGATGCCTTGGCCGCACGTGGTACGGTCTTTGAGAATGCCTACACGCCCAGCCCGATGTGCGTACCGACCCGTGCAGCCCTTGCCTGTGGTGAGCATGTCCATCAGTGCGGCTATTGGGACAGTGCAACTCCCTATGACGGAAAGCGGCCAAGCTGGATGCACCGGGTGCGCGACGCAGGGATCGAGGTGACCTCGCTTGGCAAGCTTCACTTCCGCTCAGGCGAGGATGACAATGGCTGGACCGAGGAGATCTTGCCCATGCATGTGGTCGGCGGTGTCGGCTGGGTCGCAGGTCTCTTGCGTGAGAACCCGCCCGACTACCACCAGGCCGGAGAGCTGGCGGCTGATGTTGGTGCAGGTTCCTCGACCTATACCGATTATGACCGCCAGATCACCGAGGCAGCCGAGGCCTGGCTTGCCTCTCGTAGCGACGCGCCCTGGATCGGCTTTGTTAGCCTGGTCAGCCCGCATTACCCACTGACCGCGCCTGAGGCGTTCTACAGCCTTTACAATCCCGATGACATGCCACTGCCGATTGCCTATGCGCCTGAGGCGCGGCCGGACCATCCGGAGATCGCCCATCTGCTCAGCTTCTTCGACTACGATCGCTATTTCGACCCGGCGAAGATGCGCGAGGCGAAGGCTGCCTATTTCGGACTCACCAGTTTCATGGATCACTGCGTTGGCCGCGTTCTCGCGGCGCTTGAGGCTTAAGGGCAAGCTGAGGAGACGTTGATCCTTTACACCTCGGACCATGGCGAGATGCTGGGCGATCACGGCATCTGGACCAAACAGGTGATGTATGAAAGCTCGGCCGGCGTTCCGATGATCCTTGCGGGACCTGGTGTGCCACAAGCTCATCGGGTGGCAACTGCGGCCAGCCTTATCGATATTGCACCGACAGCGCTGGAGTTCGCTGGTGTTACGGCTGAGCTGCCGGGCCGGTCTCTGATCGATCTGGCCAATGCGCCCGATGATCTCGGCCGCACAATCCTCAGCGAATATCATGATGGCGGGTCATCCACGGGCGCTTTCATGGTTCGCTGGGATCGCTGGAAACTGGTGCATTATGTCGATCAGCCCGACCAACTTTTCGATCTGGTCAACGATCCCGACGAGCTAACGGATCTGGCGAGTTCACCCGATGCCGCTCCGA
>JBCDAS010000265.1:0-5673 GCA_039185235.1 Pseudomonadota bacterium
CCGGATGAAGCCGATCAGCCGCTCTGAACACGCAACCCCTTTGGGCGAGGGCGCGACCACAATCGCATTCCCGCATTTGAGCGCGTTGATGATGTTGTTGGCAGGCGTCGCCGCCGGGTTGGTCGAGGGCACGATCGCCCCCACAACGCCTTTGGGCCGCGCGATCTCGGTGATTCCGGTCTCTGGATCGTCGGAGATCACGCCATAGGTCACAGCCCCTTGGATGTCGCGCATCAGGCCCAACGTCTTGCGATGGTTCTTGATGATCTTGTCCGGCACATTGCCAAGACCCGTGGTCGCCACCGCCAGTTCCGCCAACTCGCGGTTGCGCCCGGGCTCCATGATAGCCCAAGCAGCCGCCTCCGCCGCGCGGTCATAGCGGGTTTGCGAGCCCTCTGCCTCATATGCCGCCTGCGCCATGCGGGCGCGGGCGACGATGTCCTCGATCTCGCTCATCGATCAGGCCTTTTGCTTTGCCGGTGCAAGCGCGCGGTAGATGCTCGCTGCGAGTGTCAGCACACCGGCCACGATCAGAATGGTGCAGATCGGCCGCGAGAAATAAGTGCCCAGATCATAATGCACCATCTGCATCCCTTGCGCGAAATTCTGCTCGCCGATCTTTCCCAGGATCAGGCCCAGCACGATCCCAGGGATCGAGAACCCGGTTCGCCGCAGGACATAGCCGAGGATACCTGCCAGGAACATCACCATGACATCCAGCACCAGCCCGCGACCGATATAGGCGCCGATCGTCGCCAGGATCAGGATCAGGGGCGCGAGGAACTGGAATGGGATCTTGAGCAGGTTCAGGATCGTCTTGGTCTCCACCAAGCCGATGATCAGGATCGAGAGATTGGCGTAGAACATCGCGGCAAACACCACCCAGATCAGATCGGGTGAAGTGTAGAAGACCAAGGGCCCCGGTTGCAGATCATGCATTTGGAAGACGGCCACCATCATCGCGGTCAGCGCGCCGCCCGGCAGGCCGAGCGCCAAGAGGGGGATCATCGCAGCCCCGGTCGCGGCATTATTGGCGGTCTCGGACGAGATCACGCCCTCCAGCTTGCCGGTGCCGAACTCCTCTTTGTTCTTCGACCAGCGCACCGCCTCGCCATAGCCCATGAAGGCGGCCAGGGTGGCGCCGATGCCAGGCAGGATCCCGCAAAAGAAGCCCACCAGGATCGAGCGTATGACCGCGAATTTATGCATCCAAAGCTCGAGCCAACTGGGGAAGCTCATCGAGACCTTGGGCGCCTTATAGGTCCCGGCGGCTTTTTTCTCCGCCTGCATAAAGATCTCGGAGACCGCAAAGAACCCAAGGATCGCGGGCACGAACGCGATGCCCGCGGCCAGATCGGTGAAGCCGAAATTGTAGCGGTTGATGCCGCCTACCGGATCTTGCCCGATGGTCGCGATCAAAAGCCCGATCAGGACCGACATCCAGCCCTTCCAAATCGTGCGCGCGCCCACGGAAGACGCCACCGCGAGGCCAAAGAAGACCAGGGCGAAAATCTCCGGCGGGCCGATGTTTTGGATCGCCCAATTCGCCAAAGGCTCGGTCGCGGCCATCATGACCAGCGCCGAGGCGACCCCGCCGATGGCCGAGCATAAAACCGCCGCCCCCACGGCCTTGCCCGATTGGCCCTTCTGAGTCATCGGATAGCCGTCAAAGGCGGTCGGCGCGTTCTCCGGGGCGCCGGGGATGTTGAAGAGAATGGCGGTGATCGCGCCGCCATAGGTGCCGGTGCAGTAGATCACCGCAAAGAGCATGACACCTTGCGCGGGCTCCAGCCCCGCCGTGAAGGGCAGCAGAATGGCCGCGAGGGTCAGCATCGAAACCCCCGGGATCGCGCCAAACAGCATCCCACCGATCACGCCAAACACAAAGATCCCGATCGAGAGCGGATCCCCGAACAGCGCGTAGGTGCCCGCCAGGAAGTTCTCGAGCATCAGAACAGCCCTTGCAGTTGCGTGTTCATCTTCAGGATCCAGGCGCTGTAATCATAGAAGGGCGAGACGTTGCCCTGGGGCAGCGGTGCGTTGAGCACCACCAGGAAGAGGCCCAGGAAGATCGCATAGATCACCGCCGTCATGATCAAGATCGCCTTCCACCGGCGCTCGCCAAAAAGCCACATGATGGCGGCGATGAAGAACGGGGCTGAGAAATAGATCCCGACCGGTTTGAGCAGCAGGGCGAAGAGGAACGGGGTGAACAGGATCCCCACGAGTTTCAACAGAGCGCCGCCATCCGAGAAATCGACGCCATCCTCACCGCTATCGGACAGCCCGACGCGCCCACCTTGGACGTCTGAGCCGTTTTTGTATTGGTAGTAGAGGTTGCACAGCGTCGCCACCAACAGCAGAAACAGGACCCACCGGGGCCAGGCCGTCGCGCCAAACAGGTAGATCTCGATCGGCTGGTCGAACTCGAATGAGAACCCGTAGAAGATCGCGATGATCGATAGGAAAACAGCTCCTTCGATCAAATGCGCGCGGTTGAGACGTCCCATCACTGCCCCCTGAAACATAGCAAAAACGCGGCGCCAGTGACGCCGCGTTCAAAGCGCATGTGTTCGCTTATTTTACGTCGAGACCCATCGCTGTGTAGACGTCGCGATACTGCTGGATCGAGCGGGTGATCAGGTCCTTCGCCCCGTCAGTGTCACGATAGCTATTGATCACGGTCATGAACTTGCTCTCGTTAAAGGCCTGATAGCTGTCCTCGCAATAGCCGCGTTGGAAGGCCCATTGCAGCCACTCAACCCGGTCCGCTGGGGCATCTTTGTGGACATAGAAGCCCCGGAAACGGAGCAGCGGGTCGAAGTCCATGCCCATCTCGCGATGCGTCGGCGTATCGGCGAATACCGAGGGGCGCTCGTCAAAGATGGTCAGGATCGGCTTGAACTGGCCGGCATCGAGGAAGTTGCGCACATCGCCTGGCTGCTCGAACAGCGCATCGACCTGACCGCCCAAAAGCGCGCCATAGCGCGGCGCGCCTTTATCGAAGGAGATCTGCTGGATCGACATGCCGGTCGCGTCCGTAATGAAGCGCATGGTCACCCGCTCCATCGAGCCTTCTTTCGAGACATTGGCGATGGTGGCTTTGCCGTCTTGCGCCTTTACCCATTCGACAAAGGAGGGCCAATCGGAATAGCGCGTCTCATTCGTGCGGATATAGATCTGCGAAAAAGTCACCTGGCTGACCACCAGCGGGATCAGATCCTCGGCCGGGTTGGGACGTGAGCTGTCGAGCGCATGGGCCGAGGAGGCATCGTCGATATGCTCCAGCACATTATACCCATCGGCAGGGGACGTCATATAGGCCGTCATCCCAACAGTGCCCGAGCCGCCCGGCTTGTGATCGCGGTTGATCGCAACGCCGGTGAGTTCGGTCACAGCTTCGGCCATCGCAGCGGCGACCTGACCCGATCCGCCTGCGGGTCCATAGGGCACGACCATTGTCAGCGCGCGCTCAGGAAACCCGCCGGGCTTGGCCATCGAAGCCTCGCTGATCGGGCACTGGAATGCCTGGGCCGTTCCAGCAAAACCTAGGGTTGCCGCAAGCACACCCGTTGAAATCAGTCTTTTCATCTTCGTCCTCCCTGACGCGCGCTGCAGGTTTTTTTGTGAGAGCAGCGATTATTGGAGTTCGAAACGTGCAAAAGTTTATGAGCAAAATCAACAGATCGCTGGTCGGCGATTTGCTACCAATGGGGTAAGGTTTTTGGGTCTACGAGCGGGCGATGTGGTGTTGCAGAGCACTGCCGAGAGAGCGCGCCTGGCGTCAAAATCCGAGTGCCCTCCGTCATCCCGACGGGTTTGATTGAAACCGCGCCCGGTAATCGCTGGGCGAAATGCCCAGCGTCCGGGTAAAGGCACGCCGCATGCGATCCTCGCTCCCATACCCACATCGCGTGGCGATGGCCTTGAGGCTGATCGCGGTCGTCTCGAGGAGATCGCGCGCCGCTTCGACCCGAATGCGCTCGACCCCGCGCGCAGGTGTGACGCCCATCTTCGACTGGTACACGCGATGAAAGCTTCTTAGGCTCATGTTCTGGTGCTCGGCGAGGCGCTCAACCCGCAGGTCGCTTTGCAGATTGTCGGCGATCCACTGGTGCAGCCCTTGGAATTTGCCCGAGCGATCCAGAGTTTGGCGTTGCAGCGCGGGGCTGAACTGCGATTGCCCGCCCGGGCGGACCATGTAAGTCACCAGCGCCTGCGCCCGCTCGAGCGCGGCCTCCTGCCCCAGATCCTCCGCGACAATCGCCAGGGCCATATCAGTGCCGGATGTCACCCCGGCCGAGGTCCAGATCTTGCCATCCTTGATGAAAATCGGATCGAGCTCCAGCCTGATTTTCGGGAAATCCCGCTGCAGGATCTCGGCATCCTGCCAATGCGTGACCGCGCGGCGGTCATCGAGCAGCCCGGCGGCGGCCAGCAGGTAAGCGCCCGAACACACCGAACAGACGCGATCAGATGTGTCGGCAAGCTCGGCGATCCTGGCGACGAGTGCCGGGTTTTCAGCGGCGCGATAGACCCCGTCGCCGCCGATCACCACCAGGGTATCGATGCGATCGCGGAGCTGATCGCCCATCGGGTCGGTATCGATCGAGACCAAGCTGTCACTTTCGACCCGGCCTCCCTCCCAAGATACGATCTGGATCTGATAGGCCCGCGCACCCGTCTCAGAGTGTCTCGCCCAGGCAAAGACCTGGAGCGGGCCCGCGAGATCAAGCAGCGCGATCTTTGGATAGATCACAAAGACCATGTGGTGAGTCGTGCCGGTCATCACATCCGATTTGGCAGAAAATGCAGTCATATTGGCATTTGTGCCAAACGCGCTTCGGCTAGTCTAGCGATCGTTGCGGACGGGCCGCGACATTCCTTGAGGAGGCTCAGATGAAATCCCTTGCTGTGTTCATTTTCCCAGGCGTGCAGACCCTGGACCTGTTCGGACCGATCGAGCTCTTGGGTGGGTTCGACGACCAGATCGACCTGACTCTGGTCGCCGCGACCGAGGCGCCAGTCCCAACCCGCCATGGTCAGCGCATCCTTCCTGATACAACCATCGAAGATCAGACCCGCTATGACCTGCTGCTCATCCCTGGCGGAGACAGCGCGATCGATGTTGCCCAGAACCCCGACGCGATGTCCTGGCTCCGCGATACGGTTGACCGGGCCGAGATGGTGATGACGGTCTGTACGGGCAGTATTCTGCTCGCGATGACGGGAAAGCTCGATGGCTATAAGGCGACCACGAACAAACAGGACTTTCTGGAAACAGTGCCTCTTGGCCCGAAGGTCGATTGGGTCAAACGGGCCCGGTGGGTGCAAGATGGCAAGTTCTTCACCTCCTCCGGTGTCTCGGCGGGGATGGATATGGCGCTTGCTGCTGCGGCACATCTTTTTGGCGCGGATGCAGCGGAACAAATGGCAGAGGGTGCGGAATATGAATGGCATCGCGAGCCGGATTGGGATCCGTTTGCCGAGAGCTCGGGCCTTGTGCAGGCATAGCCATGTTTTGCCGGACCCTCTGGAAGGGCCTTAGACGGCCAGAAATGCGGATCGGATGGCCGTCTTCATCGCCTCCAACAGCTCGGACGGCTCGGACCGGCCATGGGCCAGAACCAGCTTCGAGGTCGGCGTCGCGCCAAATCCAAATTCAGCCGAGGC
>JBCDAS010000266.1:0-5630 GCA_039185235.1 Pseudomonadota bacterium
TCCAGGTTCTCCACGCTGAGCGCGTTTTCCTGGATGAACTGGCGGCGGGGCTCGACGATATCGCCCATCAGTTTCGTGAAGATCTCGTCGGCTTCGGCCATGTGATCGATCCGGACTTGCAGGAGTGTGCGGGCATCCGGGTCCAACGTCGTCTCCCAGAGTTGGTCGGCATTCATTTCGCCCAGGCCCTTATAGCGCTGCAGAGTGAGGCCTTTTTCGCCTTCAGCCATCACCAGATCGAGGAGTTCCGAAGGGCCGCGCACCGGGGTCTCGCGGTCTTTGCGGATCAGCGTCGCGGGATCGGCATAGGTCTCGTTCAGGCTCTCGCTCAGGGCGGCCAGGGCGCGGGCTTCGGCCGAGCGCAGAGCAAAAGCGTCGATCGTGCGCGTTTCGGCCACGCCGCGCAGCACGCGGGTGAAGCGCACACCGCCATTGCCATAGACCTCGCCCTGCCAGCCTTTCTCCGTCTCCGGTGCAAGCGTATCTAGACGGGCCGCGACCTGAACTGCCGCGCGTTGATCGACCGTGCCGCCAATCGCGCCTTCGATCGCCATCTGCTCCAGCACGAAGCGCGGATACTGCGTCGGGAAGGCGCCCAGGATCTGGCGCACTCGGCGTGCCTCATCCACCAGGCGCATCAGATCCGCGCCCACGATCTGCGCGCCCGAACCCAGCCGCAGCATTGCGTCCTCGGTTCCTTCGCCGATCAGGTAATCCTCCAACTCCCGCTCATCCTTGCAGTAGCGCGAGGATTTGCCGCGCGAGACCTTATAGAGCGGCGGCTGGGCGATGTAGAGGTATCCCCCCTCGATCAAGTCCGGCATCTGGCGATAGAAGAACGTCAGCAGCAGCGTTCGGATATGCGCCCCATCCACATCCGCATCCGTCATCAGGATGATCTTGTGATAGCGCAGCTTGGAGATATCGAACTCATCGCGGCCAATTCCTGTCCCCAACGCCATCACCAGGTTGCCGATCTCCTGGCTTGAGAGCATGCGGTCAAACCGCGCCCGCTCGACATTCAGGATCTTGCCACGCAGCGGCAGGATCGCCTGGGTTTGACGGTTCCGCCCGCCTTGGGCGGAGCCCCCGGCGCTGTCGCCCTCGACCAAAAACAACTCGGACTTTGCTGGGTCTTTCTCCGAGCAATCCTTCAGCTTGCCGGCCAGGAAATTCACATTCATCGCCGATTTCCGGGTCGCCTCGCGGGCTTTGCGGGCGGCCTCGCGGGCCAGCGCCGCCTCGACGATCTTGCCCACAACCATGCGCGCATCCCGTGGGTTCTCCTCGAACCACTCGGCCAGCTTCTCGTTCATCAGGCTCTCGACCACCGGGCGGACCTCGGAGGAGACCAGCTTGTCCTTGGTCTGGCTCGAGAATTTCGGGTCCGGCACCTTGACTGAGAGCACACAAGTCAGCCCCTCACGCGCATCGTCTCCCGAGAGCGTGACCTTTTCCTTCTTCGCGATGCCTGACGAGCCCGCATAATTGTTGATCGTCCGCGTCAGCGCGCCTCGGAAGCCTGCCAAATGCGTGCCGCCATCGCGCTGCGGGATGTTGTTGGTGAAGCAGAGGACGTTCTCGTGATAGGCGTCGTTCCACCACATGGCGACCTCTACCGTGATCCCCTCCTTCTCGCCCTTCACATAGATCGGCGCCTCGATCAGAGGGGTTTTCGAGCGGTCAAGATACTGGACAAACGCCTCGACGCCGCCTTCGTAAAAGAGCTCCGTCTCCACAGCCTCGGCCCGGCGCTGGTCGCGCAGATGGATGCGCACGCCGGAGTTCAGGAAAGCCAATTCGCGCAGCCGGTGCTCCAGCGTCTTGAAGTTGTACTCGGTCATGGTGAATGTCTGGTTGGAGGCATGGAAGCGCACCAGCGTGCCCTTCTGATCCGTGTCCCCAACCACTTCGAGCGGCTTGACCGTCTCGCCATGCTCAAACCGGCAGCTATGCTCCTGGCCATTGCGCCAGATGGTCAACTCCAACCAATCCGACAGCGCATTGACCACCGAAACACCCACCCCGTGCAGACCGCCCGAAACTTTGTAGGAGTTCTGGTCGAACTTACCGCCTGCGTGAAGCTGGGTCATGATGACCTCGGCCGCGCTCACGCCCTCCTCCGGGTGGATGTCCGTGGGGATCCCGCGCCCGTTATCGCTGACCGAGACCGAGCCATCGGCGTGCAGGATCACCTTCACCAGATCCGCGTGCCCCGCCAGCGCCTCGTCGATGGCGTTGTCCACGACCTCATAGACCATGTGGTGCAGGCCCGATCCGTCATCGGTGTCGCCGATATACATGCCCGGGCGCTTGCGCACAGCTTCCAGCCCTTTGAGGACCTTGATGCTGTCGGCCCCGTATTCCGGGGTCTCTTCCTGCTCGTTATCGCTCATCTCTTGTCCCTATTCGCGCTTTAGCTGCGGGGCTGGCGCAATTCCTCCATGCGGGCCGATGTGGCGCGGAGCTTCTCGACGGCCTCCGTCGCCATGCCCTCGGGTTGCTCGGTCAACTCGGCAACGAGGGCTTGCTGCTTCCCGAACTCGGCTGCAAATTCGAGCGCTTCCGAACTTCCCGGTGAGAGCCCGGCCGAACGCGCGAGGATCCAGTTGGTGTTCGGGTCAATGTCCTGGCTGTACCCCTGGCCAAAGGGGAAATAGACGGTGATATTGCCGAAGGTCATATTGCCGAGTGTCACATTGCTCTGCCGGCTCATCGCTGCCGCCATTGCGGCATTCGCCTCGGCAATCGCCATCATGCTGGCGGTGTAGCTCTGCATCCAGGCTGTCATCAGGGAGAGAAACGGGTTCATTTGACCTCCACGCGCGAAGCGCCATCGATATCGGTGACTTCGACTTGCATTGTGCCGGGGGCGACGTCTTCGAAAAGTTCCGCGCCTGTGCCCGTCATCCAGGCCTGGCAGCCGAGCTGGTCGATCTCGCCGTAAAGAGCCGCGCGCCGGTTCTGGTCCAGATGCGCCGCCACCTCGTCCAGCAGCACGATCGGCGTGATGCCCGAGGTCTTCAGCGCCCGCGCATTGGCCAGGATCAGTGAGATCAGAAGTGCCTTTTGCTCGCCCGTCGAGCAGGCCCGCGCGGGCATCTCCTTGGCCGCATAAACCGCCTCGAGATCCGCGCGATGTGGCCCGCTCAGCGTCCGCCCGGCGGCCTGATCGCGCCCCCGGCCCGAGGCCAATTCCTGGGCCAGACCGGCAGCTTCCTCGATCTCTGTTTGGTCAAGGGCGTCGCTCTCGAAACCATGGGAGCGAATCACCTCGGCGAAGCGATGTTCCATGGGGTTTAAGATAGCCAAATCCGCCTTTGGAAACAATGACTCAGCGGCAATCTGGGCCTGGGCCAGGTGAAACAGCGTGAGCGCTCGGCCCCGCGCGACCTTCGCCCCTTGCCGGCTCATCTGCGCCTCCAGCCCGCCCAGCCAGGCCGGATCGCTAACCCCTTCTTTCAAAAGCCGATTTCGCTCCCGCACCGCTTTTTCATAGGCGACCGAGACCTCGCCATGCTCGGGAAAGAAGCCCAGCGCCATCCGGTCCAGAAACCGCCGCCTCTCGCCCGCGCCTTCCAGCCAAAGCCGATCCATCGCGGGCGTTAACCAAACCATCCGCAAATGACGGCCCAAAGCGAGTTGCGCGGCCGCCTTCCCATCGATCTCAACCGCGCGCCCAGGCGCCTCGGCCTCGGTCCCGGTCATCACTTCGATCGAGCCTTTCGCGCCCGAAATCTCCGCCCTGATCCGCCAGCCGGGACCAGCGGGCCGGCGCACCAGCTCCTCCGACGCTGCCCGGCGCAGCCCACGCCCTGGCACCAGCAGCGAGATCGCCTCCAGCACATTGGTTTTGCCCGCCCCATTCGGCCCATAGAGCGCGACGGGAGCCGCCCCAGGTGCCAGCTCCGCCGAGCTGTAGCTGCGGAACTGGTTCAAGCGCAGCTCCTCGATCGCGCATCGAATAGGTTTCATCTAGAAACTCTCGGGCTTGTGTCTGGCCCCCAGCGCTTATCTAGCCTAACGCACACCCGCCCTTGCGCGCCCGCCCGGGCTGCGCCTCCCAGCCTCCGAGGAGCTCTCACATGATCAAATTCTACTACCACCACACCCCGAACCCAATGAAAGTCGCCCTGATGCTCGAAGAGGCGGGGCTCGCCTACGAAACCCACTCCGTCGATGTCTTCAAGGGCGATCAGCATGCCGAGTGGTACCGCGCCATCAACCCAAACGGCAAGGCACCCGCGATCGAAGATGACGGCAAACGGGTCTTCGACTCAAACGCGATCTTGCTCTATCTGGCTGAGAAGGCGGGCGGCTTCCAAGGCAAAGCCGAGGATCGGGGCGAGTTCCTCTCCTGGCTGATGTTTGTCGCGACCGGCCTCGGCCCCTATTCCGGCCAATGGGTGCATTTCCAAACCGCGGGGGCGGCCGAGGGCGGCGACTACGCCAAACGTCGGTATAAATTCGAAGCCCATCGCCACTACGAAGTGATGGACAAACACCTCGCCGGCAAAAGCTTCTTCGTCTCGGACGAATTCTCCATCGTCGACATCGCCGCCTGGGGCTGGGTCGACCGGCATGTCCGCGTTTTGGGCGAAGGCGAGCTCGACACCTACCCCAACGTCAAAGCCTGGTTCGAAGCGATCGACGCCCGCCCAGCCGTCGCCCGCGCCCGCAACATCGGCAAAGACCTGGAGTTCAAAGCCACCTTCGACGAAGAAACCGCCAAAGCGATGTTCCCGTCGAATTTCTCTGCGGCATGACAACTGGCTAGGCACCTGGCCTGGCTGGGTGCCTGGGCTCTCAAACAAAGATCGATTGTTGTCCTGGGGCGATTTAGTGGCCGTCTGCCCTCTGCAAAACCGCAACCAAGCAAGCTACTGCTGGGTCATCAAATCCTCGGCCCGGTCCGAGATGATCTCTTTGACCAGCGCAAAAGCCTGATCGAACATCTCCTGATCTCCCGCCTGTTTTGGTGGATCGAGGCGGGTGACCGAGCGGGTGAGCTTCTCCCGGTCGATCACGTCCTCTTTGGTCAGATCGCTCCGGGTGTAGATATATTCCGAGATATCCAACAGCATATCGGTCCGCCCAAAACGCCAGAGCAGATTGTTCTGCCAGTCGACCTCCGCATCGGTCAGCCGACCTTGTGACAAGACCAGGCGGTCGACATCGGATTGCGACAAATACCCCGCCAGCCAGACATTCGCTTCAATCCGCTCGGAGCAGAAGATGATGCAGGGGTCAGACGCCCGCACGGTCCGGCAATGGATCAGAAGTCCCAGCATCACTCGTCCTTTTGGTAGAGGCCAAAGCACGCGCCCGTGGATCACGATTCACTCGCCCTGGCCATACGACAGAGACTGCGGGGATGTCATCCCCCATTGCGATTAAGACTTGGCGAATGGCCTCAGACGCGCATCGGCATGACGACATAGACGGCGGATGTGTCGTCCCCTTCGCGCACCAGCGTGGGAGCACCCGGGTCGGCGAACATGAAGACGGCGTTCTCCCGGTCGACTTGGCCTGCGATCTCCAGCAGATACTTCGCGTTGAACCCGATCTCCATCGCCTCATCCGGATAGGCCACGCCCAATTCCTCGGCGGCCGAGCCTGCATCGGGCGCA
>JBCDAS010000267.1:0-5579 GCA_039185235.1 Pseudomonadota bacterium
CGCCGCGTTCGTCAAAGCCCACATTGGAGAAGCGCTCACCCCGCCAGGCGGGCACTTCCCCAGACTTCCACATGATGAAGACCGAAAGGGCAGCCAGAGCAATGGCCATGATGATTTCACCCAAACGCATACTCTGACCCCTTTTGCAGGCTTCTTAGTTGATCGCGCCAGACGCTTTCAGGATCGCCTCATGACGATCGCGCTGCTCGGTCCAATACGCTTTCAACTCCGCGCCCTCGATCTTGTCGCCGAGAAGCGCTTTCTTGGTGCGGTAGCCCTGCCACTTCTCGGTCTCGAAGACCTTTTGGAAGAGGCCGTTATAGTAGGCCAGCGCATCCGCCGACATGCCAGGCGCGCCAACCACGGAACGCTGCATGAAGTAGGCGAAGTCACCCTTGTCACCAGCGGCCTCTTTCAAGGTCGGGGTGTCCGGGAACAGCGCCAGACGCTCATTGGTGAAGGCCACGATCGGCACAACATCACCCGACTCGTAGAAGCCGAGGGCCTCTGACGGGTTGTTCACCGAGGACTGGATTTGCTTACCAGCCAGATCCTTCGCAACCGCGCCGCCACCTTTGTACGGGATGTACTTGATGGAGAGGCCAAAGTTGTTGTTCAGGTAGTCGGTGATGATGTTGTCTTCCGAGTTCGAGCCAGTGCCGCCCATGACCCATTTCGAGCCCCGAGCCGAGGCTTCGGCCAGGAACTGGTCAAAGGTGGTGATGCCTTCGTCCTTGTGGACCCAGAGGACGAACGTGTCTTCTGCCATCCGGCCAATCGGCGCGAACTCCATGATGTCGATGCCCAGACCCGGCTGGCGCAGCGGCGTGGTGAAGAAGGAGTTGAGCGTCACCATGATCGTGTGATCCGGGTCTGATGCGGTGTTCAAAGCCACCAGAGCCTCGGCGCCCGAGCCGCCCGATTTGTTCACCGGAACCAGCGGTTTTCCAGCGAGGCCTTCTTCTTCGACGATGGCTTGCATCAGACGCGCCATTTTGTCTGCGCCACCGCCTTTGCCGGCCATGATGACGAAGTCGATCGGCTTGGACGGTTCCCAGGCCTGTGCGATACCGGTCATGCCTGCAACGGCAAAAGCCGCGGCAGCGCCGATGGTTACTAGTCTACGAGTGAATGCCATATGGACCTCCCTAAGGTTAGTGGCATGGAATTGCGCTGTAGCGGCCGGAAGTTTCTTCTCTTACCCAACGCAAAAAGTGTGTTGTCTTGGCCTCGATGCTGCTCGCCTTACTCGCGACAACACGCAGATGATCAACACGCAAAACGGTATTTGGTCGCGGCTGAAAATCAACAGGTATCGCAAGATCATTGCGAGATTTTACCGAGTTTTCATCTTTCCTTTCGTTGACACGTTAAAGTTGCACAAATTAGTGGCAGAAGGCGGACTAAACGCCCGCCTTTCGCGCGGATTTTCTAGAACAGCCCTTCGATCTCGCCCTCTTCATTCAGTTTGATCGTCTCGGCTGCGGGCACCCGGGGCAGGCCGGGCATGGTCATGATCTCGCCGCAGATGGCAACGACGAATCCTGCCCCTGCGGAAAGTCGTACCTCGCGCACTGGGATGTCAAAGCCCGTGGGCGCGCCGCGGGCATTCTGATCGGTCGTGAAGCTGTATTGGGTCTTCGCCATACAGACCGGCAGATGACCGTATCCGGCCGCTTCCCAATCCTTTAGCTGGTTGCGGATCTTTTGGTCGATCGTGACGGTCTCGGCCCGGTAGATCTCCTTGCAGATCGTCTCGATCTTCTCGGCCAGACCCATCTCGTCGGGGTAGAGGGGTTGGTAATCGGCCTCGCCCGCTTCGATGATATCGACGACTTTCTGAGCACATTCCGCAATGCCCGCGCTGCCATCGGCCCAGTGCTTGTTCAGCACCGCCTCGACCCCCATCGCGGCGCAGTAGTCTTTGACCGCCTGGATCTCGGCATCGGTATCCGCCTCGCCGGGTTTGGAGAAATGGTTGATGCCGACAATCGCTGGTACGCCGTATTTCTTCATGTTCTCGATATGGCGGCCGAGATTGGCGCACCCGGCTTTCACCGCCTCGACATTCTCTTTGCCGAGATCCGCTTTCGCCACGCCGCCATTCATCTTCATCGCGCGGACGGTTGCCACGATCACCACGGCAGAGGGGCGCAGGCCCGCTTTGCGGCATTTGATGTTCATGAACTTCTCAGCACCCAGATCGGCGCCAAAGCCCGCTTCGGTCACCACGTAATCGGCCAGCTTCAGCGCGGTTTTGGTCGCAACCACCGAGTTACAGCCATGGGCGATATTGGCGAAGGGTCCACCATGGACAAAGGCCGGGTTATTCTCCAGCGTTTGCACCAAGTTCGGCTGCACCGCGTCTTTCAAGAGCACGGCCATGGCGCCTTCGGCCTTGATGTCGCGGCAGAAGACCGGCGAGCGATCCCGCCTATAGGCCACGATCATATCGCCGAGGCGCTTCTCCAGATCCGCAAGGTCATTGGCCAGACACAGGATCGCCATCACCTCCGAGGCGACCGTGATGTCAAAGCCCATCTCGCGGGTGAAGCCGTTCGACACACCCCCAAGCGGCCCCGCGATCTGGCGCAGCGCGCGGTCGTTCATGTCGAGCACCCGGCGCCAAGCAACCCGGCGGGTGTCGATCTCCAGGCTGTTGCCCCAATAGATGTGGTTGTCGATCATCGCGCTCAGCAGGTTGTGCGCCGAGGTGATCGCGTGGAAATCGCCGGTGAAGTGGAGGTTCATGTCCTCCATCGGCACGACCTGCGCGTAACCGCCACCAGCGGCCCCGCCCTTCATCCCAAAGTTCGGGCCGAGCGAGGCTTCGCGGATGCAGATCATCGCCTTTTTGCCAATGTGATTGAGACCATCGCCCAGGCCGACTGTGGTGGTGGTCTTACCCTCCCCCGCAGGTGTTGGGTTGATCGCGGTGACCAGGATCAGCTTGCCATCGGGTTTGTCGGCCTGGGCCTTGATGAACTCGGCTGAAAGCTTCGCCTTGTCATGGCCAAAGGGCAGCAGATGCTCGGACGGAATGTCGAGCTTTGCACCGATCTCCTGGATCGGCTTCTTGTTCGCCTTGCGTGCAATTTCGATATCGGACATCCGATCTGTCTCCCCTTTTCCGCTCAGGCGCCCAGTTTCGTGCCTGCGGTAATGCCAGCGTTTTCGGCCCACTCGGTCGCTGGGATCTTCCCCTCACCTGCGGGTCGCACGCGTTTTACGAGGATACTGCCTCCCGCTGCGGCAACAGTTACGCCGTCTTCTGATACGGAGACGACTTCGCCAGGGGTGCCTTCGGCGTCGCTTGGGCGCGCATCGAAGACCTGAATTTCCGATCCGCTCATCGTGGTCCAGGATCCGGGCGCGGGATTGGTTCCGCGAATCAGATTGTAGACCTCGCCCACCGGTTTGGCCCAATCGATCTGAGCGTCCTTTTTCTTGCACCAAGTCTCGTAAGTGGCCTTGCTCTCATCCTGCACCATCCGGGGCGGACTGCCCGATCGGAACAGGTCGCAGACCTCTAAAACGCTGTCGACGCCCGCTGGGTAGATCTTTTTGAAATACAGATCGATCACGGTGTCGTCCGGCTCGATCGGGCATTCCCACATGAGGAGGATATCGCCCTCATCCAGCCCATCGGTCGGGTAGAACCACGAGAAGCCGGATTTGGTCGAGCCCCAGATGATCGGCCAGTTCACCGCGCTCGGCCCACGATGGAGCGGCAGCAGCGAGGGGTGGAAGCAAATCGAACCCATCTTCGGGATATCCCGCGCCGCTTCGGGCACGAAGATCAGAACAAAGGCCATCACCATCAGATCGGCCTGATGGGATTTCAGTTGGTCCAGAACCTCCTGGTCCTTGAAATTCGAGGGTTGGAAGACGGGCAGACCCTTCTCCAACGCCAATTCCTTCAACGGATCGAGCGGCTTGCCCTCCTTGTCCGGGGCGCAGTAGACGGCGACGACCTCATCGACGCCCGCCTCGAGGATCTTGGCCAAGGCATCTTTGCCAAAGGCCTGCTGGCCCATCACAATCAGTCTCAAATCCGTCTCCCCCCATGCTGCACCCTTCTAGGCGGCGAGCCCCGCCAATGGGCTGTCTGATTTTTGGCAACTTCGGGTCTCGGAGGACCAAACGCCGCCTTGTTTGTCGCATTCGAGCACGGCCTGTTCGGGCCTCAGCTCGGGAACATAGATCAGGGCTACCGCGACCAGCCCCAAGAGGCCGACCGTTGCGGCCATTGTCCATCCAATCTGCGGATCTTCATCCATACCTTCGCTCCTTCACCACCATCAGGCTCCATAGGCCGATTGGTCCGGCAGAGGGGCCGGGCCAACCAAGGTTCACAGAGGGCTTTAGGGTCTGGCATTTGAGCTGTGGTTAATTTCAGATCCGTCGAGGGATTGGTTTCCGTGTGCACCGCGTCATTCCGCCGCCTTGGGCAGGTCTCCGACCGCCCCAGTACCTGCGATGCTGGCGACCTCGTCGGCCGAATAGCCCAGCACATCGGTGAGAATTTCCGAGGTATGCTCGCCCAGAAGCGGCGAGCGGACGACCTCAACTGGGCTGTCGGACATCTTGATCGGGCAGCCGACGGTCAGGTATTTGCCGCGCTCGGGGTGGTCGACCTCGACAATGGTGCCAGTGGCGCGCAGGCCCTCATCCTCGGCGATCTCCTTCATCGAGAGGATCGGGCCCACGGGAATATCCAGCGGGTTGCAGATATCCATCACCTCGAACTTGGTCTTGGTCATGGTCCACTCTTCGATGCGGGCAAAGATCGCATCCAGTTTATCCAGCCGTTCAGGCGGGGTCGCGTAGCCGGGCGCGGTCTTCCAATCGGGCTCACCGATCACGTCGCAGACTTTCTCCCAAACGGCGGCCTGGGTGATGAAGTAGGTATAGGCGTTGGGATCGGTCTCCCAGCCTTTGCATTTCAGGATCCGCCCTGGCTGGCCGCCGCCGCTATCATTGCCCGCGCGCGGCGTCGCCTCGCCGAAAGGAATGCCAGCGCCGTATTGGCTATACTCCTTCAACGGCCCCGCATCGAGGCGCTGTTGATCGCGGAGCTTCACGCGCGCGAGGTTCAGGACCCCGTCCTGCATCGCCGCCAGAACCTTCTGCCCGCGCCCAGATTTCTCCCGCTGATAAAGCGCCGTCACGATCCCCAGCGCCAAGTGCAGCCCGGTCCCGCTATCTCCGATCTGAGCGCCGGTGACCAGTGGTGGGCCGTCCAGGAAGCCTGTGGTCGAAGCGGCGCCTCCTGCGCATTGCGCGACATTTTCATAGACCTTGCAGTCTTCGTATTTGCCCGGCCCGAAGCCTTTGACCGAGGCCATGATCATGCGCGGGTTGATCTTCTGGATGTTCTCCCAGCCGAACCCCATGCGGTCCAGCGCGCCCGGCGCGAAATTCTCGACCAAGACATCGCATTCCTTGATCAGGCGCGTGAGCACCTCCTTGCCGGTCTCGTTCTTGGTGTTCAGCGTGATCGAGCGTTTGTTGTGGTTGAGCATGGTGAAATAGAGGCTGTCCGCCCCCGGCACATCCACCAACTGCTTGCGGGTCGC
>JBCDAS010000268.1:0-5533 GCA_039185235.1 Pseudomonadota bacterium
GTCGGCATTGGGGCCGAAGACCGCCGGGAAGTGATGCGGCTGCAGCTTACCCAGCATGACGTTGCAATCGGTGACGGTCAGCGGTCCGCCGCGACGATAGCAGGCGGGGCCCGGGTTCGCCCCGGCGCTTTCAGGGCCGCGATGCGATCCTGTCGGGTCCTGCGGGCGGCGTGGTTGGCATGGTGCGCTCCGCCGGAGAGCTTGGATATGATAAGCTGATCGGCTTCGATATGGGCGGCACGTCTACGGATGTCTGCCACTATGCTGGTGCCTACGAGCGCAGCTTCGAGACGGAAGTCGCGGGGGTGCGCATGCGCGCGCCGATGATGAATATCCACACGGTGGCGGCGGGCGGTGGCTCCATCCTGACCTTCCGGGATGACCGTTTTCAGGTGGGGCCGGAAAGCGCGGGCGCCAATCCGGGGCCTGCCTGCTATCGCCGCGGCGGTCCGCTGACCGTCACCGATTGCAACGTGATGCTGGGCAAGCTGCAGCCCCATCATTTTCCGTCTGTCTTTGGCCCGAATGCGGATGAGCCGCTGGACACCGATGTCGTGCGCCAGAAATTCGAAGCTCTGGCCGCCGAGATTGCCGCGGCCACCGGCGAGGCCCCGCGCAGCCCCGAGGATCTGGCCGAGGGCTTCCTCAGGATCGCGGTCGAGAACATGGCGAACGCCATCAAGAAGATCTCCGTCCAGCGTGGCTATGACGTGACCCGCTATACGCTGCAGTGCTTTGGCGGGGCAGGGGGGCAGCACGCCTGTCTGGTGGCCGATGCCCTGGGGATGGAGACGGTTTTTGTCCATCCCTATGCTGGGGTTCTGTCGGCATACGGCATGGGCCTGGCGGAAATCCGCGCTCTGCGCGAACGGGCGTTCGAACGCCCGATCCGCGAGATCGACGATGCCCGCGACGCGTTGCAGGAACTGGCCGAAGAGGCGATCAACGAGGTCCGGTACCAGGGCGTTGCTCACACGGATATCCGCATCGAGAGCCGGGCGCACCTGCGCTACAAAGGCTCACACCAGGCGCTGGAGGTAGACTTTGGCGACACCCGTCTGCTGCGCCAGCGATTCAACCAAGCGCACAAGGCGCGGTACGGATTTGCCTCGGAAGATCGCGAGCTGATCTTTGAAGCCCTGGCGGTCGAGGCGATCGGTGGCGCATCCGAGGTCGCGGACAAGGAAACGCCCACCGTCGACACGCACCCGGTCGCCGTCGATCAGGTGCCCATGCAGGGCACCACGGTGCCGCTTTACGATCGCGACCGCATGGCCTCGGGCCAGCGCGTCCAGGGCCCTTGCATCATCAAGGAACCCACCGGCACCAACATCGTCGAGCCGGAATGGCAGGCCGAAATCAACCCTTGGGGCCACCTGATCCTGACCCGCACCAAGCCTCTGGAACGGGCCGAGGCGATCGGAACCGACGCCGATCCGGTGATGCTGGAGGTCTTCAACAACCTCTTCATGTCCATCGCCGAACAGATGGGCGCGACTCTGGCCAACACGGCATACTCTGTGAACATCAAGGAACGCCTCGATTTCTCCTGCGCGCTCTTCGATCCCACCGGCGGGCTGGTGGCGAACGCGCCGCACGTGCCGGTGCATTTGGGGTCGATGTCGGAATCGATCCGCACCGTGATCCGCCTGAACCCCGAGATGAAACCCGGCGATGTCTATGTGCTGAACGCGCCCTTCAACGGCGGCACGCATTTGCCCGATGTGACCGTGATCACGCCGGTCTGGGACGAGGCGGGGAGCCAGGTGCTGTTCTACGTGGGCTCCCGCGGCCACCATGCCGATATCGGCGGGCGCACCCCGGGCTCGGCGCCTCCTGACTCGACCCATATCGACGAGGAAGGCGTGCTGATCGACAATTTCAAACTGGTCGATCAGGGCACCCTGCGCGAGGCAGAGACCCGCGCCCTCCTCCTCTCCGGCCAATACCCGGTCCGCAATATCGAAGAGAACATGGCCGATCTCAAAGCCCAGATCGCCGCCAACGAGACCGGCGCCCAGCAAGTCCGCAAGATGGTCGCCCAGTTCGGACTCGACGCGGTCCAGGCCTATATGCGCCATGTCCAGGACAACGCGGAGGAGAGCGTCCGCCGCGTCATTGGCGCCCTGAAAGACGGCTCCTATGACTATGAGCTCGACAATGGCGAATTCATCCGCGCCGCCATCCGGGTCGACCACGCCAACCGCGAGGCCACGATCGACTTCACCGGCACGGCCGACAAGAACCCCTATAACTACAACGCCCCGCTCGCCGTCTGCCACGCGGTCGTGCTCTATGTCTTCCGCACGCTGGTAGGCTCAGACATCCCGCTCAATGAGGGCTGCTTCAAACCGCTCAAGATCATCGCGCCCCAGGGTTCGATGCTGAACGCTGAATACCCCTCCGCCGTAATCGCGGGCAACACCGAGGTCAGCCAGCTCACCTGCAACGCGCTCTTCGGCGCGCTCGGGGTGATCGCGGGCAGCCAAGCGACCATGAACAACTTCATCTGGGGCAATGAGCGGCTGCAGAATTACGAGACCATCTGCGGCGGCACGGGTGCTGGCCCCGACTTCAACGGCTGCTCGGCGGTCCAGACCCACATGACCAACACCCTGATGACCGACCCGGAGGTGCTGGAATGGCGCTTCCCCGTCAGGCTCGAGGAGTTCTCGATCCGCGCAGGCTCCGGCGGCGACGGCGCCCACAAGGGCGGCGACGGCATCACGCGCCGCCTGCGCTTCCTCGAGGCGATGACCGTCACCACCCTCTGCTCCCATCGCCGCATCGCGCCCTTCGGCGTCGCGGGCGGCAGCCCGGGCGAAGTCGGCCGCGAATGGGTCGAACGCGCCGATGGCACCATCGAGGCCCACGCCGGCAACGACCGCTCCGAAGTCGCCCCAGGAGACAGCTTCGTCCTCTGCACCCCAGGGGGCGGGGGCTACGGCACGCCCTGAAGAATGGCCCAACCCGGTATCTGGTCCTCTGGCACCCTAGTTGGTCGACTGATGGTTCCTGCGGGGCTCTGCGTCGCGGTCGGTTTCGGTGCAACCCCAAGTTTTGATGGAGCACCTCCGGCGGGTGCGTTGGCGCTGTTCTGGTGGGCTGCCTTGGCCGGGCCGTTCCTGCCTCTGATCGCGTCCTTTGCGGTTGTCATCTGTCGCCCTCAGTTGTCTGCTGGGCCTGTGCTCGCGCTGCTGACACTGATAGGTTTCATCGGAGCAGGTTTTGGACTGGTCGTTCTTGTCGCCGGGCGACCATCAATCTGGATCGCGCAGTTTGCGGTCTTCACCGCGCTTTCTGGTGGCGTTTTTTGCCTGCTGCGGAGTGAGGTCAATCACTTGACTGTGCACGTTTGCGGGGGCTGTTTGCTGGCGCTGTCCATTCTAGCATCACTTTGGTCTGTGGGCGCAGGGCTCCGCGCCTACCAACACGCCCAAGACTTGGCAGATGGTCGGCCATACTGCATTGCTTATCATGGGCTGGACCGGCCAATCCGCTCCCTAAGTGATTTGCGCGGAGGCTGGCTTTGGACTGGTCATGATGGCTTCAAGTTGGGCGATCAATGGTACTTTGATGCCCTCCTAATCATCAAGGACGGGCAGATCTACAACTGGTCCCATCGGGCAATGCGCTTTCATCTGCTCCCCGGCCAATCTGCCGAGATTGATCGACGCTTCATCGCAGGCCCTCTCTCACCGATTTGTAGACCGGTTCCCGACTTTCTTGCGAGATTGCCGATCCTTTGATCCACTGCGCACAAACTTGCAGCCGCATCGCTCAGATCCTCCGACCTCGCTGTTTGTCCCGAAAAGTCCGGGACCTCGGATCTTTTGTCCGGGTTTTTCCCAGATCTGTTAATCGCGATTTTGTGCGAACTTTGTCGCGAAAAATCCGCTCAGATCCCGAAATAGGCGCCCCCGCGCTATGCCGCAGTTGAACGCCTCGCGGATCGGCGCCATATCTAATGCGTGACGAGAACAAAGGGGCGCGCAACATGCAAACCAGAGATAAGCTGTTCGACGATCTGAGCGCGTTGATGACCAACGCCGCGGGCGTGGCCCAAGGCATGCGGGAGGAGGCGGAAACCGCCATCCGCTCCCGCCTCGATCGGTTCTTGTCCGAGAGCAATATGGTCACCCGTGAAGAGTTCGATGCCGTGCGTGAAATGGCCATCCTGGCGCGGGAAGAGAACGCGGCCCTGAAGGCGCGGATCGAGGCCTTGGAGGCCGCGTCCGAAGGCTGATCCTCAGGCCGGAACCAGCCCCATCAAATGGGCTATGTTCTTGAAAAATATACGAATATGGGCGAGCGGCTTGGCCTTCACCAGCTCCTTGTTCATATAGGCGTCGAAGGTGAGTTCCTGGACATCCTTGTCGCGGCAGATGGCGACGAACCGCTCCCGCCGGTTGTCGTCGATATACCAGTAATCCTGCATCTTCCGCAGGATCCAAAAGACGCCGCCATGCTGGCGCAGGAAGCGTTTGCGGGCGAGACCGAGCGCCTTGGCCCGGGCGGCCTCGGTCTTGGCGGCGAGCGCTTCGGCAACGGCTTCGCCGGCGCATCGGCCCGCATACATGGCATAGAAGATGCCCTCGCCAGAAGACGGTGCGACGACGCCTGCGGCATCTCCGGCCAAGACCACGTCCTGGCCATTGTCCCATTTGTCCAATGGTTTCAGGGGGATAGGGGCGCCCTCACGGCGAATGGTCTCCGCCTCGGCCAAACCTGAGACATCCCGCAGATCGGCGGTTGCCTGCTTTACCGAATGCTCGGTCAACTCGGTCCCCATGCCAACCGAGGTCTGCTCTCCATGGGGGAAAACCCAGCCATAGAAGTCAGGCGAGATGCGCCCATCATAATAGACATCACACCGGTCCGGCTCGAACCCGTCAATATGGTGGGTTTCCGGCGAGCGGACGATCTCGTGATAAGCGATCACATAAGGGATGCTATCGCCGCCAGGAACCTCTTGGCGGGCCACATTGGAGCGGGCACCATCGGCGCCAATGACGAATTTCGTGCGCAGTCTCGCTGTCCCACCATCATGGCCCCCGGCCTTTGGGCGGTAATGCACGATCACACCCTGGTCATCGCGCTCGATCCGGTTGAATGTGCCGGTGAGCCGTGTGGCGCCATGCTGTGCCGCCCGGTCGCGCAGATACTCGTCGAAATGCTCCCGGTCGACCATGCCGACATAGCCGCCTTCAATTGGGATATCGACGCGTTTGCCCTTGGGTGAGATCATCCTGGCGCGCTGGATCTTGGCGACCAATTGCGCCTCGTCGATCTCGAACATGTCGATGGCGCGCGGTGGAATGGCGCCACCGCAGGGTTTAATCCGGCCAGCTTTGTCAATTAAAGCAACGGCATAGCCCTGTTTGGCGAGATCCTCGGCGGCTGTGGCGCCGCAAGGGCCGCCTCCGACAATGACGACGTCAAAGCTGTCCATGGGTCATTCTCCTGGAACGGCAAGTGGGGGGCGGGTCAGGCCCTGAACGGCGCGCAGCGCTAGCAGCGCTGCGATGAGGAA
>JBCDAS010000269.1:0-5515 GCA_039185235.1 Pseudomonadota bacterium
GCCCGCCACCCATGCAAGCATGGGCAGGGACGCCCAGCGCCCAGCTCAGAGTTTTGCGAGAGCAGTCCGACTGGGGCCAATGCGCCCGCAAGGGCGCCAAATATCGGTGTATGCGGCGCAAGCCGCATTCCGTTTGGTTCGCCTAGCGAGAGTTAGGCCTCGCGGCGCAAGGCTTGGGCCATGCAGTGGATGCCGCCTCCGGTCTTTGAGATCTCTGCTGTGTCGACTTCTAGCACCTCGAAACCCCGCGCTTTCAGCGCATCAGATAAGGTTTTTGAGGTGCTCGGCAGGATCACGCGATCGCGCCCGAGCGCCATGAAGTTGCAGCCCAGCGCCATCGTATCCTGGAACGGCACATCGATGATCTCGTGGCCTTTGGCCTTGAGCCATTCGACAATACCGGGCTCGGTGCAGGTCAGGCAAACCGCTGTGAGTTTTGGCGCGATGGGCACAACCATAAGATCGATATGCACATAATACTCGTCGATATAGGCGAGCCGGGTCTCCCACCCTTCGGCATCAAACCAGGCTTTGACTTGCAGCGCGCCTTCCTCTTGCGTGCGCGCGCCACCGCATCCGATCAGGACGCAGTCTTCTTCGATCACACAGAAGTCACCGCCTTCGAATGTGCCTGCGGTGACCATGTCATAGATCGGAATCCCGAGATTCTCATAGGTTCGGATCGCCGCATAGTTCTCACCCCGGCGCCACCATTGCGCCATTGCGGTGATGAAGGCGCCATAGGGGGTCATGCAGCTTGAATCACGGGCATAGACCTGCATCGGCAGTTCCGGGGAGGGCTCGTGGAAATGCACCCTTACATCGCAATGCTCATAGGCCGAGACAAGCTCGGCATGTTGGGCCTGGGCGACCTGAATATTGCAGGGATTGTCGCGCAGATGCTTGCGCGACAAGGAAGAGGTCGAGAGGTGCTGGAGATAGGCGGGCGAGCCCAAGAGAACATCGGTCAGCCGATCCGTCTCATTTCCAAACCCCCAACTGGAGAGGATCGGTGTTCCGCCCCCCTCCACGCGGCGTTTCAGCGAGAAGGTCTCCTGTCCGGCCAAGCCATCGGCGCTCATCTGCGATCCCTCCTGAATGATCTGAGATTGCGGGCACTATCGCGCTCAAGACCCGCGATTGCAATCTAGGTGATGTTGACCACGGTGATCTCGGGCGGCATGCCAAAGCGCACCGGCAGGATCGAGCAGCCGAGGCCGCCGGAGATCACCAGGCTATGGCCATCCTCCTCGACCGGGCCATAGGCGAAGCGTTGGCCATAGCTGGAGGGCACGATCGGTGACCAGCCGAACAGGCGCACCTGCCCGCCATGGGTATGACCGCAAAGGCTGAGCGCGAAACGCTCGCGCCAGACCGGCCAGGGGTCGGGCTCGTGCAGCAACAGAATGGCCGGCGCGTCATCGGTGATCTGGGCGCGCATCGCGGGATAGTCGTCAACACCGCGCGGCCCGTCCGGTTGATGGAGAAAGGCAATCGGGTCGCCCATGCCCGCGAGCCAAAAGGCCTGGCCCTGATGCACCAAGCGCGTGGCTGTATTCTCCATCAACGAAACGCCGGTCCCGGCCAGGACCTGATGCCAAATCGAGGGACCGCTGCGCTGGTGTTGGGCAACCGGATCCTCCCACCAATCGTGATTGCCGAGGATCGCATGGACGCCAAGCGGTGCGCTCAGGCGATCGAGGGTTTGAGCGATCTCGGCTGGCGGGACCGGGCGGCTGATAAACCGGTGCCCGGCAACATAATCGCCGAGAAGCACGATCAGATCGCCTCGCAAGTCATTGGCGCGCGCCACGATCCGCTCGAGCCGGGAGAGCGGCATATGCGGCTCGGCACAATGCGGATCGGCGATCGCGACGATGCGCAGGGCGAGCCCGCGCGGCCAAAGCGGCGGCGTGAGCGACCATTCCTGCACGCGCAGCCGAAACCCGGGCTCGACCGCGCCAGCATAGCCCGCGGTCGCGGCTGTCAAACCGGCGAGCCAGCCAAAGAATGCGCGCCTTGTGATCATCACTTCTGGTAGCGGGTCAGCCTGCTTGGAACAATCTCTTGTTCACGCCTTTCCGGCCTGCATCCGCTCTGCTACGATTCAACCGTTGGGTAGTTTGTCGGGGGGTAAAATCGCCATGACCTTGTTTTTTACGCTGATGGAGCATTGGCTGCTGTTCTTGTTCTACCTGGTCATGTTGGCGGGCCTCTCGGGCGTGCCGAATACAGGGCTTGGCGTGCATAACATGTTCCATGACGACCCGGCGCTGTTTCAGGACAAGCGGCGTGGGGCGGTGTTGAACAGTGCTGCGATCTTTGTCCAAGCTTCGATCGCGATCTATGTGACGCTGGTCTGGGCGTTTATCTATTGCCTCGAATTTGTGCGGACCAAGGATGTATCGCCCGATGCCATGGATCACGTGGTGGCCGAGGCGACGCCCTATATCTTTGGCACCTCGTTGATCAGCCTTTGGTTGGGCATGTTCCCATCGGAGAAGACCGTGGGCGTGATCTCGAAATCTGAGAAGATCCGCTGTGCAATCGGGGTCGCGATAGGCCTTTGCGTTGGCTTTTTGATGCTCAAGATTGCCGCCGATATCGCCCCGGTTTTGCAGCTGCCTTTGGATTTGCGGCCCTCGATCTCGCTTCTGATCCCGGCGGGGATCGTGATGACGCTGTTGTTTCTCTACCCACGGATCATCTCTGGCGTGGCGATGGTCACGCTCTTCACCGTTCTGATGATGGTCTATGTCTCGATCAACATGGCGCCGGAGAAGTATCACCCGCTGATCATCGTTGCGATCTTCATCGCGATCATCGTCTTCAGCAGCCTCTACTCGCGGGTTATCTACAAATACGCGCCCTTGAAGTTCAATATTCCGGGGATCGGCTACAAGACTGCCGATGGGAAATGGGAAAGCCATTACGGCAAGGGCAGGCGGTTGAACATTGCCTCGGTCTATGCCGAGGATCCCGAAGAGGCCCAGGCGGATCCCGACGATCCTGGGGAGGCGACCATCGCGCCGGATGAAGATCTGATCCGGGCGGCGACCGGGGCCGAGATGTCGGTGACCGATGTCGAGACAGCGCTAAAAGGCGCAGGCGGGCGCAGGCGCGCCAAAGCCGGCACTGCGCTTATCCGCCGGGATCAGGTCAAACGCGACCCGCTCGCAATCGATCCGATTGAGGCGTTGGAAGCCTGGAAAAAGCGGGTCGCACCGAATGGCGGCAAGCCCAAGATGCTGATGATGGCGACCTCGGGCGGTGCCTATCGCGCCTCGTTCTGGACCGCGATCGTTCTGGATCATCTGGCCCGCGATGAGAGGCTGGGCAGTATGCTGCAGAATGTCCGCCTGGTCACCGGTGCCTCGGGCGGAATGGTCGGCGGGGCCTATTTCACCGCGATGATGAACGAGGACGAAGCCGAGGGCGACGGCGTCACCGGTGAAGGCAAAGGCTCGATCCTGGAGCGCATCACCAAGGACATCTACGATGTGCAGAAATCCTCGAGCCGGGTCGCGGATAACGTCTATCCCTACCAAAAGAACTATCCGCTGCAACGCGATAGCCTGTCTGCCGTCGCCCAGCAGATGGTGCAGCGGGATATCCCGCGTCTATTCATGACCGGTGTGCAGCAGATCGATCGCGGCACGGTTCTGGAGGATCAGTGGTGGACGCTGAACAAGACCTTCCACGCGATATATGACGATGAGAAGGCGGGGCTGAAACCCTCGATCGTCTTCTCTCCAATGCTGGTCGAGACGGGACAGCCGCTGTTGATCGGTAATCTCGACATGAAAGCCTTTCCGGTCACGGATCGCGAGGAACGGGCGGTCTTCTTCGACTGGTTCAAGGACACGCGTGAGGCTTTTGCCCTGAAAACCGCGGTCCGGTTGAACGCCGCGTTTCCCTATATCGCGCCCGCCTCGGCTTTGCCGACGGAGCCCTATCGCCGGGTCGTGGATGCGGGATATTATGACAATTACGGCGTCGATCTGGCGGTGAGCTATCTCAGCCAGCCGGAGATCCGGAATTGGCTGATCGCCAATACAAGCGGTGTGATGTTGATGCAGATCCGGGCCTTCCCCTTCACCAAGCCGGGCGATGAGCAGCCGGGCACGGTCGCGCGCGGGCTGCAATGGCTGACCACGCCGATGGAGGGGATTGGCGCGGCGCGCGGGGCCACCATGCGCTTTCGCAACAGCCAAAGCCTGCGCCGGGCAGAGAGCCTTTACTTCCTTCAGGCGGGTGCTGGGTTCTTGCAGTCAGTCGTGTTCGAGGTCGAGAGCAACACTTCGCTCAGCTGGTACATGCCCAAGCGCGAACTGGATGACATGCTGGGCGATAAGGGCATGGCCAATGACGACAATCAGGAAGCGCTGACGCAGCTTAGGGCGTTCTGGTCCTAGACCAATGCTGCTTCAACCTGCCTCAGGTTGGAGGAGAATTTTGTCTCAGACTCAAATGCTTGAGCAAGACCCTAGGGTCTGACTGCTTCAGTCAGATCTGGTCTTGCTGCAGTCTTTCGCTCAGGCAGAAGTGATGCCATAACGCCGCGAGATCGGTGGAGGAGCGGAATTGCGGTCTCTCATTTTTGCAGCTTTGATTGTCTGTGCCGCGATCCAAGCGCGTGCAGACCCGTCGGTTCTGGGTTTGCTGGCCGAGCCGCGCACCCATGCAGTGATGCGCCATGCGCTGGCGCCTGGCACCGGCGATCCCGAGGATTTCGATATCAGCGATTGCGCGACCCAGCGCAACCTGGATGAGAAGGGCCGGCGCCAGGCAAGGCGTGCTGGCGATATGATGCGCGAGGCGGGCGTGATGCCCGACCTGATCTGGTCAAGCCGTTGGTGCCGGTGTTTGGAGACGGCGGAGCTGATGGCGATCGGCCCTGTCGAGACGCGCTCGATGCTGAACTCCTTCTCTTCGGCGCGCTGGCAATCGGTGCAGAAGACGAAGGCGACGCGGGAGGCTTTGGCCGCGCTGCCCGCCGATCAGACCGCGTTTCTGGTGACCCACAACGTCAATGCCGAGGCGCTGACGGGCACGCGGCCGGTCTCGGGCGAGATTCAGGTGGTCCGGGTTACGGAAGCGGGAGAAATCGAGCTGCTCGGCAGTGTGACCGTGCCGGTTTTCTGACCTAGCCTACTTCCCGCTCTTGCTCAGTTTTTCGAGTTGGTCCTGCACGTCCTTGAGCTGCTGTTGCAGTGCTTCGAGGTCGTTGGCCGTGTCCTCTTCTTCCGTTGGCTTTCTTTCGGTCATGCCGCCGCCGAACGGGGTGAACATGCGCATGGCGCCTTCGAACCACTCCATGTTCTGGCGGGTGAGCGCCTCGAAGCCTTGCATCGGATTGCCGGTCGCGAAAGCTTGGCGGAGTTGTTCCTGGTTTTTGGCGAAGTTCTGCATGCTGGCGTCGAGATAGCCGGGCACCATGCCTTGCAGCGGATCGCCATAGAGCTTGATGATCTCGCGCAGAAAGTTGGTGGGCAGCATGTTCTGGTCCTTGCCC
>JBCDAS010000270.1:0-5502 GCA_039185235.1 Pseudomonadota bacterium
CCCGCCTCGACGCACATCACGCCGTTATAGCCCTCATAGACAAAGTCTTCTGGCCGCAGTTCCTCGGTGTGGAAATCCACCTCCTGCAGCACATCGATCACCGTCGGCATCAAGCATTTGGTGAGCGTGAAAGTGCTGTCATGCTTCGGGTCGCAGCCGATCTGCAGCACCCGTTTGCCAAGCTTGGAGAACGCCACGGACAGGTTCGACGAGGTTGTCGACTTGCCAATGCCCCCTTTGCCATAGACCGAGAAAACCTTCGCCCCCTCGATCTTCATCTTGGGGTCCATCTTGACCTGCACCGAGCCTTCGCCGTCTTCGCGACGCTTCAGGACAGGGGGTGTTTCCAATGGGCTCATGGTTATCTCCTCATGCGTCCGATTACTCTGCGGCCCAGGAACTCACGCCTTCGACGTGATCCTCGAGCTCATCCCCGGCATTTCGCAGCGCTTCAAGCGTGGCTTCATCCGGCTCCCAATAGTTGCGTTCATGGGCTTCGATCAGGCGGTGCGCGACCTTGGCCGAGGCCTTTGGGTTCAGCATCGCAAGCCGACGGCGCATGTCTTCGTCGAGCACGAAAGTCTCGGTCATGCGCTGATAGACCCAAGGCTGGACTTGGCCGGTGGTTGCCGACCAGCCCATGGTGTTGGTCACATGCGCCTCGATATGGCGGACCCCTTCGTGGCCGTGATCGAGCATCGCCTCGTACCATTTCGGATTGAGAACCCTTGTGCGGGCCTCCAGCGCGACCTGCTCTTCCAGCGTCCGGACCTTGCCCTCGCCGCGGGTCTGGTCGCCGATATAGACCGGGATCTGATCGCCGCGTGCGCGTTTGACCGCCCGCCCGATGCCGCCCAGCGTGTCAAAGTAATGATCGACCGTCGTGACGCCGAGCTCAACGCTCTCCAGGTTCTGGTAGGCAAGCTCCACGCCAGCGAGTGTCTCCTGTAACAGCCCCTGTTGCCGGGTCGGCTGGCCGTTTACGCCATAAGCATAACACTTGCGGGTCGTAAACGTCTCCGCCAGTTCATCCTCATCGTCCCAAGCCCCTGAATCGATGAGCATATTCACGTTCGACCCATAAGCGCCATCGGCGTTCGAGAAGACCCGCAGCGCCGCTTCTTCGAGGCTGACATCATGCTTCGCCGCATGCGCGCGGGCGTGTTTGGCGATGTAGTTCGCCTCGTCTGGCTCATCCGCCGTCGCGGCCTTGAACGCTGCTTCGGCCAGCATCTTGGTCTGCAGCGGCAAGAGATCGCGGAAGATGCCGCTCAGCGTCATCACCACGTCGATCCTTGGGCGGCCAAGCTCCTCCATCGGCACCAGGTCTGACCCCGCGAGGCGACCATAGCCGTCAAACCGCGGCTTCGCGCCCATCAGGCTCAGTGCCTGCGCGATCGGCCCGCCCTCGGTCTTGAGGTTATCCGTGCCCCAGAGGACCAGCGCCACGGTCTCCGGCAACGCTTTGCCTTCTTCCTGATGACGCTCAATCAGGCGATGCGCCTGCGCGGCCCCGTCCTGCATCGCAAAAGTGGAGGGCAGGCGGAACGGGTCGAAACCGTGCAGGTTCCTTCCCGTCGGCAGAATGTCCGGGGTGCGGATCAGATCGCCGCCCGAGGTCGGCGCAATGAACTTCGCATCCAGCGCCCGGAGGAGTGCAGGCGTCTCGGTATCGGTCGCGAGGTGCTGATCCGCCCGCGCCAGCATTTCCGCAATCGCCGGATCATCCGCCGTAGTCCCCTGGCCTTCGGCGATGGCATCAAGGAAGTCCTTCCGCGCCTCTTCACTCTCCCCCTCGCCGATCACATGCAGCCCATGTGGGATGAGCGCGTATTCGAGCTCCAAGATCTGCGCGCCGAGATCGGCGATCCCGTTCACCGCTAGGTTCCACGCAGGCTCAGGCTCCGCCAGGTCCACCGCCACCGCCTGGCCCTGGATCAGGTCGACCAGCGCCGGGCGCCCAGCATCATCCGGCTCCATGCTCCGCCAGCGGTCCAGCGAGCCTTTCAGCTCCAGCAACCCTTTGTAGAGCCCCGCGGTCGCCACCGGCGGGGTCAGGTAGCTGATCAGCGTCGCGGCAGAGCGACGCTTGGCGATCGTGCCTTCGGATGGGTTGTTCGCGGCATAGAGGTAGTAGTTCGGCAAGTCCCCGATCAGCCGATCCGGCCAGCATTGCGCACTCATGCCTGACTGTTTGCCCGGCATGAACTCCAACGCCCCGTGGGTGCCGAAATGAAGAACCGCATGGGCGCTGAAATCCTCGCGGATCCAGCGGTAAAAGGCGGCGAAAGCATGGGTCGGCGCGAAGCCCTTCTCAAAGAGCAGCCGCATCGGGTCGCCCTCATAGCCAAAGGCCGGTTGGACGCCCACAAAGATATTCCCCAGCTGAGCGCCAAACACTTGGATCGCGCTGCCATCCGACTGATGCCGACCTGGCGCTGGACCCCATTGCGCCTCGATCTCCGCCAGATGCGGCTCGCGCGCAACATGGGTGTCCGCCGGGATGCGTGCTGCCACCGCCGCATCGGTGATCATCCCGTCGCCGAGGATCGTTTTGCGCAGCGCATCAACGCTCCCCGGCAGATCAACTGTGTAGCCTTCCGCCTTCATCGAGCGCAGCGTGTTCATCAGACTCTCAAAGACCGAGAGATGCGCCGCCGTCCCGGTCGCGCCGCCATTGGGCGGGAAATTGTAGATCACCATGGCGACCCTGCGCTCGGCCCGGTCGGATTGGCGGAGCGCGATCAGCTTCTCGACTCGGCGCGCCAGCATGTCCGCCCGCTCGGGATGCGCCGTCATCGCGCCCGAACCTTCGAGGCAGGCGCCCGGTTCGGGCTGGCCTCCCTCTTGCCGGCCGCCATAGACCATCGGGCCCGTGGCGCCGTCGATCTCGGGGATCGCGACCATCATGGTCGCCTCGATCGGCATGAGACCGCGGTCTGAGCTCTCCCAGCTCTCCAGCGTCTGGAACTCCAGCGCATGGGCGGCGAGATAGGGAATATCCAGCGCCTCCAGAACCTTGGAGGCTGCATCGCTGTCGTTATAGGCCGGACCACCCACCAGGCTGAACCCGGTCAGAGAGACGACTGCATCGACGACCGGCTTCCCGTCGCGAACAAAGAACGTCTCGATCCCCGGTCGCGCATCCAAGCCACCGGCAAAGGCCGGGACGACGGTCATTCCGTGGGCCTCAAACGCGCGGATCACCCCGTCATAATGCCCCGTATCGCCCGACAGCACGTAGGAGCGCATCAGGAGGAGCCCGACGCGCCCGCCCTTTTGAACCGGGAGCGCCGTGGGATCAGCCGTCACACGGCCCGGCAAGTCCGGATGGTAAAGCCCCGTCTCAGGGTACTCGACCGGATCGGCCACCGCGACCCGGCCCCGCAGCATCTCGCGCGGGCCGCTGGCATAGCGGTTGATCAGGAGCCGCACCATATTGGCGAGGTTCCCGTCGGTCGAGGCCAGCCAGTACTGCATGCAGAGGAAATAGGCCCGCACATCCTGCGCTGTTCCAGGAATAAACTTCAGAATCTTCGGCAGCCGACGCAGCATCTTCATCTGCGCCGCACCGCTGGTCTGGCCCGGCTTTTTCGAGCCACGCAGCCTTTTCAGAAGCGCCAGCGGCCCCTTGTCCTTGCCGTCCATGCGGAAGCGCCCGATGCGGGTCATCTTCATGATCTCGCCTGCGGAAACGGCAGCAAGCATCGCATCACAATCCTCGCGCCGGGCCTTCAAGGCGGGGAGGACCGCTTGGATATGCTCCTCCATGAAAATCATGGTGGCGATGATGATGTCGCCCTTGGCGATGCTGTCGCAGGCGGCCTTGGCCCGTGCCGGATCCGACCATTCAGCGGCGAAATGCAGATCCAGGCTCAGCCCCGGCAAGTCGCGCTTCAATTCGCCCATGGCACGCTCGATCGCCCCGGCGATATGCCGGTCGAGCGTCAGGATCACCACCCGGATCGGGACCGGATCACCTGCTGAAATGGGCTTTTGCATCATAGAGCGTCTCGAGGGTGATCGTCGTCAGGCCATGGTCTTTCGCAAAGGTCTCCGTGTTGCGCCGGGCCTTGCCGCGCACGAAGAAAGGGATTTTCTTGAGCTCCTGTTCGGCGCCGACCTCCCAGAGGATCGGGCCGTCCATGAGTTTCGGCTGGGGCTGTGCGGCGGGTTCGGCGGCATGACCATGATGGCTGGGTCCGGCTTCGTCGTGGAATTCGAAATCGTCGCGGAACATGCCGAGCAGATGCTCTTCCAGCCCCATCACGAGGGGATGGACCAGCGTGTCGAAGAGGACGTTGGCCCCCTCGAACCCCATCATCGGCGAGTAGCGCGCCGGAAAATCCTGCACATGCACCGGGGCCGAGATCACGGCACAAGGCATCCGTAGACGCTTGGCAATATGACGCTCCATCTGGGTGCCAAGCAGCATCTCGGGCGCCAGTTCGGCAACCTTGGCCTCAACTTCGAGATAGTCGTCCGAGATCAGAGCCTCGCAGTCGATTTCCTTGGCATAGGCGCGGATCTCACGGGCGAATTCGCGGGAGTAGGTGCCGAGGCCCACGACCTCGAACCCCATCTCTTCCTTGCACACCCGGGCGAGCGCCAGCGCATGGGTGGCATCGCCAAAGACGAAGACCCGTTTGCCGGTCAGATAGGTCGAGTCGACCGATTTGGAGTACCAGGGCAACCGACTCTCTACCGCCGCCAGAGCCTCGGCAGCACAGATCCCCGCCAGTTCCGCCACTTCGCGGACGAAGTCCCGGGTCGCGTTGACACCAATCGGCACAGTTTTGGTGCGCGGCATCTTGTGATCGCGTTCCAGCCAACGTGCGGCGGTCTCAGCCACTTCGGGGTAGAGCACCACGTTGAAATCAGCAGCCGGGATGCGTGCGAGATCAGCCGTTGTCGCCTCCCAGGGTGCGATCACGTTGATATGGATTCCCATCCGCTCGATCAGAGTGCGGATCTCATGCAGGTCATCGCGGTGACGGAAACCGAGTGCTGAGGGGCCGAGAATGTTGCAGGACGGCTGGCCGATCTTCGAGACCGGCTGCGCGAAACTGCGAACCATGCGATAGAAGGTCTCGGCCGCGCCCCAATTCTCCTTTTTCTGATAGGCAGGCAGTTCCAGCGGCACGACGGGCAGGTCGAGATCCATACCCTCGGCCAGACCGCCAGGATCATCCTGGATCAGCTCCGCGGTGCAAGAGGACCCAACCATGATTGCGTCCGGCTTGAACCGCTCAACCGCGTCCTCGCAGGCGCGTTTGAACAGGTTTGCCGTGTCTGATCCCAAATCGCGGGCCTGAAACGTGGTGTAGGTTACTGGCGGGCGACGATCCCTGCGCTCGATCATGGTGAAGAGCAGATCCGCATAGGTATCGCCCTGTGGCGCATGGAGCACGTAGTGCACCCCCTTCATCGCGGTCGCGATCCGCATCGCGCCGACATGGGGCGGGCCCTCATATGTCCAGAGGGTCAGCTTCATACCGCCAG
>JBCDAS010000271.1:0-5401 GCA_039185235.1 Pseudomonadota bacterium
CAAAAGGCCCGCTGGCTGGTGCCGCTGATGGAGGGCAAAATCCGCTCGGCCTATCTGATGACCGAGCCCCATGTCGCCTCGTCAGACGCAACCAATATCGCGATGAGCTGTGTGCGCGATGGCGACCACTATGTGCTGAATGGCGAGAAGTGGTGGGCTTCGGGCGCTGGGGATCCGCGCTGCGCGCTTTATGTGGTTATGGTGCGGACCGGGCGTGCGGAGGATGCGGCTCATCAGCAGCATTCAATGATCTTGGTCGAGCCCGGCTCGGACGGGATCGAAGTCTTGCGACCGATGGAGGTCTATGGTCAAGACGACGCGCCGCATGGGCATATGCATATCCGCTTCACCGATGTCCGGGTCCCTGTGGAGAATCTCGTCCTGGGCGAGGGTCGTGGCTTTGAGATCGCACAGGGGCGGCTTGGCCCGGGGCGGATTCACCATTGCATGCGCGCCATCGGCCATGCTGAAGCAGCGCTGGAGTTGATGTGCAAACGCTCGCTGCGCCGAGAGGCGTTCGGCAAACCGCTCGCTCAGCTTGGCCAGAACTACGACATCATCGCCGAGGCGCGGATGGAGATCGAGATGGCCCGGCTTCTCTGTCTGAAAGCGGCTTGGATGATGGATCAGGGTGATCCGAAAGCCGCTGCACCTTGGATCAGCCAGATCAAAGTGATCGCGCCGCGGGTCTCGCTAAAGGTCGTCGACGAGGCGGCGCAGATGCATGGCGGTGAGGGGCTGAGCCAAGACACGCCCCTGGCGAAGTCTTGGGTTCTGCTGCGCACTCTGCGGCTGGCTGACGGCCCCGATGCGGTGCACCGGCGCCAGATCGCCCGGGCGGAGTTGCGCAAACACACACAGGAGAAGGTCTGATGGCGCTGCCAACTGATATGACTGCGCTGACCCTGACCGAAGGCGGCTTTGCCACAAAAGCAGGGATCGGGCCCTATCTCGACGCGTTTGAGCCCTATCTGACGGTCTCGCAAGTCCCGGTGCCCGAACCGGGCCCCGGGCAAGCCCTGATCAGACTGCGCAAGGCGGCGATCAACCCCTCTGACATCCATTTTGTGAAAGGCGAGTATGGCCTGCCGCGTGTTCAAGGGACGAGCGCTGGTTTCGAAGGCTGCGGTGATGTGGTTGCAACCGGCGCAGGCTGCGAAGCTTTGGAGGGGCAGCGGGTGGCGTTCATCGGTTCCGAAACCGGCACGGGCGCTTGGGCGGAGTATGTGCTGGCGGAGGGGGCGTCCTGCGTCCCACTGCCCGACGGGATCCGGGACGAGGATGCGGCTGGCTTTTTCGTCAACCCGCTGACGGCTGTGGGCATGATCTCGCTGGTCGAAGAGGCGGGCTCACCCGCCGTGGTGTTGAGCGCCGGGGCCAGCCAATTGAGCAAGCTGATGATCGGCTTGGCCGCCGAGCGTGGGGTCAAGACCATCGCTTTGGTGCGTCGGCCCGAGCAGGTCGATATGCTGAAGGCGCTTGGCGCGGATCATCCCCTGGTGACCGGCGCCGAGGATTTCGAAGCGGTCTTCGCGGCGGCTGCCAAAGCGGAGAAGCCACGTGTGTTCTTGGACGCAGTGGTCGATGACATATCGGCGAATGTGTTCTTCGGCATGCCGAACCGAACGCGCTGGGTTATCTATGGGCTACTGGATCCAGCCCCGAGCGTGCTGGACCAAATGGGACAGCTTGTCTTCACGGGCAAGCGGATCGAAGGGTTCTGGCTCAGCCATTGGATCACCTCGGTCGAGGAGAAAGTGCGTAACAACGCCTTCGCGACCGTCTTTCGCAAATTCGGAACTGGCGAGTGGAAGACCGATATTCGCGCCGAAATCACACTAAAATCAGCGCCAGAGAAACTGGCGCCGATGTTGAGGGAGAGCAACACCGGCAAGCTGTTGTTTGTGCCGTAGGCGCAACAGAAGGGGACGATTAGCCGCTGGAGAAGCCGAGTCGATATGACAAGTCCACGGCTGACGTCCAAAAAGTAAAGAAGAAGACAAAAACGTTAAACAAGACATCGGAGAGGGAACGGGAAATGCAAGGAACATGGAAATCAAGTCGCGCCTTGTTGGCGTCTTCGACAGTGCTAGTGGGCGCAGCGCTTGCTCTGCAAGCACAAGCTGCTGAGTTCGAAGTGAATGACGACATAAGCATTACGACAAATGTCTCGATCAGTGCCGGGGTTAGCTTCCGGACAGAAAATCAAACCTCGGAATCCATCCTGGCGGGGAACGCGGCGACCCGCGGTCTGGTTGGTGTTGGCGATAGCGCGACCCAAGATGATGGGAACCTGAACTTCGACAAAGGTGATGTCGTTTCGGCTCCGATCACGGTGATTGCAGATGCCGAGTTCAATTATCGCGACGATGTCGGCTTCTTCATTCGGGGCAAGGGCGTCTATGATGCGGCATTGGAGAATATTAATGTGCCCTTCGGTCATGCACCGAATGGTTATGTGCCCAATTCCAACCTGAACGATGAGAACTTCAACACATTGGCCCAATTCGCCACCGTTGCGGTTCTCGACGCGTTTGTGTTTGGCGATGTCGAGGTTGGAGATGTGCCAGTTGATCTGCGCTTTGGCCGCCAAGTGGTCAGTTGGGGCGAGGGCACCTTCATTCAGGGCGGGGTCAACACGATCAACCCGATCGACGTCACGGCGTTTCGGCGGCCCGGCGTCCAGCTGAAAGAAGGTCTTCTCCCGCTGGGTATGGCCTATGCGAATGCTGGATTGACTGACAATCTGAGCCTTGAGGGGTTCTGGAACTTTGAGTGGCAGCAAACCCAGCTTGATGGCTGCGGGACGTTCTTCTCTGCCGTGGACGTGTTGGCCCAAGGGTGTAACTTCCTCTCGATCGCGTCGCTTGGGGCCCGTTTGGACCCGCGGCTCGATTCTGATCCCGAAGTGCTCAACTTCCCGCTTGTAGAGCTTGGTGGTGTTGGAACGGGCTTTGGGGTCGTCAGAGGTGGTGATGTCGGTCCGGACGATTTCGACTTTGACAACTTCGGTATTTCGCCGCGCTACTATGTGCCCTCGATCGATACCGAGTTTGGGTTGTATTTCACCCGTTTGGACAACCGCTCGCCCAATATCAGCTTCACGGCAGGATCGGCTGTCACCGTGCCATTGGCGGCCACACCTGGAGGCGTTATCGGTCTGTCGATTGGCGATAATCCAGCAGCGGCGCGCTACAATGCGCAGTATGAAGAGGACATCCACACCGTTGGGTTTAGCGCGGCGACCACGCTCTTTGGCTTGGCGGTTGCCGGTGAGGTCAGCTATCGGCCAGATCAGCCGGTTCAGATCAACACCAATGACTTGACGTTGGCCGCGGCGACGCTGGGCAGATCGCTGGACTTGACCGGGATCACAAACCCTGCAGATGCTCTGTTCTTTGGGGCCCCTGGCGGCAGCTTGGTCGAAGGCTTCATCACCACCAACCAGGTCCGGGGACAGGCCTCGGTCGTTGCCTTCTTCGACCGAGTTCTGGGCGCTGACCGGGTGACTACGATTGGCGAGTTGGGATTCGAGTGGCTGCCATCGCTTGACGGTGACAACCCGCTGAACCTCAACCTGGGCCGTTCGTCGATCTACGGCAACCCGAACTCGACCGGCAACTCGGCGCCGGGTCTGACAGACGAGTTCTCGCTGGGTTTCCGGAGCCGGGTGTCTGCCGCCTACTCCAACGTCTTCGCTGGCGTGAATGTCACGCCGAGTTTCTCTTGGGCTCAGGATATCCTTGGCGAGTCTTCGGATAGCCAGTTCCTCGAGGGGCGGACACGGCTGGGCTTTGGGCTGACCTTTGACTACCTGACGAAGTACTCGCTGTCGCTGAACTACACCACAGAGTTTGGCGGAACGTATAACGGCTTTGACGATCGCGACTTCGCATCAGCCGTCTTCAACGTCCAATTCTAAGAAAAAGCCGGTCCGGATGGGCCGGCAAATCGGAGGAAACAGAATGATGAAACGATTTGTGCAGATGGGCGTCTCGGCCACGGCGCTGGCTCTTGCTGCGAACTTCGCTCTGGCCGATGCAACACCTGATCAGCTTGCGCGTCTAGGCGCGGATCTGACGCAGACCGGTGCCGAGAAGGCGGGCAATAGCGATGGATCGATCCCGGCATGGACGGGGCTGAACGTGACCACGAGCACCGGCAGCCAGATGGTGAACCCCTATAAGGGTGAGCAGCCGATCTTGAAGATCGACCAGTCCAATGTGGACCAGCACGCCGCGCGCCTGTCGGCAGGTCAGATTGCGATGATCAAACGGTTCCCAACCTACTTCATCAATGTCTATCCGACGCATCGGATCTTTGAGATGCCTGCGCAAGCGGCCCAGCATGTGAAGAACGAGGCGGGGAGCATCGCGTTGACCGGTGGTGGTCAGGGCCTCTCTGGCCTCAACCTCTCGCCCGTGGCCTTTCCGTTCCCTGAGAGCGGTGTCGAGGTGCTTTGGAACCACTTGACCCGGTATCGCTCGGGCGCTTTTGAGCGCACCTATATGCAGGCCCCTGTTCAGTCGAACGGCGCATACACGCTGCAACGGCTTCAGGACACAACGATCTTTCGTCCGACGCTGACGGGGAACCCGGATAACGAGAACATGCTGCTGAAGTTCATGCAGCGGATCCTCGCGCCCGCCCGGTTGGAGGGCAACGTGCTCTTGGTCCATGACTATATCGACCAGTTGAGGGACCCTCGTGCGGCTTGGGTCTATAACGCCGGTCAACGCCGGGTCCGCCGGGCACCGAACATCGCTTATGACGGGCCGGGGACGGCGGCTGAAGGCATGCGGACCACGGATGACTTCGACCTCTTTAACGGCTCGCCCGACAAGTACAACTGGGTGCTTAAGGGCAAGCGCGAGATGTATGTTCCGGCGAACTCCTTTGCCCTCGCCGATCCTTCGCTGACCTATGAGGAGCTCTTGGGCGAGCAGCATATCAACCAGGACTACCCACGCTATGAGTTGCGCCGGGTCTGGGAGATCGAGGGCACTCTGTTGGAAGGCGAGCGCCACATCTATGGCAAGCGGACCTATTATCTGGACGAGGACAGCTGGTTCATCGTGCTGGGTGATGTTTATGACAGCCGGGGCGAGCTGTGGCGGGTGCGCGAAGGCCACTCGGGCATCGAGTCGAATGCCAAGGTTGTTCTGCCACTTGGAGAGCCGGTCTATGATCTGCAAGCCAACCGCTACCTTGCGCTGAGCTTTGTGAGTGAGGAAAATCCGCAGTTCAGCTTTGACGTGAAGCTGGGCGATCGGGACTTCACGCCGGGTGCCTTGCGTCGCGCGGGCCGCAAGTAAACTCAAGCCCGCCCCTTGCGCGGGCCGCTCTTTCCATCGAAGCTGCCGTGGTCCCAGATCGCGGCAGTTTTGCTTCAAGGAGATCC
>JBCDAS010000272.1:0-5382 GCA_039185235.1 Pseudomonadota bacterium
GATGCGCGCTCGCCAATGTCTCTCGGACCATTGGCGTTCCACTGGCTCGCCTCCCGCTCCGCAAGTTCGATGTCCAGCAACTGGTCGAGGAAGACATGCGGCGCCACTTCCTTAGCAACCGCACCGTCGAGAATGTTGGCGTGGGCAGGACCCGCACTGGTCTGTTGTTTCGACGGTGGCTCAGATTGCCGACTAGAATTCTTGAAAGTCGCCGGCTGCTTTTGGTGCAAAAGTAGGCTGCGGTGCCGATTGCTCCGCCTCGAATGCCATCCATTCGGCATCTTCGGCAGCCTCGGCAGCTTCCCGAACGCGCATTCCCTCGATTTTGAAGAAGGCGACCAGTTCGTGCAATCGTTGTGCACCGCCGGTCAACGCGCGGGAGCTGGCGGCGGAGCGGTCGGACATCGTTGCGTTCTGTTGGGTGATCTGGTCCATGTGGTTGATCGCGGTCAGGATTTCTTGAACACCGCCAGCCTGTTCGGTACTGGCATCTGTGATCGCTTTGACGGCCGCTTCGACTTCGTTGATCGACGTTACGATACCTTCGAGCGACGAGCCTGTCTTGGTCACCAATTTGACACCTTGCGAGACTTGCGAGGCGCTGGTTTCGATCAACTGTCGGATGTCGCGGGAGGCCTCTGACGAGCGTTGAGCCAAGGCGCGAACTTCGGAGGCGACGACCGCGAACCCTTTGCCAGCATCCCCAGCCCGGGCGGCTTCGACCGCTGCGTTCAGCGCCAGCAGATTGGTCTGAAACGCGATGCTGTCAATCACACTGATGATGTCAGCAATCTGCGACGCGCTTGTTTGGATCTCGAACATGGCCGAGACGGCGTTTTTCACGATCTGTCCCCCCTGATCGGCCCGGCTCGAGGCATCGGCGGCCAGCGAACTTGCGCTCGCGGAGTTATCGGCATTGGACTTGATGGAGGCTGACATCTCCTCCATCGTCGCGGCGGTCTGCTCGAGTGACGAGGCTTGCTGCTCGGCCCGCTGCGCCAAGTCTTGAGCACTGGAGCTGATCTGCTCGGACCCGCTTCTGACGTCTTCGGTGGTCGAGGCGATCTGACCCACAAGGTCCGAGAGACGTTCAACGGTCTCATTTACGTTGCGCTTGAGATCGGCGAAGTCGCCTTGGAGATCCCCGCTCATCCGCTCTTTCAGATCGCCCGAAGCGACGGCTTCCATCACGCGCCCAGTCTCGCCAACTCCGAATTGAACCGTCTCGAGAAGCCGGTTGACGCCCTTTGCCAGCTGATTGAGCTCTTCATCGGGGAGCTCGACTGGAACTCGGCCAGTGAAGTCCCCTCCGACTGCGCCATCGACAGTCGCGCCAAAGTCGGACAGCATCTCGTCCATCATCTTTTGGCGTTCTTTCATGGCTTCGGCCTCGGCTTCCTCTTTCCTCGCGGTCTGTTGTCGGAGGATTAGGGCATCTTTGAATACGGCCAGAGCCTTAGCCATCTGGCCGAGCTCGTGTGTCTTGTCGGTGCCTTTGATTGCGACACTCAGATCGCCCTTGGCGAGCGCATTCATGTCGTTGGCCATCGCGATCACGCTCCTGGTCACTGACCGGCCCATCAGATAGGCCAACAAAGACCCAATCATCAGCGCGACAACTGCAAAGGTCAGGACACGAAGAAGCGTTCTATCGACTTTATCTGATCCTTTCTTGCCGAGCGTGTTCTGGCGCTCAACAATCGTCTTCAGGATGGACTCGTATTCGAGTTGCATTTGGGGTCCAAGGACGTCGAGCTCTTTATCCCGGATCGCGTTGCGTTCGCTGATGATCTTCAAAATCGCATCCGAGGTCGCGCGATATGCAGCCAGATCTGCGATCGTGGCTTCGGCGTTCTGGCGGCGATCTGGGTTTTGCAACTCGGGCAGGAGGACATCCAAGGCCTCCTTCGCCTTGTCGAAGTGAGACTTTGCCATTTCGAACGAGTCCATTGTGTTGGTGAGCAAGAATCGCTCTGTATAGAATCTGCCAAGCATCAATTCTTGCTGCGCAATGCCCGCATGATAAGAGGCAGCCGCATCACCGTCGCGATAAGCGGTTTCCATGATGGATGTGAGTTGCTTACGAGCCTTAGGTCCCAGTTCGGTTAATTGGGCGACCTGGATCTCCCGCTCCGCCTGCAGCTCACCCATCCGCTCAAAGGCGTCTCGGTATTGGAGTGTCTTGGCGCTGAGCGCGTCGAATTGCGCCGTTGTGGTCTCCCAACCGGCAAAGAGCTCGTTCACGGTCGCCTGCAGCTTCATAATCGCGTCGATATTCGAGTTAACCTCATTCGCGGCGTCATCCGAAGGCGAGATACGGTACTTGAAAGCTCCGATCCGGGCCTTGAACAGATCATCGACGAACTCATTCACGACGAGGGTTTTCCGCGCTGTCAGGCGGTAGTCAGTAAAGATCGATGACAGGATCGATGTCGCACTGAAGCTCAGGATAGCCAGAGCCGCTAGAACGCACAGGATCAATCCAAATCCCGACAAGATTTTTTTCTGGAGGCTCCAGTCCGCGAAAATTCCCATTCGTCTTCTCCGGTTGTATTCGGCGCGGCTGATCTAGGTCAGAAATGATTGAGGAACTGTTTCGGCGTCAAAAAACTAGTCAGAAGTGTTCATGAAACACCATGAAAGGCGGTCTGATGGCGGAGGGGAAACGTTTGGAGGTGGACTGCCCGCGGGGTTACGCGGTGGCGCGTTGCTCGAGGGTTTCGATGGTCTCATCAACTTCGGTCTGAAGCACATCGTTAAAGCGGTTAAAGGCCCCGCAAAGCGCGATCCGCCAGGTGAGCTCGACAATCTGGGGTTCGTCGAAATGGGTGCGCAGACGCGCCATCATGCTGTCACGGACACGATGGAAGTCCTGGGTGACTGCGATCGCATACTCGACGACCAGCTTATCGGTGGCATCAAACTCCTCAATCTCAGCATAGTTGAGGATGTTCTCGGCGGCTTCTGTCGAAATGCCCGAGGCGTTTAGCCGGGGCGTGTGGCTGGAGACGCAAAAGGTGCATTCGTTAAGCTTCGAGACGGTCACAAGGGCCAGTTCGAGATAGCGTGCGGGCAGCACCCCCTCGACCTTGAGATCTAGGAGCAGACCGAAAACGTGTTCCAGGATCGGCGGGCGGTTCGCCATGACGCCCACAAGCGATGCGAAGGGGCCATAGCTCTCGGCCCGGTCATAGACCTCGCGAGCTTTGCCCGAGATTTCCTCGGCGGGAACGGTGCGCACGCGGGGCATGGGGCATCTCCTGTCATTTCGGCCCCGCGAAAATGCCGCCGCCAATGAGAGGCGTCAAGGCGCGCTTGGCAAGAGGAGCGAGCTGTCGCCATAAGAGTAGAAACGGAACCGGCGCCGGATTGCCTCGGCATAGATGGCCTGCATTCGGTCGGTGCCCATCAGGGCCGAGACGAGCATGAAAAGCGTCGATTTGGGCAGATGGAAGTTGGTCATGAGCCCATCGGTCACGCGGAAATGATAGCCCGGATAGATGAAGATATCTGTCTCGCCGATCCAGGGGCGGATGACACCATCCACCCCCGCCGCGCTCTCGATGAGACGGAGCGCTGTTGTCCCCACGGGAATGATCCGCCCGCCAGCGGCTTTGGCCGCGTTGATCGCTTCGGCGGATGTTGCTGGGATCTCACCCCACTCGGCATGCATTTTGTGGGTTGTGGGATCGTCAACCTTCACCGGCAGAAAGGTCCCCGCTCCCACATGCAAGGTGAGCTTGGTCGAGAGCACACCTTTGGCCGCCAGTCGGTCCAGCAGGGCCTCGTCGAAATGCAGCGACGCCGTCGGCGCGGCGACCGCGCCTGCTTTCTGGGCAAACACGGTCTGATAATCCTCGGCATCTTTCGCGTCGGCGGGTCTACGGGCTGCGATATAGGGGGGCAGAGGCATGACACCGGCTGCAGCGATGGCTGCATCCAAATCCGCGCCAGAGCGGTCAAAGCGGAGCAGGACCTCGCCATCGTCCTTGGCCTCGACCAAGGCGCTAAGATCAGCGAAGTGGATCCGATCGCCAATGGCCAGCCGCTTGCCCGGTTTCGCCAAGGCGCGCCATTGATCGCTGCTGCTGCGCTGGATCAAAGTTGCCTCGATCTGGGCAATCCCGCTGCCGTCCTGTGTCTCCCGCCGCCGTTCGCCAAAGAGCCGCGCGGGCAGGACTTTGGTATCGTTGAAGACCAGCAGATCGCCCGGGTTGAGCCAGTCCTCCAGGTCCGCCACCCGGCTCTCATAGAGTGTAGCGCCCGCGGCGACCAAGAGGCGCGATGCAGGGCGCGGACGGGCCGGGCGCAACGCGATCAGATCTTCGGGGAGGTGAAAGTCGAAATCGGTTAGGTTCATCGCACCCGCGCCTAACATGCCAGTGGCTTGGGTGCCATACATCGTCGCGCTGGTGGATTGTAACTTGACGCTCGCTTAACCGAGATCTTTTTTATTGGTGTGTGAGTAACAAGCGTGGGGGCGCTTTGAGTGTGAATGAGAACGCATCTGATGTTGTAGACCTACCTGTCAGTCTGATCATTGTCTCGGATTTCGAGCCAGGCGAGAAGACATGGGCTGATGAAATCTTGTGTGTGGAGGCGTTTCTGTCGGATCGATCGGCGCTTCCGGCTGAGGTGATCGTTGTTGAGTCCTCGGCGGATGGCCATGAGGCGCCAGCACCGCCGGAACTTATGGCTCTGAGCAACAGGGTGAGGATCGTCTACGCGCCTTACGAGGAATCTGCGCGGCTCAAGGATCATGCAGTCCCTTTGGCTCGGCATGATTGCATTGCCGTGGTCGAGGCGGATTGCTTGCCAGGGCCAGGATGGCTGGCGCACCTCTACAAGCGGATGGAGGCGCCGGATCGTCCTGATATCGTCTCGGGACGGACAGCCTATCCCGAGGATACACCGCTCCAACGGGTGATGACGCTTCTTGATCGGGGGTTTGCCGAGATCCCGGTTGCTCCAGACTTCGCGCATGTCTCGAACAATGGGGCGCTTTACCGAAAAGAGGTGCTCGAGCGGTTCCCTTATCCCGAGGAAACCCGCGCGGACATGAACCCGTTTGTAAGCGCTGAACGCCGTCAACATATGTTTCTCGATGCTGGAGTGAAGACCGCCTTTGCCCTAGAAGCCGTGTGCTACCATGCCTTCGGGGGTTGGGAGTTCATCAAAGACGTGCGCCGGAACAAAGGGTTTCAGTATGCTTTGGGGGCGAAACATCCCGTCCACACCGAAGACATAAAGACCTCGTCTATAGGGGGGGTCTTAAAAGCGCTACGACGCTCGATCCGTGCGGATCTCAGCGTGTCGATCAAACGCGGCTGGGCGCATCTAAAGCTTTGGGATTGGCCGCTTTTGGTGTTTGTGCTCGCCGCC
>JBCDAS010000273.1:0-5351 GCA_039185235.1 Pseudomonadota bacterium
GCCGATATACGAATAATCCAGTCGCCGTAACGACACAAAACCACCCGCATATCCCTTCATATGCATCACAATCTCAAAGAGCGGCTTGCCGGGTTATCAGAGCCTCTTGCGAAAACTCCCAAGGCCCGGAAGCAATCGGCGGCGAAGCACTGAGCACCTCGCCGCCGGTGAGCGCGGGGTATAAGGAGATTCTATTTTCCTGGCAACACCCTTTTTTCGCCGATTTCCAAGTTTTTTTGGCAGGGGGCCAACGCCTTGGAATCGCGCGAAAATGGCCCTGGATTCAGTCGATCGGGGCTGTCAGACGACGCTCACCCTGATCCCAATCCGCATCCAGATCGATGCTGCGCAGGCGCTCATCCACATCATCTGCGAAACCCGCCCCGGCCTCGCCAAAAAGATCGAGCGCGAAATTCGCTCCAGAGGCCCTCAGCCGCTCAACCTCGTCGGGATAGCGCGCCATGGCAGCGATATACCCGGTAAAACCCTGGCCCCGGATCTGCTCAAGCGCAAACAAGTTCGCCCGATGCTCGGGCATCGCCAGCAAGACCGCACGCGCCGTCGCCCCACGGCGACTGGTGCGATACCAGAAGTCACTGTCGGTGGCATCGCCATGCATCACATTCCAACCGCGCGCCTGAAGGTCTTTGACCCGCTGGGGATCGGTCTCGACCCCCACCAGATCATCGCCATAGCTGTCATGCAGGCGCCGATAGATCGACTGGCCCAGCCGCCCCATGCCAAAGATCACGATCGAGGCCTCACCAGTGCTGAGCGGCTCGTCCTCGCCATCGACCTGGCCGAACTCGAACCGGCGCAACTTGTTGGTCAGTTTGGCGTATAACCCATGTCCCATAGCGTTGACCGGCGAGAGCATCAGGAAGGACATCGCCACCGCAAGCGCGATCGTGGTCAGCCAATCGGGGTGCAACAGACCGTCCTTGACCGCGACATCCGCGACGATCAGACCAAACTCGGAATAGGTCGCCAGGCCCAGCGCCCCCAACAACGCCGTGCGGGCGCGCAGATGGAACAAGACCAGGAGGAAGAAGAACCCAACCGCCTTCAACAGCAACAGCCCCATCAGCGCCACCGCCGTGATCAGGAGGTCGATGGACGGCACCCCTTGCAGCCCGATCTGCAGGAAGAAGCCGATGAGAAAAAGCTCCTTAAAGCCAAACAGGCTATCCGCGACCTCGGGCGCGCGCCGGTGATCGGCCAGCATCATGCCCAGGACCAGAGCGCCAAGATCGGGCTTCATCCCAACCATTTTAAAGCTCGCAACCCCCAGGACGATCAGGGCGAAGAAGCCAAACAGCGGCAGCATCTCGCCATGGCCGAGCTTGTCGAGGATCGCGAACAAAGCCGGGCGCAGGAGCAACAACGCGATCAGCGCAAAGGCCCAGAGCGAGGGGACTTGCCCGCCCGCCGCCGTCAGAAAGATCGCCGCCGCGATATCTTGGAAGATCAGGATCCCAATCGCCGTGCGGCCATGGACCGAGCCCAGCTCGCCCTTGTCGTCAAAGATCTTCACCGCGAAAACGGTCGAGGAGAAACTGAGCGCAAAAGCCAAAACCGCGACCTGCGACCAATCGAGCCCGGCATAGCGCGCAACCCCAGCAGCCCCGGTGACAAAGAAGAGCCCGCTGACGATCAGGACCCAGGCGCTCATATGCACCGTCGCTGAGCCGATGATCGGCCATTTGAAGAGCGAGCGGATCCTGAGCTTCAGCCCGATCGTAAAGAGCAGCAGCAAGACCCCCATATCAGCGATCTGCTCGAGCCGCTCATCGCTCTTAACTCCCAACGCGGCCAGGACAAAGCCACCCACCAGAAAGCCCACCATGGGCGGCATGGCGACCATCCGCGCGCCGAGGCCAAGCGAGAAGGCAACGGCCAGCGAGATGGTCAGGGAATCAACATTCAGGATCTCTTGCATCGGGTTTCAGTCTCACCGATGCCATGGCCAAAGTGCAAGGAAACGGCGGCTTAATCCGCCGGAGGTTTCAAGAAATCGTCTCGTCGCGGCCAAGAAACTTGCCAATCAGCGCAAGAACCGCGCCCAGCGCGCACATGGCGATTGGGAACATGGTGAAAAGACCAAAGCCAAAGCCGTGATAGATGCCATAGGCCGCAGCCGCCATCAGAACCGCGGCCCCCAGGGGTTGGCTGCCGGCCATGGCGCCCCCGGCAATCGCCAGGATCGGTGCGCCCAGGCCGATCAGCTTGGCCTGTTGCTGCTCTTGCTCGGTGCCGAGATACTCTTGGCCCACCCCGGTTTCCGTGACGAACCACGCGCCAAGCTCGGCCCAGCCATAGCCGACAAAGCCGACCATCATCCCAACAATGCCGCCGATGATGCCCAGAACCAAAGCTGCCGTGCGCATCGCGTCCTCCCCTGACCTCGTCCGGCCTGCTTACACGCAAGGCCACTGCCTGTCATCCAGTGCCGAGCAAAGCCTCCTGCACCGGTTTGGTCCAGCCGAGATGGATCTGGTTCTCGGTAACGATCAGCGGGCGCTTCATCAGCGTCGGATGGGCGCGGAGCAGGGCAAGTGCTCCCTTTGCATCGCCCGCCCGCGCCTTCTCGGCCGCATCCAAGCCCCGCCATGTGGTCGAGCGTGTGTTCACCAGCGCATCCGGCCCGATCCGATCAAGCCATGCGGCGAGATCAACCTCTGGCACGCCATCTGCGCGGACATCGATGACGCGCGGCGCATGCCCCGCCGCCTGCAAGGCTTTGAGCGCCTTCTTGCACGTGTCGCAGGTCTTCAGCCCATAGAAGATCATCTCGCCCCCAATCACTAACCACAAAGCATTGAACCCGCTCAAACCCCGTGCCACAACCGCCTTATGAATACCGAATGGATTTTAACACCCCAGTTCTTCGAGATCCCCGAACGCGCAATCGCCTCCGCCACACCGCCCGATGCGGTGGAGAATGCGCATGAGATCCCGGATCGCAGTCCCGCGAGCCTGGCCCAGCTGCATCGCCCGATCCGCGACTTCGTCGAAGCCGTGGCGCGCAGCGGGAACCGCCCGGCCTCGATGGCCGGCGATTGCTGCGCTGCCGTGCCGGTCCTGGCGGGTCTGCGCGCGGCCGGGATCGAGCCGACACTGGTCTGGATCGATGCCCATGGCGATTTCAACACGCCCGAGACCTCGCCCAGCCAATTCCTCGGCGGCATGCCGCTGGCGATGATGGTGGGCCGCGGGCCACAATGGATGTGCGAGGCGGTCGGCCTCCAGCCCTTTGCCGAGGAGCGGGTTTGGTTGATCGATGGCCGCGATCTCGATGAGCTGGAGCGCGAAGCAGTGGAGCGCTCAGGTCTGCATCAGACCGATATCGAGGGGCTGGCGGAGCTACAGATCCCAGGGCCCGTCTATGTCCATCTCGATGTCGATGTGCTCTCAGCCGATGAAGTGAAAGCGTTCAACTATCCCGTGCCCGGCGGGCCCACGGTCGCAGTGACCGTCGCCGGCTGCCGACGGTTTGCAGCCGCCAATGACATCGTGGCGCTCTCGATCTCGGGCTGGACCGGCCGGCTCGACCGGGATGGACGCACGGGCGCAGGCTGTCGCGAGGTGATCCGCGCGCTCTTGGGGCCACAGCCGGCAGAGCCCGACCTCCTCGAAAGCGGCCCAAGCCGCTAACGCGGCACATCAGGCGAAACGCCTGATGCCTGCGAGCAAGCTCGCAGCGGGCCGCCCGGCGCCGAGCTCAAAAACCTGCGCCTGTAGCGTGCCGCAGGCACGCTTTCGTGGCCGCCGGGGTCCGGGCTTGCCCGGGCCCCGGGGGGCGCATCTTGAGAGGCTCTGGCGTCGGGTTTTCTAGTTATGGGTCACCACGACCCGGCGGTCATCGGCCTGATCGTCTGACAACAAGCCAAAGAAGGTCAGCGCCTTTTCCTGCTTGGCCACCGTAATATGCTCTTTCGGCACGCCCTCTTTGACCAGGAAGTTCACCACCCCTTTGGCCCGCGCCTCAGCCACCTTTTTATTGGCCGCGTCCGAGCCTGTCTTATCAACTTGGGCAAAAACGCAGATCTCGAACCGGGCCTTCGCCGTCTCGGCAAACTTGGCGAGCCTTTCCTGCTGGTCTTTGGGAACCGAGGTGGCCCCGATCGCATAGCCCTTCACGGTAATGGTCTGGGCGGCGGAGAAGCCACATGGATTGGCGCTCGCGGCTCCAGCGAAGAGCACAAACGCGGTGGCGGTTAGGAACGCTCGGATCATCATCAGTCTCTCAGCCCACAATCGGTTGGTCGGCAGATTGCACCGCCCAGTTGTCCTGATCAAGCGCTGGTGCCGCCAGGACATTCTGTACAGCCTCCAAAAGCTCGGCATTGCTCATCGGTTTGGAGAGGAGCAAAGTGTCACTCGGCAGTGGACAATCCTGATCGACCGAGGAGCGCGGATAGCCCGACATCAGGATCGTCCGGATCCCAGGATACATCTCCCGCGCCTTTCGCAGCAGCGCCGGGCCTTGATACTCCCCCGGCATCACCACGTCACTGAGGATCAAATCGATCGTTGGATCTTTCGACAGAAGATCCAAGGCTTCGCTGCCCGCCACGGCCTCGGAGACGCGATAGCCATCCCGTTCCAATTGCCGCCGGATCACCACGCGCACGTCATCGGTATCCTCGACCACCAGGACATGGGCCGTGTCGGGTGCTGCCTCGAGACCCGAGGGTTTGGGCGCCTGGGACCGGCGTTCGATGAAGCCTGGGAAACAAAGGCGCACGGTCGTCCCTTCGCCCGGCATGCTCTCGATGGTGAAATGCCCGCTCGATTGCATCGTGAAGCCATGGACCATCGAAAGACCGAGGCCCGAGCCCTGGCCCACTTCCTTGGTGGTGAAGAACGGCTCCAAAGCTTTCTCGGTCATCTTCTTGGTCATGCCAATCCCGGTATCGATCACCGAGATCGAGACATGCTCATCCTCCATGATCGGCGCATCTGGCCAATTGCCACATGTGATCCCGCCATCGCGGTTCTCGGCCAGAATCGTCAGCAGACCGCCCTCGGGCATCGCATCGCAGGCATTCTGCACCAGGTTGACAATCGCCCCTTCGAATTGCCGCGGGTCCATCCAGGCACCCAGCAGATCTTCGCCCAGCAAAAACTCCATATTGACTTTTGCAGGCACCAGCTGGCGCAACCGCGGCTCGATCTTTCGGACCAGTTCTTCAATCTGCAACAGCTCTGGCGACAGCTTCGCCTCGCCACTGAAGGAGAGCAACTGGCTGGTCAGTTGCGCACCCCGCTCGGTGGCCCGGGTCGCCATGTCGAGCAAATCATCGGCATCGGTCGAGCCTCGATCCGCCCGCAACAGTTCCAAACTGCCC
>JBCDAS010000274.1:0-5291 GCA_039185235.1 Pseudomonadota bacterium
ACACGCAACGCTCCCCAGGCTGGCCGCCAGGGGACGATCGACCGAACCACGGTCGGACTTCAACAACTTAAAACTCGGCTTGGCGAGCGAACCGGCACCGCACGCCTCCGCCACATTCTCCCGATCACGAGAGACGAAATCAATCATCAGATCAACCACTCCCGTGCGACCGTTCCGGCGCATGAAATGAGTATAGACCTGCACATACTGACCCGTCCCATCGACCGGCTGGAACGAGGTCATGAACCCGCCGCCGCGACGGCGCACATCGCTGTAGCTGCGCGGGTTGTCGGGGTTGGCGTCATCTTCGGTATCCGGCCTGCCACCAAACTCAATCGCATGCAGCGCCAGCTTCACGGGCATATCCCAGACCAGTGCCGCGCGCACAATGCGGTTGATGCCCGAGAAGGGAAGATCGAACTCCACCCGTTTGCCGTCATGAAACGTCATCGTCGCCTCGACCTCATCGGTCAGGCCCAGCGCCATGATCTGCCCAGCCCCATTGGCATCGAGCGGCACCGCAAAGCTGAGCCCGCCATAGCTGAGCTCCGCCGTACGGCCCGGTGAGCATGGTGCCTCGACCGTGATCAGGGTCTGCGCCGCAGGCTGCATCGAGATGCCCAATGCGGGCTCAAGCACACAGCCCGCATCGGCGTGGGGCAGCGAGGCGATTTGGACATCCTCCTCGACAGGTTCGACCGCCGCAGGGGCGGGCGTCGTCGCTTGTGCCGGATCGCCGCTTGGCGCCTGGGCGGGGGGTTGCGGGGCTGGCTGCTCCGACGTGGATCCCGTGAACAACGAGGACAGGCCACCCAGGAACCCGCCCGTATTCTCAGGCGCTTCCGGCTCGGGCTCTTTCGGCTCCTCCGGCTCATAAAGAATATCCGGCGAAGGCGCCGGTGTCAGAACTGCGGTTTCCACCTCAGGTTCAGTCTCAACCTCGGGTTCTGGTTCTGGCGTTGGAACCGAAGGCAAGGCTTGATCCGACGCAGTCGGGTTCAAAACACCCGGCGTTCTCAACTGCGACGCCTCATCAGGTGCGGTGAGCGCGGCCACCACCACCCCCTCATCGCCCGCGTTCGAGGTCTGCGCCGGTGCATTCGGTGCTGTCGTCGTCGGCGCGATCAGGTTCGTCCGCGCCCGGCGAACCACGCGAGGGGAAACCCCATCATCCGAGATCAACGTGCTCGTCGCCCCATCCAAAGATGCAAGCCGACCCGGCTCCGTCAGGGACAGACCAGAGGTAGCCGCCCCGATCGAGACATCATCGACACCGCTTGGCGGGCTCAACCCTGCGGGCAACAGACGATCCGCTCTGACCGTGTCATGTGGCAGGGGTTGGCTCAAATCGGTTGGCTCAGCCGACCCCAGAGACGCAATCGACAACTGCTCAGGCTCGACACCCGAGGGCGCGGTCTGAACCGGGGCCTCAAACGCCGTATCGCCCGAAGCCGTTTGATCAATCGGTGCATCCGGGATCGCCATGGCAACGGTCAACTCGGGCTGGCGGATCAGCGGCGCCTGGGGCGATTGATCCTCGCTCAACGCAGCTTGCTCCAGATCGGTCACTTTGGCCGGGCTGCGCACAAACCCTTGCGACCCGGCGCTGCTAAAGCTCAGCGAGGTCTCGGACAGATCAGGCGATGCAATCTCGCCGGGGACTGCCACACGATCCGGCTGCACATCCGAGAGAGGTTCTGGCTCAACCTGTTCGATGGCGCGCGGCTGCGCGCTCGAAGAGGGTTGGTTCAAGGCGAGCTGCTGAGGCTGCTCTTCGCCGCTCTGCGGCAAGGCATCTTCGGGCTGTAGAGCAAGCTGAAGATCGCTGCCCTCTCCTGGTTGGCTCGGCGCTTCAGCCTGGGTCGGCGTCTGGCGGTCAACCGCACTTGGCGCCGATGCGGCGACCTCGGGGGCTTCTGGTGCTTCTTTCGGCGGCTCGATTACGGCTTTGGGTCGATTGACCCGCGGGGTCAAGGTCACAGGCCGCAGGCGCGACACGCTCCCTGACTGTCGCACGCTGGTCGCGCTGCCCGAACCCGTCGGCGCTGGTGCTTGCGCGATCACTTCAGGCTCGACATTGGCAGGATCGTCCGCGCTTGGATCGGGCGCACCCTGATCCGCGACTGTGATCCGAACCAGGCCAAACGTGTCCTCCGTGCGACCGGCGATCCGGTACGAGAATGCTTGCTGCGCTCCGCAGGACGGAGTCGCGACATACTCCACGCCGCCACCGGTCACCGTCGCAATCCCGCATTGGGGCGGAGACGCAATGGTCAGGGCCGCGATATCGCGCGCATTCAGGCCGACATCATTCGCCAAAACGTCGATCAACTGTGGCTCTCCGCGCAGCACGCGCGCCCGATCTTCGATCAGCACCAAGGACCCAGTTTCTTGGACACTCGGCTCGCCGAGCCATTCCATCACGGTATCAGAGCGTTGCGCAAGAATCCCCAAGCCCAGCATGATCACCACGCCGGTCAGCAAAGGTAGCATTTGATCGTCTTTAAACACGGACCACCACCCCGATTCGATCCACAACCTCCAAGTGCAATTTATAAGCGAAAGCGCCCATTTGTCGCCACTTCAAATTACGTCGAAGAATGTGTCGGTTTTGCGGCGCCACACTTTTTCTTGACCAGATGAGCTTCAGCGATACCGTCCTCATCAGCCACTCACGGAGTTTGAAGATGAAATTTGGCGTTGGGCAAGCTGTCCCCCGGCTCGAAGATCCGCGTTTGCTCCGCGGTGAGGGTAAGTATATAGACGATATTCTGCTTGATAATCAAGTTCATGCAGCCGTTTTTAGAAGTAGTATCTCGCATGGTGTGCTCCGTGGTGTTGACCTCAAGGCCGCGCGGGAGGCCCCTGGGGTGCTCCTGGTTTGGTCCTATGCCGATATTGCGGATCGATTAACGCCGCTCAGCTGCGACTTCCCCATGGTGCCCCCGCCTGCACCGGTGAAAATGCCCCACCTTGCCTCAGAAAGGGTCAGATTTGTCGGACAACCCATCGCCTTCGTCGTGGCCGAGACCAAAGACCAGGCGCTGGACGCGTTGGAGCTGATCGATGCCGATATCGACGAACTGCCCGCCGTGATCGATCCTGCCGCAGCCCTGGCCGACGGCGCACCCCAACTCCACGACGCCGCTCCCGGCAATATCGGCTACACATGGGAGCATGGCGACCGGGCCGCCACTGACGCGCTTTTCGACGAGGCCGCCCATATCGTCTCAACCCCCGTCCTCAACCAACGCGTCGTCGTCGCCTCGATGGAGCCCCGCGGCATCAACATCACCTACCAGAACGCGCGTTGGGAGGCCTGGGTCGGCACCCAAGGCGCCCATGGCATGCGGGCCAAAATCGCCAAGAACCTCGGCGTCGAGCTTGACCGCGTCCGGGTCCATGTCGAGGATGTCGGCGGCGGCTTCGGCATGAAGCTGATGGACCACCCCGAATACGGGCTCTGCGCGCTCGCCACCCATGATCTCGGCCGCCCGGTCAAATGGGTCGGCGACCGGACCGAGAGCTTCCTCTCCGATGCCCAGGGCCGCGATGTGCGCGGCACGGTCGAAGGCGCCTTCGACGCCAATGGCCTCTGCACCGCGATGCGGATGAAGACCATCTCAGGCCTCGGCGCCTATTACTCCACCGTTGGCATCGCGATTCACACCGCCTTCTCGGCCAATCTCCTGGGCGGCATGTACAAGATCAAAGCCCACCACGCCCATGTCCGCGGCGCCTTTATCAATGGCACCCCCACCGATGCCTATCGCGGCGCAGGCCGGCCCGAGACGATCTATATCACCGAGCGCCTGATGGACGCCGCCGCCCGCCAACTCGGGATCGAGCGGGCGGAGCTGCGCCGGCGCAACCTGGTCACCCCCGACATGCTGCCGCATATGACGCCGGGCGGGCTCAACTTCGACAGCCTGGACACGCAAGAGGTCGTCAATCACGTCGCCGCCCGCCATGGCTGGGACAGCTTTGTCGGCGAACGCGATGGCCGGATCCGTGGCATCGGCATGGCCTATTACATGGAGCGCACCGGCGGCGCCCCGCTGGAGCGCACCCGGGTCGAACTGACCAAAGAGGGCGGCGCCCGGATCTTCATCGGCACACAATCCACCGGCCAGGGCCATGAGACCGCCTGGGCCCAGATCCTGCACAGCCAGCTCGGCCTGCCGATCGACCAGATCGAACTGGTGGCAGGCGACAGCGACTTGCTGGAGGCAGGCGGCGGCACGGGCGGCTCCCGATCCGGCAAAATGGCTAGCCGGGTGCTTCTGCTCGCGGCCGAAGACATCCTCACCCAGGCCAAGAAGCTCGCCTCGGACAAGCTGGAAGCCGCCGAAGAGGATATCGAGTTCTCGCCCGAAACCGCCAGCTTCGCCATCGCAGGGACCGATCGCCAGATCAGCCTCGCCGCCCTTGCCGCCGAGGCGGATCTCCAAGGTGCGGGTGCCGTGGACAGCACGACCGCCACCTTCCCCAATGGCTGCCATATCGCCGAGGTCGAGCTCGATACCGAGACCGGCAAAATCACGCTCGAGCGCTACACGGTCACCGACGAATTCGGCACCCTGATCAACCCCGCCCTGGTCGCGGGCCAGGTCCATGGCGGCGTGGTCCAAGGCCTCGGCCAGATCATGGGCGAGGAGATGGTCTGGGATGAAGACGGCCAACCCCGAACCGCAAGCTTCATGGACTACACCATCCCCCGCGCCGATGATGTGCCCAGTTTCGATGTCGATTTCATCGAAGCCCCGGCCCTGACCAATCCAATGGGTATCAAAGGATGCGGCGAGGCGGGCTGCGCGGGTGGGATCGCGGCTGGCGGGCTTGCAATCATCGACGCACTCGCCCGGGTCGGCGTGCATGGGCTCGAAGCGCCCTATTCCCCACACCGGGTCTGGCAGGCGATCCAGGCCGCCCAGGCCGAGGAGATCGCTGCCGAGTAACCCGCGGCCCAATGAGCAGCCGCCCGACGATCAGAGACAGCGCGTGGCCAGATCGAAAAAAAATAGAGCCCCTCTTAGAAGTATTTGCAGAGTGGTCAGAGCATCTCAGGCACTCTGATATTGCTGATGTGCTCGAAACCGTGGACTATTTCACTGTCGAGCCTGAAGCAGACAATTCGAGCGACGTTGACGAGCCTGATCCAGGCCGATGCCAACAAGCTGAACTCCACCGCGAAGGAAGACTGGGACCCGGACACGATCAATCCGGAGACCGCGTCGCGCGCCGTGGTGGACTATCTCTTCGCCCTTGACGACGAGGCCTTCGGCGCGGCC